>JANLYY010000146.1:0-14647 GCA_031365885.1 Polaromonas sp. | reverse complement strand
AAAACACTGGGCTTTCCAACGGTGATTCGCCCCAGCTTCACGCTGGGCGGCACCGGCGGCGGCATTGCCTACAACTCCGAAGAGTTTGAAGTCATCTGCAAACGCGGCATCGAAGCCTCGCCGACCAGCGAGTTGCTGATTGAAGAGTCGTTGCTGGGCTGGAAAGAGTACGAGATGGAGGTGGTGCGCGACACGGCGGACAACTGCATCATCGTCTGCTCGATCGAAAACCTGGACCCGATGGGCGTGCACACCGGCGACTCGATCACGGTCGCACCGGCGCAGACGCTGACCGACAAGGAATACCAGATTTTGCGCAATGCGTCACTGGCGGTGCTGCGCGAAATCGGTGTTGATACCGGCGGCTCCAACGTCCAGTTTTCCATCAACCCTGTTGATGGCCGCATGGTCGTGATCGAGATGAATCCGCGCGTATCGCGTTCGTCGGCGTTGGCTTCCAAGGCCACCGGATTCCCGATCGCCAAGGTCGCAGCCAAGCTCGCCATCGGCTACACGCTGGACGAGCTGCGCAATGAAATTACCGGTGGCGCGACGCCCGCCAGCTTTGAGCCCAGCATCGACTATGTCGTCACCAAGATTCCGCGCTTTGCGTTCGAGAAGTTCCCCACTGCTGATTCACGCCTGACGACGCAGATGAAGTCGGTCGGTGAAGTCATGGCGATGGGCCGGACCTTCCAGGAATCATTTCAGAAAGCACTGCGCGGTCTCGAAGTCGGCGTCGACGGCATGAACGAAAAAACGCAGGACCGCGAAGTGCTGGAAAAAGAACTCGGCGCGCCTGGCCCGGACCGCATCTGGTACGTGGGCGACGCGTTTGCGCTCGGCATGAGCGTGGATGAAGTTTTCGCGCTGACCAAGATTGACCCGTGGTTTCTGGTGCAGATCGAGCAGATCGTGAAGATTGAACTCGAGCTGGAAACCACCTCCATCGACAGCATTGACGCTGCCACGCTGCGGGCGTTGAAGCAAAAAGGATTTTCTGACCGCCGACTTGCCAAGCAACTCAAGACCACCGACACCGCGATTCGCGACCGGCGCCTGGTGCTGGGTGTGCGACCGGTCTACAAGCGGGTAGACACCTGCGCGGCCGAGTTTTCGACCAACACCGCCTACCTGTATTCGACCTACGAAGCCGAAGGAAGCGAGTGCGAGGCCGCGCCCACCAGCAACAAAAAAATCATGGTGCTCGGTGGCGGGCCCAACCGCATCGGGCAGGGCATCGAGTTCGACTACTGCTGCGTTCATGCGGCGCTGGCCCTGCGCGAAGACGGCTTTGAAACCATCATGGTCAACTGCAATCCGGAAACGGTTTCTACCGATTACGACACCAGCGACCGCCTGTATTTCGAACCATTGACGCTGGAAGACGTGCTGGAAATCGTTGACAAGGAAAAACCGTTCGGTGTGATTGTTCAGTACGGCGGCCAGACGCCGTTGAAACTGGCGCTTGATCTGGAAGCCAATGGCGTGCCCATCATTGGCACCTCGCCCGACATGATTGACGCGGCGGAAGACCGTGAGCGCTTCCAGAAGCTGCTGCACGAGCTCAAACTGCGCCAGCCACCGAACGCCACCGCGCGCACCGAGCCGGAAGCGCTTGAAAAGGCTGCTGCGCTTGGCTATCCGCTCGTTGTCCGTCCCAGCTATGTACTGGGTGGGCGCGCGATGGAAATCGTGCATGAGCAACGCGACCTCGAACGCTACATGCGAGAGGCCGTGAAGGTCAGCCATGACTCGCCGGTGTTGCTCGACCGCTTTTTAAACGATGCCATCGAATGCGATGTGGACTGCATCCGTGATGCGGAAGGTGCCACCTTCATCGGCGGCGTGATGGAACACATTGAGCAGGCTGGCGTTCACAGCGGCGATTCGGCTTGCTCTCTGCCGCCGTATTCGCTGAGCTTTGATACGGTGACCGAGATCAAGCGCCAGACCGCCGCGATGGCGCGAGCCCTCAACGTCGTCGGCCTGATGAACGTGCAGTTCGCTATCCAGAACATCGATGGCAAGGATGTGATTTACGTGCTGGAGGTCAACCCGCGCGCCTCACGCACGGTGCCCTTTGTCAGCAAAGCCACCGGCATTCAGCTGGCCAAGGTAGCGGCTCGTTGCATGGTCGGCCAGTCGCTGGCATCGCAGGGCATTACGCATGAGGTGACGCCGCCGTATTTCAGCGTGAAAGAGGCGGTGTTTCCGTTCGTGAAGTTTCCAGGTGTCGATACGATTCTCGGCCCCGAGATGAAATCAACCGGCGAAGTGATGGGCGTTGGCAAGACGTTTGGCGAGGCTTTCGTGAAGTCGCAACTGGGAGCCGGAACCAAGCTTCCCACGTCGGGCAAGGTCTTTCTGACGGTGAAAAATAACGACAAGGCCCGTGCAGTGGGTGTTGCACGCGCGCTGGCGGCGATGAAGTTTGACGTCGTAGCCACCAAAGGCACGGCGGCCGCTATCCAGGCCGCAGGCGTCAAATGCATGGTCGTCAACAAGGTCACCGAAGGCCGGCCGCACATCGTTGACATGATCAAGAACAACGAAATTGCACTGGTCATCAACACGGTGGAAGAGCGCCGCAACGCGATTGCTGATTCGCGGCAGATTCGCACGTCAGCGTTGCTGGCGCGGGTCACTACCTTCACGACGATTGCGGGTGCCGAAGCAGCGGTTGAGGGCATGAAGCATTTGGACAATCTAGGAGTGATATCGGTGCAGGAGATGCACGCTCAGCTTGTCTGAGCCCTCGACGCAGGCTCCTGACAGCGCCTTTGATGCCGTATTTGCATTAAACTTAATTTTTGATTAAACACGCCGCCGCCAGGTGACTGGTGGCGGTTTCGCTTTTGCAGGAGCAAAAAAACATGGCAACCATTCCCATTACCAAACGCGGCGCCGAAAGCCTCAAGGCCGAGCTGCACAAACTGAAAACTGTCGAGCGGCCGTGGGTTATTAATTCGATCTCGGAAGCCCGGGCGCAGGGCGACTTGAGTGAGAACGCTGAATACGACGCCGCCAAGGATCGTCAGGGCTTCATCGAGGGCCGAATTCAGGAAATCGAAGGCAAATTGTCAGCTGCGCAGATCATTGATCCGTCCGAACTGGATGCTGGTGGCAAGGTGGTTTTCGGCTCGACGATAGAGCTGCAGGACGAAGATTCCGGCGACAAAGTCACGTATCAGATCGTCGGCGAGGACGAGGCCGACATCAAGCACGGCCGGGTCAACATCGGCTCGCCGATTGCACGCGCGCTGATCGGCAAGAACGAAGGCGACACCGCCGAGGTGCAGGCGCCGGGCGGTTTGAAGCGCTACGAAATCATCGCGGTGATGTACATCTAAATCCGGGCAGATTTGTGAAACGACGTCTGAGTCTCATGCTGGCTGCCCTCTGGTGGGGCAGCCTGACGGGTCTTGGTTTCGTGGTCGTACCGTTGCTGTTCACACACATGCCGAGCCCTGCCGCAGCGGGCGCCATGGCCGCGAAGCTGTTCACGGCGCAAACCTGGCTCGGCATTGCCTGCGCTATGCTTCTGCTGCTGGTTTCCAATAAAAAAGACGCTCTAGCCGCCGTATTACCTGCGCAACCAGCTATTAAATTCATAGTAGCTGGACTGCTGCTGGCGGTGCTGGTCGAGTTTGGTGTAGCGCCCAGAATCGTCAACGCGAGAGCCGACGGGGGCAATTTAAAGCTTTGGCACGGACTCGGCAGCGTGATGTATCTGGGGCAGTGGCTTTGTGCCGGGTTGGCGCTTTGGCGATTGGGTGCGCAAGCGGCTACTGTTACCGCAACGGCGCAGAGTACGCCGAGTAGCGCAGAGGTAGAAAGTTAAGGAAGCGCGGGTTTATTCACATGGAATCGCGGCGCCTGGCATGGGATGGGCTACAGGGCGGTTTTTGCAGCCAATAGCGGATATATTTGCAAGAGAACTAACGCAGTGACCCAGCGCAGTGGAGCGCCTAAAGCCAGGTAGTCCCGAACCGCGCTGAATAAATCTGCGCGTCCCCAAGCTTTCCTTAAACGCCCAGATAAATTCTGCGAATATGGTCGTCATCGCGTAGCGTGTCGCTACTACCGCTGCGCGCGACACTGCCGTTCTCCAACACATAGACGCGGTCTGCAATGCGCAGCGCCGACTGCGCATCCTGTTCGGCCATGAGGATTGCGCATCCGCCCTGCTGGATGCGTTTGATAGCATCGAAAATCTCCACCTTCAGGCGGTGAGCGATACCCACCGAAGGCTCATCGAGCAGCAGAAGCGCTGGTTTACCCATCAGCGCCCGGCCGATCGCTACCATCTGCTGCTGGCCCCCGGAGAGCGTGCTGACGATTTGCGGACCGCGCTCCTCCAGAATTGGGAACAGGCCGTACACAACGGCCAGGTCGGCCGCGACTGCTGCAGCGTCGCGCCGCAAGTAGGCGCCGAGCATCAGGTTCTTCAGCACCGTGAGTTCCGGAAACAGCCGGCGCCCCTCCGGGCAGTGGCAGATGCCTTTGCCGACCACCGTGTGGGCCGGGTGACCCTGCAGCGATTCACCCCGAAACTCGAGCGTACCGGTGGATGCCTGAGAGCGCGAAATCGCCTTCAGCAGCGTGCTCTTGCCTGCCCCGTTGGGGCCGAGCACGGCAACGAACTCGCCTTCGGCGACGTGTAGCGAGACGTTTTCGAGCGCCACCGCCTTGCCGTAGGAGACCGACAGGTTGCGCAGCTCAAGCAGCATGGGTCGGCTCCGTCTCTACTGCGTTGCCGCGGCCAATATAGGCCTCGATGACGGCGGGGTGGCGCACGATGTCTTCCGGCGAACCGTGGGCAATCACCTCGCCGAAATCGAGTGCGATGACGCGTCCGACCAGGCGCATGAATTCGCGCAGCTTGTGTTCGATCAAGACCACGGTGAGGCCCTCTTCAACGTGAACCTGCCGGATCAGCGCCGATAGATCTTCAATCTCGCCGCTGCCCAGTCCGGCGAACGGTTCGTCGAGCAGCAGCAGCGACGGCTTGGCAGCGAGCGCGCGCGCGATCTCCAGGCGTCGCTGGTCGCCATAGGAGAGCACCTCCACCGGCACCCGCTCTTTGCCAGCGAGGCCGACCCGCCCCAGCAGCGCCTGTGCCCGCGTCTCGACATCGGCGCCGTGGCCACGGTTGGATCCGAGCGCGCCGACGATGACGTTTTCGAGCACGCTCATGCCGATGAACGGCCGGCATAACTGGAAGGTGCGCGAGATGCCGAGCCTGGCGATACGGTGCGGCGCCAAGCCCAGCAGCGAGCGGCCCTCGAAGACGATACGGGCTCCGGCATCTGGCGCAATGAACCCGGTCAGCAGGTTGTACAAGGTGGTTTTGCCAGCCCCGTTTGGACCGAGGATACCGACGATCTCGCCGCGCTCGACCGACAACGACACATTCTTCACGGCATGCAGGCCGCCGAAGTGTTTGTTGAGGTCCGAGACTTCCAGCAAGACACTCATGCTCCGCGCCCCCATGCAGCCTTGAAGCGCCGCCACGTCGGCGCGATCAGACCATTGGGCAGGAAGAACAGAATCAGGATCAGGGTGCAGCTGTAGATCATCAACCGCCACTCGCCGAAGTTGCGCAGCAGTTCAGTGAGCAGCACCAGCAGGATCGCGCCGCCCACCGGCCCGTAGATGCTGGCCATGCCGCCGACATAAACCATCGTGATGATGGTGATCGAGGTGACGACGGCAAACAGCTGCGGGCTGACCTGGAGCTGGTAGTGCGCATACATCGCGCCTCCAGCGCCGGCAAACGCGGCGCTGATCACCAGCGAGGCGATCTTGTAGAAAGTGACGTTGATGCCGGCCGCCTGGCAGGTCGCTTCGTCGCCGCGGATCGCGCGCAGGATCAGCCCCCAATGCGAACGCGCCAGCGCCAGCAGCAAGGCGGTAATGGCCACCAGCGCGCCGAGGGCGAAGTAGTAGAAGCCCAGCTGCGACTGGATCAGCGGCGTCAGGCCGTTGATACCTTCCTCGCCGCCGGTGTGCTCCCAGAAAATCAGCATCAGCCGCTGCATGATCACCGCACCCGACAGCATCGCCAGCGCGAAGTAGGGGCCTTTGAGGCGCAGCGTCGGCAGGCCGATCAACAGCGCGAACAGCACCGCCACCAGCATCGCAGCCGGCAGGCTCCACCAGCCGTTGAAGCCGAAGCTCGTATTCATGAACCCGGCGGTGTAGGCGCCGACGCCAATGAACAGGCTGTGGCCGAAGTTCTCGCGCCCGGTAAGGCCTGACATGAAGTCCCAGGTCACGGCCCAGATGCCGTAGATCACGCTGACGGTCAGTACGCCGATCAGGTAGTTGCCGCCGAAGACCAGCGGCAGCAAGGCCATGAAGGCGACAAAGGCGGCGGCACCCGCGAGATCGATAGGTTTGTTGAACATGTCAGGGCCCGCCGGGCCGCCCCGAGGGGACGGAGCGCCCCCTTGGGGGACAGCGAAGGAAGTGAGCGTGGAGGCGTTTCATTTCAGAACGCCGCGCGTCGACCGAAGATGCCGGCCGGGCGGAACATCAGCATCGAGAGCGTGGCTAGCACCGAGACGATTTCGGTCCATGAGCTCGAAATCATGTAGGCGACGATGGTCTCCGCATAGCCCAGCATCAGCGCCGCCAGGATGCTGCCCGGTATTGAGCCGAGTCCGCCGACCACGACAATCGCAAAAGCCTTCACGATGGGCAGCAGCCACATCGTCGGTTGCACGGTCAGGAAGGGCCCGGCCAGCACACCGGCCGCCGCCGCCAGGGCGGCCGAGATGCCCATCACGACAGCGAAGATACGGTCGCTCGGGATCCCCATGTACTGCGCCGCCACCGGGTCTTGCGAGATCGCGAGGATGGCCGAACCGAGCCGGGTACGCTGGATGAAAAGCCACAGCGCGGCGATCAACACGACCCCGACGCCCAGCGCAAGCAGGCGCGCGCCGCCGACGTCGACTCCGCCAATCGTGAACTTGGTGTCGATAAAGGCCGGTACGTTGCGGTATTCCGATCCGAAGGTCAGGAACAGCACCTGCTCGATCACCAGCGCCACCGCGAGCGTGATCATCAGCATCGCTAGTTGCGACTTTCGCATCGGCCGGATCAGCACCCGCTCGACCACAATGCCAAACAGCGCCACCAGGGCGATCGCGAGCAAGGCAGCCGGCAGCAGCGGCAGCTTCAGGTGCGTGGTGAAAAAGTAGGCACCGTAAGCCCCGAGCGCATAGAAAGAACCATGGGCGAGGTTCAGAATCCTGGCGACGCCGAAGATGAGCGTGAACCCGACCGCGAGCATTGCATAGATGGCGCTGCTCACCGCGCCGACAATCAAAATTTCAAGCATGCTTGCCCCCGTAAAGCTTCCCGCGTGATGACGTGGCGCCGCCGAGGACGGGATGCGGATTCAAAATTAGCCGGACTATTTTTTGACCCAGGCCGGGTAGACGAAGTCCGCGGTGCGCATCACCTTCGGATGGATCACCTCGCGCTTGCAGCCTTCGCGCCACTGCGCCAGCAAAAGGGCCGGCCCCTTGTAGGTGGCGGTGCCGGGCTTGACGTCGTGCGTGTCGTCAAACTCGATGGTGCCCGGGATGCCGACATAGCTGGTCTTTTCGAGCTCCTTGATCACCGCGTTCGTGTCGGTGCTGCCGGCCCGCTTGACCGCGTCGGCGTAGATGTACACGGCGTCGTTCGCGCCGAAGGCGGTGTACACCGGCGAGCGGCTGGTGCGCTTCCTGAACTCGTCGAAGAACGGAATGGTCTTGGGCGTGAGCGGCGCCCGCACCGCGAAGTTGGCGGCCATCTGGCCCACCGACTTGCCGCCGATGCGCTCGCAGAAGTCGCCATCCATGCTTTTTACGTCAATACCGCCGTAAGGCATCGGAAAACGCGAGTCGTACCATTGCTTGGCGAAGATGTCGCTCGAAGCGTGCGACAGCACAACCACCATGAACTGCGCGCCCGAGTCCTTGATCTTGGAGAACAGCGGCGAAAAGTCAGAGGTCTGCGCGTCGAAGAACTCGGTCGCCCGAACGTCGGCGCCGGCCTCGGTAGCGCCCTTTTTCAGCAATGGCACCAGGTCTTGCACCCACTTCGCGTTTTCACCGACGATCGCGACCTTGCTGATGCCAAGTTCACCTTTGACGAAGTCCGAGATGAAGACAGTCAGCTGGCGAGCCTGGTGGGCGGCGTTGAGCGGCCCGACGCGGAAGATGTACTTGTAGTTGTCATAGTCGGTCTTCACCTTGGCATTGGTCGAGGGTGATGCCGCGCCGACTCCCAGGTAGATGGTCTTGGCGGCCGAGATGTGCGGCAACTGGGCCAGCGTGACGCCGCTGGTGTACCCGCCGATCAGCACGTCAACCTTCTCGTCGGCCGTCAGCTTCTTGATTGCGCTGATGCCGGTCTCGGGGTTCTCGGTCTCGTCGGCGACCACCATCTCAAGCTTTCGGCCGAGCACGCCACCCTTGGCGTTAATGTCGTCAATCGCCATTTTCAGCGCGTCCTGCGTGTCGCGTCCGACCTGCAACTGCATCGCGGTGGGAACGCCGATGCGGATCGGCTTCGTTTGCGCGAGCGCCGGCGCAGCGGCGAGTCCGGCAGCGACGCAGACTGCGGAGAAAAGAACACTGAACTTTTTCATAAGGTCTCCTTTGTGTTTTCTTGCTTGAGGAAAAACCAGTGCCAGTCCTGCTGGTCGTCGTTGCCGTCCTGCCGGTGGCCAGCGTTGCTACGCTGATTTAACCAGACATGTGATCAATACAAAGGCTAACTTTGCATGGCGTACCTGCAGGTCAGTGCAAACCCCTAAGGAAGCGCGAAATTATTCACCGACTTTGCTCAGGGCACGCTGGTCGATGCCACCTTGATTGCCGCGCCCAGCTTGACCAGATACAAGAGCCATGGTCGTGACCCGAAGATGCGCCGAGCCAAAAAAAGGCAATCAGTGGCATGTCGGCATGCAGGAGAACTTTGAATCCTCTGTTCAGGCTGCAACCTGAATCGAACGAGACTCTTCAAAACTCTACGGTCAACAGCTCCCAAAGACCAACGCCATGCACCACGCCAATGCCAAGGCAGATGAATGAGCTGACCACGATCAACCGCTTGCTGTGCCTGCGCTGCGGCACCATCAGGAATAAAAACCCTGCCACACCCCGCAGTAAATATGCGGCAGTAATAGGGCTAAGCACGACTTTGTACGCAGGCAGCGGGTTGATCCAGAACAGATTCAAACCCAATACAGACAGCGCGTAAGCCGCCCACACCGCCAGGACGACGGCGATTCCCAATGTGACCACATCGTGCCGACCGTGCCCTTGTTCGGCGGCCTTCACAAATCTCCTGCCCGCTCCAAAAAACCGGTACCACCTGGCGCCGCCTGTAACGATGGCAACATGCAGCAGTGATGCTGGTGCGCTCAAGACGGCGCCGTAGAAGAATGCGTCGCTTTGGGGCCCATTTGACAAGGTATTCAATCGCCTCAAATTACTATGTTTTTAAGAGCTACCTGGGCGTTGGATGCCCCCGTATTTCTTTCAGCAGCGCTCAGCCGCCTCAAGCGTATTGACCAGCAGCATCGTGATCGTCATCGGCCCCACGCCGCCAGGCACCGGGGTGATGTAGCCGGCGACTTCCCTGACGCCTTGAAAGTCGACGTCGCCGCAGAGCTTGCCTTCGTCATTGCGGTTCATGCCTACGTCGATCACCACCGCACCGGGCTTGACCATGTCGGCTGTCAGCACATTACGTTTGCCCACTGCCGCCACCACCACATCGGCCTGTAGTGTTAGCGCCTTGAGGTTTTGCGTGGCGCTGTGGCACACGGTGACGGTGGCGTTTTTTTGCAGCAGCATCAGCGCCATGGGTTTGCCGACGATGTTGCTGCGGCCGATGACGACGGCGTGCTTGCCGCGCAGGTCGTAGCCGATGCTTTCGAGCATCTTCATGCAGCCGTAGGGCGTGCAGGGCCAGAAGCCGGGCTGGCCGACCATCAGCGCGCCGGCGCTGGCCACATGAAAGCCGTCCACGTCTTTCGCCGGGGAAATCGCCTCGATGACCTTGTGCGCGTCAATGTGAGCTGGCAGGGGCAGCTGAACCAGAATGCCATGAATGGCCGGGTCGCGGTTCAGGGCGTCGATCCGGCCGAGCAATTCGGCTTCGGCCAGCGTGGTCGGGTAGCATTCCAGCACCGAATGCAGGCCGCTGTCTTCGCAGGCCTTGACCTTGTTGCGGACATACACCTGGCTGGCCGGGTGGTCGCCGACCAGCACCACAGCCAGCCCTGGCACCACACCTCGTGCGCGCAGGGCGGCTGCGCGCACAGCCACATCTGCACGCAGTTTTTTGGACAGCGCAACGCCGTCGATCAGTTGGGCCGTCATGGTGCGAATTTCTGGTGAAATATGCCGCTAGCCCAATAAATACGTGCGCAAGCAGCTATGAAAAGGTGAGCAACCACGCGGTTGCTCACGAACCACTTTCAGGCCCGTGAAGGGCTGGAGCCGAGTGCGATTTTCAGCAGGTCGGCGACGGTGTTGGCATTGAGCTTTTCCATGATGTTGGCGCGGTGCGCCTCCACCGTTTTGATGCTGATGCCCAGGTCATCGGCAATTTGCTTGTTCAGCCGGCCCGCGACGATGCGTTCCAGCACCTGCGCTTCGCGCGAAGTGAGTTTGGCCAGCAACGCGTCGCGGCTGGCAGACTGCTGGTGACCGGCGAACGCCTCCTTGGCCTGCTCCAGCATGCGCTCGACCAGATTGACCAGCTCGGCCTCCTGAAACGGCTTCTGGATGAAGTCCATCGCGCCTTTTTTCATCGTGTTCACGGCCATCGGTACGTCGCCGTGGCCGGTGATGAAGACGATGGGCAGCGGCGATTTCCGCTCGACGAGGCGGTCCTGCAGATCAAGCCCGGTCATGCCGGCCATGCGAATGTCCACGATCAGACAGGCCACTTCACGCGCGTCGTAACGGCTTAAAAAGGTTTCGGCCGAGTCGTAGCAGCGCACGCGGTAGTCCTTGCCTTCAAGCAACCACTGCAGCGAGTCGCGCACGCCTTCGTCGTCATCGACAACATAGACCGTACCTTTTTTTGGAATCAAGCTCATGCCAAATTTCTTTCGTGAACTTCTTTTAAAACAGCAATCAATGAAGACCCATGAACATCAATGAAGGTCCGCGCTTCTGGATGCTACGTTATCAGGAGCGCCAGCCACAGGCAAAAGCAGGGGCGTCACAGGAATCCAGAAGGTAAACCGGCACCCCACGACCTCGTCGCCATTGTAGAGGTTCTCGGCTTCCATCCTGCCCTGGTGAGACTCGACAATGCTGCGGCACAACTTCAGCCCAATACCCATGCCCTCGGCCTTGGTGGAATAGAAGGCTTCAAAGAGACGCGCCTTGACTTCCGGTGACAGGCCGCGGCCGGAGTCGAGTACCGAAAACTCGACCACCTTCCGGTCATCAATGCGCTTCGGAACGACCCGCAATTCAACACTGCGGCGTGCCGCCGGCAGGTGCGCTTGCGCTATCGATTCGGCGGCGTTTTTCATCAGGTTGATCAACACCTGCTCGATCAAAATCGGGTCCACCATGATCTGCGGCAGGCGTGCGGCAATGTAGTGGCTCAGCCGCACATGGTGGCGCCGCAGCTCGATGTCGGCCAGCTCCATGGCGTTGCTGACCAGGGTCTCCACGCTCGCGTAGCTGCGGTTAGGTTCGCTGCGCTTCACGAACGAACGGATACGCTGGATGATCTGGCCGGCCCGGTGCGCCTGTTTGGCGGTTTTTTCCAGTGCCACCAGCAGGTCTTCGCTGCTGATCTGCTGGCCCTTGATGCGCGACACCATGCCGTTGCAATAGTTGTTGATGGCCGTCAGCGGCTGGTTGAGTTCATGCGCCACGCTGGACGCCATCTCGCCCATGGTGATCAACCGGCTGGCGGTTTGCGCGCGTTCGTTTTGCAGCGCCGCCTGCTCCTCGGCATGGCGACGCGGCGTGATGTCGGTGGCAATGACCATCTGCGCCAGCCGGCCATCAACCCAGGTCAGGTAGCGCGAGCGCACCTCCAGCCACTTCGACAGCTCGGGTACGTGAATCTCGGCATTTTCGGTCTGGGCCGCTGTCAGTGCATCGGTCGGCAAGCCGGCCATCGCGTCCACAGCGTCTGCCGCGTCGTCCGTCGGATGTGCCGCCGGCACGCCGGCCTGCGCGATGAGATTCATGTGCCCAGCCACGGCAGCGCCAAACCACGAGCGATACAAACGATTGGTAAATAGAAGTTCTTCGCTGCCCAGCGGTGCCACGGACACCGCTGCATCAAGGCTTTCAAGAACAGTGGTAAAACGTTCGTACGAGGCCGACAACTCTTCGCGCACCCGCTTGGGTTCGGTGATGTCGGTCATCGAGGTCATCCAGCCGGTTTGCTGCCCGCGTGGATCAATCAGCGGCGATACGTACATGCGGGCGTCAAAAATATGCCCGTTCTTGCGTTTGACACGTACCTCAAAGCCACCCGGCGGTGCGTGCCCGCTCAACTCATCCCGAAGCCGCGCGGTCAGGCTCGCCAGATCTGCATCGGGCCAGTAGGGAAATGGTGCGGTGCAGCCGACGAGCTCGGTTTCCTGCATGCCGGTCATCTGGCAAAAGGCCGGGTTCACATAAGTGATGCGGCCCTGCAGATCAAGCGCACGCATGCCGGTCAGCATGGAATTTTCCATGGCCCGCCGAAAGTTGGTTTCGGATATCAACGCCTGCTGCGCCTGCACACGCCGGCGCGTGTGGCGCCAGGTGCCCAGCAGCATCCACACCGTCAGCGCACTCAAGGCGCTTACCAGCCAGAAAAAACCGCTGCCCACCACGCCCAGCGAGGCGCGGTAGCCCTCGGCGCGAATCAGCAGGCCATTGCCCACGGGCGACACCGGTATCTCGTATTCGGCGGCGGCTTCGGACCAGGGCAACAGCCGCTCTGCCGGATTGCGCGGCGGCGGCAGGTTGCCAGCCAGCACCAGATTTTTGTCGTCGATCAGCGTGACGGCGTATTTGGCAGTCACCTCAGTCGGCACGCCAAAACGCAACAGCCCGTCGATGGAGTACTCGCCGATGACGACGCCACCGAACTTGCCCTGATCGTCCATCGGCACCTGCAGTTGCAGCGTCGGCGTGCTGTAGACGCCGCCGTCTTTGTTCAACAGGGGCCGGGAATAAACCGGCTGGCGCAAATCACGCGCCAGCTCAAAGGTGCCGTCGTTGCCGCTGGGCTGGAACGGCTCCCCAGACGTACGAGCCTGGCCCAGGTTCGCGCTGGAAGACACATACGCGCTCCGGACGCGTTTTTTGCTATCGACCCAGGTCACGGCCATCAGCTCCGGGTACTGATTGATCAGCGCAGTGGCCTGAACAATAAATTCTTCGCTATCAACCTCGCGGTTCGCGACGTCACGCGCGATTCGCATCAGCTGCTCCTGACGCTCCAGCAAGCGCAGCCGCAGCCGCTGCTGGGCATATTCCACGTCGCGCCTGACGGCCTGCCGTTCACGGTCGATCTCTTCAATGCGCAGGTAGCCAAAGGCTGCCACCACCGCCGCGAGAAAAAGCACCACGGCGAACAGCGGCCCCAGCGTGATGTAGCGGTCTTGCCGCGACGGCGACTGCTGGCGCCACCAGCGTCGCCACAACGACAGCGGCGCAGTGCTGGCGGCTCGATCTGGAGTGGGCAGGGGCGTGGACATAAGTAGGCCCACCAGTTTAAAGGACTCGCATCTGCAACCCGCGACGGAAGGGCTGTTGCCTGCAGGAGAGGAGTTGCCGAGGAGGTCGGCGCTGGCTGAAAAGGCAGGCAACCACAAATCTGCCGCGGCTTGCTCCTATTTCTCAATATGAAATGTATAAGCACTATTTGAAATTTTTTAAATACTATGAGAAACTAGGCTTTAGTGTCTAATTTCCATGCAAATTCAAGTGTGATGCGCAACGCGGCATGGTGCCCTGCGGTTTCACCGTTTTCTTCAGGAGACAAAAATGGCTGCAAATCCGATCAATGCCGAGCAAGCGGGTACTGACAAATTGCTTGCTGCCGCCAACGATGCGGCACACACCGGCGCGCCAGACAAAGACGCGCAGGAAACCCGCGAATGGATGGACGCGCTTTCGGCAGTGATCGAAAGCGAAGGCCCGGAGCGTGCGCATTTTCTGCTCGAGCAACTGATGGAGCATGCGCGCCAGCAAAGCATCGACATGCCTTTTTCGGCCAACACGGGCTACGTCAACACCATTGAGGTGGACCAGGAGCAGCACTCGCCCGGCAACCTGGAAATTGAAAAGCGACTGCGCGCCTATATGCGCTGGAACGCGATGGCGATGGTAGTGAAGGCCAACCGCCTGCATCCGGCCGATGGCGGCGATCTCGGCGGACACATCGGCTCGTTCGCGTCGCTGGCCAGCCTGTTCGGCGCCGGCTTCATTCACTTCTGGCACGCCGAAAGCAACGAGCCCGGAAAAGAGCATGGCGGCGACTGCCTCTACATCCAGGGCCATGTGTCCCCCGGCGTTTATGCGCGTGCCTACCTCGAAGGCCGGCTGACCGAAGAGCAGCTGCTCAACTTCCGCCAGGAAGTCGATGGCAAGGGCTTGTCGAGCTA
>JANLYY010000132.1:0-23424 GCA_031365885.1 Polaromonas sp. | reverse complement strand
CTCGCGATTCGCCAGCGTGATCAGCTGCTGCTGTGGCGCCGCGCCCGAGCCGCCCTGCGGCACCAGCAGCTCGATGCCGGTGCCTTCCTGCACCACCAGGTAGCCCGACTCGACCATGCTGGCCAGCGCATCGGCCAGGTCGTCCTGTTCTTTTTCGCCGGTGCCTTGCGGGTAGCGGCCCACCGGCCACGGCAGTCCGTGGCGCTCGCAGTACTTCACAAAATAGCGCCAGCCGCCGGTCTTGAAGGTCCAGGGCCAGAAGCAGCTCGACAGCAGCGCCGATCCATACGGGTTGTCATTCGTCGCCATGTGGCGGCTGATGACGAACTGGTAGGGCTCGACCGGCGCGCCGAACAGCGTGCCCCGGCTCACCAGCAGCGGATTCGCATCGCCGTCAAAGCGGATGCGGCGGCCGGGCCGGTCAATCACCTCGGTCGGCACCAGCTGGCCGTCGGCGTTGTAGTTCCAGACCAGCTCATGCGCGGCGTAGCCGGTGAAGATGCAGGCGCACATCTGCCACATCACTTCGAGCCAGTCGGCCACCTTGTTCGGCGGCGCGCTGTCCATCCAGGCCTGGCACAGCTCCAGCGCCGCCTGCGCCTTGGCGTCGTCTTCGGTACCGACTTCGAGCCGGTATTCGTGCGAGCGGAAGCTGCCGCGAATCGAGCGGATTTCACCCATCACATGGGCGTCCATCATGATGGAGCGGTAGACCGCGTCGGCCTTGCCCATCTGGCGCAGGATCGGGTCCGGATTCGGCAGGTAGCTCATGGCGCTGAAGAAGCGCTCGGGGTCGGTGTCGGTGGTGGCAATCGGCTTGCCGAGCCAGCCCTTGACGCCCTGGATCAGGCCGCGAACGGTATTCATTGGGAAGTCCTCATCGGTTGCAGCACGCGCGGGCCGGTGCGGATTTTGGGAATGCCACCGGCGCGGCTGACGGCCAGCATCCACAGCATTTGCAGACAGTCGGGGCCGTCGTCGTGGTCGGCCTCGGGCCAGTGGCGCACCTGGCTGTTCAGCACGGTGTGTGCCTGGTAAAACAGGATCAGGCCGTTATTGACGTGCGGACTGAGCGATTCAATGCGCAGGTTTTTATCGGTGTGCGGTGTCAGGGCCACGGCCGGCACCGGACAGCCCTGCTGGGCCGAACGCTTGATCAGCTCCTGGCGCATGAACTCCTGAAACTGGATGCTTTCGAAGCCCCAGACCTGGCAGTGGTATTGCCTTTGAAACTGGATGATGTGGCTGATCTGAAGATCCGGCACGCGGCGCGAAACGATGGCCTCGACCACGCTCAGCACGCCGTGATTGCGGTCAAAGCCGCCCACCAGCGTGGCGCTCGGGTCGCGGCTCTTGTTCTGCTTGCCCAGGCTCGGATCGTGGGCGCCGTAAAACACCCAGTCGCGGCTGGGTTGGACCCAGAACTGCATCTTGTCGAAGAACGACGCCGAGTCGCTGGTCGGGTCGTTCTGGTATTCGCAGTCAAACGCGTGGTGGTCGCCGGCGCGCTTTTTCATCAGCATGATCAGCGGCTGCATGGCCGGCCAGGTCACCTCGGCGCCCTTTTCCATGTCAAGCCGGTGCGCGGCGTGGAAGGCGTCGGCGTCTTCTTCCGTCTCATTGATGAAAATTTCTTCCCACTTTTCCCACAGGTCCATGCGGTCCGGCCAGCGCAATATGGCCTTGAACTTGCTGCGCTTCCACAGCGGCTTGGCGTGAAATCGGTTGGCCACCGAGTCGTAGTGCAGGATGGTGTTGACGTAGATGATGTCGAGCGAACCATCGGGCGGGCCGAGCGGAATCACCACCTTGGTGACCCACGCCTCACCTTTATCGCGCTGGTCTTTGGATTTGACGTTCTCGTCGTTCTCGATGTCGTCGAGCAGCACCAGGTCAGGCCGGTGCGGGCCGTGGCGCAGGCCGCGCATCTTCTTGCCCATGCCGAAGGCCTGCAGCTTGCGGCCATTGGCGGTGACGATGACGCCCACATTCCAGACCCGGCCGACGCCGCAGGCTTGCGGGTAGTCCATCGCCAAGCGAGGATTGGCTTCGAGCTCGACCTTGATCGATTCGAGCATGGGCGCGGCCTGGTCAAAGCTGTCCATCACGATGGGGATAAACCACTTGCGCTCGGTCAGCACGCACCAGAGCGAAAACAGCTGCGTCGCCAGCGTCGATTTGGCATTGCCGCGCGGCGCCGAGATATTGGCCAACACGCCGCGCGGCTGGTCGATGTAGCCCGGCACGGTGTCGTAAAACCACTTTTGAAACGCCGATTCGTCGGACTTCACATAGTGAGGAAAGTAGGTGCGGCAGAAAAACCGGAAGTCACCTTGCGCCCTGGTGCGCCGAATGTCGCGCGCCGTCGCATCCGTGGCAAAGCCCGCGCACTCGGCCTCGACCAGCTGGCGCTGCTGCTCGGCAAAGCCAGCCAGCTCGGCCAGGAAGTCTTTGTCGCGGAGTTTGAGCTGCTTGGCCATTAGGACCCCGTGCCAAATTCACGCACGAACTCGGGGCCGGCCTGCTCGGCAATCTCTAAAAACTGCTTTTGCAGCTTGGGCGCGCTTTTGCCGATAAAGACTGTCATGAACTTCAGCACATCCATCGCCACGGCCAGGCGGTTGCCGTTGGGCATGGCGCGGCTGGCGGCGCCTATGGCCTTGTTGTAGCCATCCATCAGCTTGACCAGGATGTCGGCGCGCTTGGCGGCGTCCATCTTCGGGTCGGCCTTGATGGCTTCGATGGTGGCCAGGAACTGCTCGGCCAGGCCGCCCAGTACCTCATTTGCCATTTCCTGCATACCGCCCTTACTCATGCGCCGGGCGTTCTTGGCCAGATCCCAGTCGTCACCATCGTCCGCTGCCGTGCGCTTCCAGTTACGCGCCGTGTTGTAGGGCACCTTGCACAGCTCGGCCGCTGTGGCCAGCGGCATGCCCTGCAGGTACTTGGCCCGCACCTTGCCGCGAATGTTTGCGTCGTAGGCCATGCGTGCTTAGCGGTGAACGATCAGCTTCATCGCTTCAATGGCGCCGGCGACGATGGCGGCCGAGATCGCGCCGCCACCGGCGCCGCGCAGCGCGGTGCCGCGTTCGTTGCTGGCGATGGTTTCCATGCGCACTTCGACGCCGTCGATGCGGGCCTCAACCGTGTTCAGCCGCCCTTCGACGGATTGCCTGAAATCGTCGATCCGCTTGTTCGTCGATTCCTGGCCGTTCTGGATCATCAGCGCCAGCAGCTTGAGCTGGCCTTGCACCTCGCCGAATTGCTGGAGCAGGTGAAAATTCGGGTCACTCATAAACCGAGTCCTTTAAGTCGTTCAAAAACGGATTGGCATTTGATGCAGCGGGTCGCGCTGGGCACGGCATGGCGCCGCTGCGGGGGGATGGCTTCGCCGCAGCCGGCGCAATCGGCCTGGCCCTTGTGGGCGAGCTGACGCTGCGCACTGCGCACGCTGGCGTCGCGGTAGGTTTGCTCCAGGCGCGAGGCTTGTTCAAGGTACTTTTCATCCATGAAGGGGCGTCCCGGTCATTTCGACAGGTTCTCAATGGTGGCGTCCTTGGTCTTGCTCGACCGGGTGCTGCTGTACTCGAAGTTGTAGATCGCGTCGAGGTAGCCCAGAAAACGGCCCAGCACCAGGGTGAAGATGCCTTTGACGTATTCGTTGATGTTTGGGTCTTTCCAGATCACCCAGACCAGCGCCATGATCACGGCCACGGCCAGCAAGAACATACCGTCAGCCCGATAGTTGTGGGTGCCGGCCGTCAGAAAGGCGGTGTCTCGCTTACGCGCATCGGCTACGTCCTTGAACTCCAGCTCGGCATACTTGAAGCCGCGCTCTTTTTCGTTGTTCAGGTATTCCAGCTCCAGCCGCTTCAGGCCGCTGATCTGCTCGGGCGTCATCTGCCCGGTCTTGATTACCTCGGCAATCTTGTCCTGCGTGGCGTCACTGATACCAAACAGCTCGCCGATGGCGCCGACGGCTATGCCGCCCAGCGGGCCGGCAATGGCCGTGGCCACCGTGGGCGCAAGGGCCTTGAGGGTGTCGAGCCAGTTCATCATGCTTGGCCTTTCAGAAGTGTCAAAAGTGGCGCTGCCGCAATCGCCGCAGTTGCGAGCGCCACGCCCGCTGCGTCGGCCGCAAAGTCCAGCCAGTCGGCGCTGTGTGGCGGGTGGTAGTGGTCGTAGACTTCTTTCAGCGCCCCCACCGTCAGCGCGGCGAGCGCGGCATAGGCAAGCGGAAACACCAGCGCCAGGGTGACCGTCAGCGCGTAGCTCCCCATTGCGTGCAGCAGCTTGTCGGGCTGCGGCGGCAGGGATTTGAGGGTGTCGAGCCAGTTCATGCTAGTTGTCCTCAGCTGCGAACAGCAGGTTGTCGGCGCCCCGGTTGGTCCAGCCGCGACCGAAGTCGTCGAATTTTTTGAGCGAGGCCCAGAACTTGAAGCGCATGCCCAGGAAGCGCATCAGTTGGTCGTTCAGCTCCATTGCATCGAGCGCGCCCTGCGAGACCTGGCCCCACTGGCCGTCGTCGGCCACACGGGCGGCGCGCTGCAGTATCCGCACGGCGTTGCCGTAACCGTGGTTCACCGCCGCGTCGAAGAACTGGAATTTGACGGCCGGGTGCGTGCCGGCGCCGATGACGTTCCAGAAGTCTTCCTGGTAGATGGCCCTGGCGTCTTGCAGCGTCAGGTTCTTGATGTCCAGGTGGCCATACGTGTTGGCGGCCAGACCGAAGTTCGTGCCCTTGAGCTGGCCCACGCCGCACTTGCCGCCGGTCCAGTTGCCGGGATCGGCCGGATTGTCGGTGAAGCCCTTTTCGTAGCCGATCAAGCGGTCGAAGGCCTGGTCAAACGTGACGGCGGTCATATGCTTTTCACCCCGACTTCGTAGCCCTTTTTAAAGAAGTGGCGCGCCAGCGCGTCAAGCTCTTGTTCAGTCCAGACGGTGCAGCCAATGGATTCACAGGCCCTGCGCTCGTTTTCGGTGATGACGACGCCCTTGATGGCGCTACAGCCCGACAGCACGGCCGCCAGCAGCACCATGTACAGCGCCCCATGCAGCCACAGCGCGGCTCGGGCAACACGGTGCATGCGGACTGGCGAGGTAGGCGAAGGCATGGCTGACTCCAGACGTTAAAAAGGGCTCTTGTTCATAAGAGCCCTTAGTGTCTGGAATCAGCGGTGTTTGGTAATGGTGAAGCGTTTCACCACGGCGTCATTTTGCCGGCGGCTTGAAGGCGCGCAGCGCCAGCCGGATGCCTTCGGTGCGGTTGCCGCTGCCGATGGCATCAGCGAGCGCCAGATCGGCCTCAGACAGGCGCAAGCGCACGGGCTGGAGTAGTTCGTCGGACGGCCTGCCCGCGCCCTGCCTGGTGCCGCCGTGGGCGGGCTTCTTCACGGCTGCCATTGTGCGGCCTCTTTGAGCAGGCGCTGCAGCCGCGCCAGCTGGTCGTGCAGCGGCATGCCGCGCGCCGACTCGAAGGCGCTCCAGGCTTCGGTCGTGTCATCGCAGGTGCACCAGCCGAGCTCGGCGTCGTCATGCACCGCCAGGCCGGAGTCGTGAACCAGCCTGGCACCTTCGCGGTGCCAGGCCTTGTGCCAGGCGTAGTATTTGCCGGTCACAGATCGGCCCAGCCTTCGCGCAGAAATTGTTCAGCCGATTCGCGGGTGTAATACAGGGTGTGCTCACTGTCGTTCGTGATGTCGTAAACGAAGGTTTCTTCTAGCGCCGTCTGCGCTTCGGCCTCTGTCGCAAAGCTGCGAATCAGGCGGCGGGTGCCGCCCCAGGTTGTCCATTTGTGCAGGCCGTATGTGCAGGCCTTTTCGTATTCGGTTTCCGCATGCTGCAAATCAATTCGTGCATCTTCGAGGGCCGTGACGGCCGCGTCGTATTCGGGGCCGCTGCCAAGCAGCTCATCGGCGGCGTGTTGCGCTGTTGCAGCGGCTTCGGTCTTTTCCGCCGCCACTTTTGCGTCCCACAACTGCGCGACTTTTTCTTCGTCCGGAGCCTGCACAAAGTAAACCGGCGCAACGCCGCGCGGCGTGGTGGTCTGCTCGACCAGGTTCATGTAGTCGGCCAGCGTGCCCTCGACGATCTGGCCGTCAATGATTTCAAAAACTGTGTCGGTGAGCTTTGTCATTTTGATCTCCTCGGAGAGCCAGCTACCGGCTGGCGTCGTCTGCACATTAATTTGTGTGCATGTTTGATATTGTAGCCACAATTTCAAGTTGTACAGAATTTATTTTTTCAGGGTGCGGCAGTGGCGTCTTTCTGCCTGGTCTTTGATCCGCGACGCGGCCACGGTTTGCCACTGCATGTTGTCCGGCCGGTCAAGGCCACCCGCACACAGCGGCTCAATGTGATCGACGACATGGCGGGGGCATTTGCCGCGCCGCAGGCCGGTTGACGGGCAGGGGTTGGCGCGCTTGAAGGCGAGGATGGCGGCGGCTGAGCGGGGTGGTTTGGCTTCGGCGGCTGTTGCTGTGAGAGCGGAGATTGCTATAAGAGTGATAGCTAGAACGCGCTTTGCCTCCATCACTTTGACAGGTCTTTGTCTTCTTTCACCAGCCGGTAGTTTGACTCGGGAGCGCCCGCCCAAAATGCGACTAGCGCGCCGTTCACGACGGCCGCGTTGATCTTGGTGTCCTTGACCCTCACGTGCCAGTACCACTCTCCGGAATCGGCAGTCTTGCGGCGCTCTATTTCGTAGCCATAGATCGAGGGCGCGCCCCAAGCAATTTGTGACGGCCGGGCGCTCTGGATTTCCAGGCCGGATAGCGTGAACGTCCACCGCTCCCATCCGTATGGCGGGGTCTCAAGATTGGTCGGCCTGGCATAGGTCCACACGCCGATCAGGGAGCGTTGCACTGCAGCTGCTGTGGAAAATGCGTCAGCCTTTGGCGACGCACTCCCGGGAAGCCAAAACTTTGATAGAGGGCCAAGAGCCAAATAAAGCAGCGCTGCACAGATGCACGCACCTGCCGTCCACAATGCCCCGAATTTGGGTTTTTGCCTCTGGCTAAAGCCTTCAAGCGGGTTGCTCATGTGATCACCATTCATGGGTAGAGGCCACGACACGGCCCAGGATTGAAACGTCTGACTCCTTCGCCAGGTCTACATCGTAGGGTTTGTAGGTCTGGTTTTCACTCGACAGGCGCAGGATGCCATTAGGCAAAAGTTGCGCGTATTTCACCAGCAGCTCGTCGCCCTGCCGCAGCACATAGGCGTAGCCGCTCTTCGGTGCGTCTTGCGACATGTCGATCAGAACCTGGTCGCCGTCCGAGAGCTTGCCCGCCATCGAATCGCCCTTGACATCGATCACGCGCAGCGCGTTGGCCTGCAGGCCTTTCTTGTTGATCCAGCTGCGCCGAAAACACAGCCCGTGCAGCTCGGCCTCGTGGCCATTGACCGCGCCCGGCCCGGCGCTGGCCGACACATGGTGCCGGGGAATCACCACGAATTCATCGTCCGCCGTCGTCATGCCGCGTCCGGTGATGACGTAGTTGGTGTCAACGCCCAGCGCGTCGGCCACGGCCAGGTATTCCGCGTGCGGCGAGCGATCGCCCACCTCGTAATTGAACTGGGTTGTTTTCGTCACGCCGCAGCGCAGCCCGAATTCGGCTTGCGCCAGCCCGAGCCGGTTGCGCTCCGCTCGTAATCGCTCTCCGATTTCCTGCTTTGTTGACATCGCTAGCCCCTCGTGTGCGGTCACAGTGATTTATCTGTGAATCGAATAGGAATTATTGCACCAAGAACGGATACCGCACTAGTCCGTTTGGACCTAATTTTTGGTAACTATTTCCACAAATTCAAAAATAGTTAAATAAATATCTTGCAACACCTCGTTTGTTGAACTAACATAGCCAACAGTCAAACAACGACTAATTAACTGTCAACAAAAGAGGTCACATGGCAAAAACTGCAACCAGAGGGTCAACAAACGTGAATGTGCCGACGATTCACGCCAAGACACCTCAAGAGGCAAAGCAACTGCTGCAGGCAAAGGGCGTCACCCTGCGGCAGTTCGCTGTCAAACACGATCTGGATTACCGCACCGTCTCCGAGGTGGTGCGCGGCGTCAACAAGGGTTTGTATGGCGAGGGCCACAAGGTCGCGGTTGCTTTTGGCATCAAGAAGGCGGCGTGATCATGGCCCCGGTCCACTCCATCTTTATCGACCCGTCGTCGGCGGCGCCCGAATGCCTGGCCGTGATCCAGAGCGCCATCGGCAAGCCTGTCGAGCGTTCACTCGCCTGCGAGCAGCGCTGCCTGGCCATCCTGCAGCGCGCCGAAAAAGCGGTACTGGTTGAGCTTTTTTCCGAGGCCTGCGCGCACAGCGCCGCCCTGGCTCTTGAACTTGCAAAGGTGAAATCACGTGGCTAAAAAACCTACTACTGAGCTGCTTCCGGCAAATGTGCATCCGGATGCACTTATGCCCATCGGCGATTCCGAGCGCGCGCTGGCCGCTTTTTTCGAGGTCGATCTGACTGTCCCAGTCGAAGTGCAGATGGAGCGCGTCACCGCCGATGCACGGCGCGGTCTGGAAACGGCTATTTGCATGGGACTGCGCTTGCTGGCCATTCGTGAGCAGTGCGCCCACGGCGAATTTGAGGGTCGTGTCCAGGAGTGCGGTTTGGGGCGGCGTGACGCCTTCAACTGCATGAACCTCGCCCGCTCGTTTGCCGCCGAAGGCGACCAACTGCGCCGTGATGCGCTGCTGGAGATGGGCAAATCGAAAGCCCTGGTATTGCTGGCGGCTGACCCGACGGTGCGCGACCAGATCATGGAATCGCCCGAGCTGCTGCGTGACGCCCTGGACGCCAGCAAGCGCGAGTTTGCCGACCAGCTGGCCGAGCTACAGGGCCGCCTTGAAAACCTTGATGTGCAGATGGCGGCGGCGGAAGCCGAACGCGACGGCGCTCTGAAACGCCTGAACATTCGCAACCAGCGCGATGAGGACGAGGGCGGTGTGCCGGTGGTGATGGCCGACATCCGGTCGGAGATGGCGGCGCTGCTGAAAAAGGCCGAGCTGGCGATCACGTCGCTGTACCCGGTCGGTGTTGACGCGGTGGGTCTGAGCGGCCATGCCGAAGCCGGCGAGTGGGTCAAGCCGACGCTGCGCCTGGGTGTGGCGGGCCTGCTGGCAGTGCGTGAGCTGCTGGACGGCTCGATCAAGAGCTATGTCGAGGCGATGGGTGAAGACGCTGATCGGCTGAGCAGCAACCCGGACGGCCTGGCCTTCCTCAGCAAGTCCGAAATCAAAGACGTGGCTGAAGAGTACGGGCGCCTGACGGCCGTACACGGCCACGAAGCCGCGCTGCGCCAGCACGAACGCGAGCAGGCCAAGCCTAAGGGCAAGGGTCGCCCCGCCGCCGCGCCGAAAGCGCCCAAGGCCTGAGCTCCGGCCGTATCACCCCACCCCCTTTTAGGAGATACGCATGGGCTCTGTCATGGCACTGACCAAACAAATCCGAAGCATGAACGACCTGCCTGCGGCGCTGAATAACGACGACGCCTGGCTGTGCGCCAGTGACGCGCAGCGGCGCCTGGCCGATGCGATGGAGACGCTGATCAAGCCGCTGGCCGCGCTGGTCGAGCGCGGCGTCAGCCTAAACCACGCGTCGGCCATGTTCGTCGCCAAATCACAAGCCGGCACGCTCGACACGCGGGAAAAGCACATCGCCGCGCTGCTGGGCTGGGACACGGTTTCGGTGCCGACCATCAAGCGCGCCTTGTCCGCCTACCGCAAGCATGGCAAGGCCGGGCTGCTGCCGGCCCACAAGGGCCGCGTGCGGCAAGACTACGGCTGGGAAGTGCGCGCCGTCGCCTTGTACAACCTGCCGGGCAAACCAGGCTTTGCCGATGTGGCCTCACGGCTGATTGAAGAGGGCTTTGACGACGTGTCAGAAAGCCGCGTAGCGCGCTACCTCAAAGCCATGCCGGCCACGCTGGGCAAGTTCAGCCCGGCGCGCGTGGGGCCGCACCTGCACCGGCTCAAACGCCAGAAGTTCCAGCGCCGCAGCCTGGACGAAGTGCTGGTCGGCGAGATCTACGCCGGCGACGGCCACACCTGTGACTGCTATGTCGGCCACCCGAACACCGGCAAGCCGTTCCGGCCCGAGCTGACGGCCTTCATCGACATCAAGAGCGGCTACATCGCGGGCGTGTGGTTCACCGAATCAGAAAGCGCCGTCTCGACGCTGTTCGCGCTCAGCCACTCGATGCGGCTGCACAACCACGTGCCCGCCTGGCTCTACCTGGACCACGGCGCCGGCTACCGCGCCAAAATGCTGAGCGACGAGACGACCGGGTTTTTTGCCCGCTTTGACATCAGCACCATTGCCGCGCTGCCGGGCAACCCGCACGGCAAGGGCTGGATCGAGCGCTGGTTTCGCACCGTGCGCGACAAGCACGACAAGTTCTTTGCGGGCGGCCTGGTGTACTGCGGCGACGACATGGCGCAGGAAACCAATCGGCGCCTGAGTGCCGACCTGAACAAGAAGTCGCCGACGCGCCAGCTGCCGTCGCTAGCCGAGTACGTGAGCAGCTTCATGCGCTGGCTGGACCACTACCACCAGCAGCCGCAGGACAAGCTGCAGGGCCGCACACCGGCGCAGGTGTGGGCCACGCTGCAGCCGGTCAGTGTTGAGCTCGACATGAGCAGCGTGGTGCGCCCGCGCGAGGAATGCACGGTCGGCCGCCAGACGGTGCGCCTTCACAACCGCTTTTATTACGCCGAATGCCTGGCGCTGTTCGATGCCAAAAAGGTGCTGGTCGAGTACGACCTGTTCGACGACAGCCGGGTGTGGATTTTCGACGGCAAGGGCCGTTTCCTGTCCGAAGCCAAGCTGGTCAACACCATCGGCGTGCTGCCCAGCAGCCGCCTGGAAGAAGGCCGCGACCGGCGCGAGAAGGGCCAGTTCAAGCGCCTGGAACGCCGCCTCGACGAGGTGCGCCTGCGCCGCGACGACCCGATCACCGCCGAGACGCAGATCGCCGGCATCGAGTCGCTCGGATCACCCAACCCACCCGCCCTGGCCCCGCCCGTTCAGCTGCTGCCCGCTTCGCCCACCGCTGCCCCCGTGCAGTCGGCTGATGTTTTTCAAATCGACTTAACCACCTGGAGAAAAGACCTATGAGCACCCCCGCCAACGTCCAGTCCTTGCTGCCCATCATGGGCGGCAAGGCCGCGACCCCCGTGTACACCCCGCAAGACGACGAGAAGGCCGAGGCAATTGCCAAGTGGCTGGACGTCGCCGGCAAGTCCTAAGCCTGGCTGTCGAAGAAGTCCAACATCCCGAACGGCACGCTGAGCCAGATTCTGAGCGGCAAGTACGTCAGCAGCCCGACGCGCCAGCTCAACCAGATGCAGGCCGTGCTGGCGGTCGAGACGGCGCGCCTGAGCGACGGCACGCCCGGCTACGTCAAGGGCAGCGTTCACAAGCTGCTGACAGTGGTATGCGACCGCACCCGCAAGCACCAGAACTTTGGCGTCATCAGCGGGCATGTGGGTGTGGGCAAAAGCCGCTTCTGCGTCGAGTACCGCGAGACGAACCCGATGACCTTGCTGGTCGAGGTCAGCCCCAACATGACGCCCGGCGTGCTGATGACCGAGCTGCTGGAGCAGTTGAACAACATCGTGCCCAACGGGCTGGACCGCAAGTTCCGCGAGCTGGTGCGCATCCTCAAGGGCACCAACTACCTGATCGTGGCCGACGAGGCCGAGAACATGAGCGCCAGCGCGCTGCAGCACCTGCGCCGCATCCGCGACATGGCGCAGATCGGCGTGGTGCTGGTCGGCACCGAAAAGCTCACCGGCCTGATCAAGCCGCAGCATGGCCAGTTTGACCAGGTGCGCAGCCGGGTCGGCATGTGGCCCGAGACCATCAAGAAGATCAGCCGTGACGACAGCGACGAGATGGCGCGCGCCGCCCTGGCCCTGCCCGACCTGCCCGACGATGTGCTGAACACGCTGTGGGACTACAGCCAGGGCTCAGCACGCGTTTTAAATGAGAACCTGGTGCCCGCCATCAAGGACTACGGCACCGGCGCAATAGCGTTGACGCCGCAGATCATCGAGGCGATTGCGCAGAAGGTGCTGTTCATGAGCCGGCCAAAAGCCGAAGGAGCGAAGGCATGAGCGCCGTAACGCAAACCAACACCGTGGCCCGCGTGGGCACGTCCACGCCGGCTGGCAAGACCCAGTGGGTCGAACGCCGCGCCAGCCGCCTGGCGGTCGCCTTCAGCCTGACCCAGCAGGCCGCGATTCAGGAAGCCGAAAAAGACTACTGGGCCTTTCGCGGCGTCGGCGGTCTGTGCGACCAGTGCGACAACACGTTTTTTTGCAGCCGCCCAGGCTGCGTGCGCCTGGCGCCTGCTGCGCCGCTGGTGCCGCCGAGCCCTGCCACGCTGTCAAAGCCCGCGCCATCGGCCGCCCAGGCCAGCCCTGCGGCCCTGCTGTGGGCCTGCAAGCTGCTGATCTGGGCTGTCGCTGCGCTGGTCATCGCCGCCGGGGTGCTGCTGTGAGCGCCCCGCGTAGCTGTGACGAGCTGGGCCTGTGCCAGGCGCGCACACCGAGCTGCACCGGCTGCCAGTTCAAAAGCGCCGCGCCCATGACGATCCCCACCGACCGCCAGATCAGCACGTGGATGAAGTGGGCGCTGGTCTGGGCTGCGGGAACGTCGGCGGTGGCGGCGGTGATGTTTGCGGCGGGGTACTTGTCATGATCGCCCCGCGCATGGCCGGCCAGCGCGCGACAGGCCCGCGCCACATTGACAACGACGCGCTGCGGGTCTGGCAGCTGTTGCTCAAGGAAGGCGGCTACTGGCGCACGCGAGAGATCAGCGCCGAGCTGGGGGTCGAAGGGCGGGTGGACAAAGTTCGCGGTGCGCTCGACCGGCTGGCCCTGAACGGCATGCTGCGCATGCGCCAGGCGCCGGGCAAGCACCCCAGCTTTGGCGTGACGCCCGCCTGCACCGCGCCACCGGGCTACGCCTGGATGCTCGAAATCGCTCTGCACGGCGCCCACCCGATCAACTGGGCGGCGCTGGAACTGGAGCACGCATGAGCGCCGCCACCTTTACCAGCGCCTGCACCGTCTGCGGCGCCGAAGAAAGCCTGGACGCGCTGCTGCACCGCATGATCGACGACGACACGGTGCGCCGGCTGATTGCCCAGGTCATCACCGACAGCATTCCGCTGGGCAGCCTGGTGGTGCGTTACCTGCGGCTGCACAAGCCGGCCAAGCAGCGCCTGCGCATGAAGATCGTCGCCCAGCTGCTGGCCGAGCTGGTGCCCGACATGCAGCGCCGCGTGATTGAGCGCGCCGGCCGCAGCTGGGCCTGCGACGGCAACGGCTGGAAGGCCGGGCTGCAGGCCGTGTTTGACGCCCAGGACAAGGGCACGCTAGGCCTGCCATTGCAGGGCAATGGCTACCTGTACCAGGTGCTGATGAACATGGCCGACAAGATCGAGGCGGTGGCTGAGAAGCAGACCGAGCAGACGCGCCGCGCACCAGCGCGCCAGGACACCGTCCAGGTGCGCGGCCAGACCATGACGATAGGCGAAGGACTGCAGGTGGTGTTTGCGGGCCGCGCAGCGGCCCAGGCCGTCCCCATGCCCGAGTCCGTCAAAGCCTACCGCCGCCAGCTGGGCATCAACAAGGAAGCCACACCATGAACGACATGATCCGCGACTGCCGCGGCCTGCAGACCGACCTGCTGGCGCTGCTGCCCGCCAACGGCCAGCCGGTGACCGTGCAGGCTCTGGCCAAAGCGGCGGGCGTCAGCGAATTCCGCGTCACCAGCGCGCTGTTTGACCCCTACCTGGCGCACCAGGTGGACTACGACGTTCGCCGTGACGCGTATTCGCTGCCGGTGCCGCAGGGGCGCGCGTGAAAGCGCTGTGGCGCGAATGGCGCATCGCCTACTTCAGCGCCGCGCTGCGCCAGATCGGCCCGCTGCACCGCGACGTGCCCGAGCTGGTGATTCGCCTGAACGGATTGAAAAGCGAGCGTTGCCCACTGCAGAGATAAACAAGGCCCTAGCCCCCACAAAACGTGCGCAAGCAGCTACTAAAACCATAGCAACTATTTATCAACCGAAGGAAGTGACGATGACAAACCACAAAGAACCCGCCCCGGCCGGCTACTGGCGCGACGCCCATGATGCGCTGATTCCGGTCAGCAAGATCAAGCCCATCGACAAGGACCGCAACGAGCTGGTCACCGCCGTCTGCCGGCAGGCTGAATCTGAAAGCAACCGGCTGATGGGTTTCAAGTGCGCGGCCGTGCTGGCGATCAACGACTTCATCGACCACAGCCTGGCGCAGTACCAGGTCAAGCGCGGCGGCAAAAAGGGCAACGTGACGCTGGTCAGCTTTGACGGCGGCTACAAGATCGTGCGCCAGATGCAGGAAACCATCACCTTCGACGAGCGCCTGCAGGCCGCCAAAGCGCTAATCGACGAGTGCATCCACGGCTGGAGCAAGGGCAGCAACGCGAACATCAAGGTGCTGGTCAATGACGCCTTCAAGGTCGACCAGGAGGGCAAGATCAGCGCCGGCCGCGTGCTCGGCCTGCGCCGCCACGACATCACCGACGACAAGTGGCTGCTGGCGATGCAGGCCATCAGCGAGAGCATGCGCGTCAGCAGCACCAAGCCCTACGTGCGCTTTTACAAGCGCGACGAGACCACCGGCGAATACCAGCCGATCTCGCTGGACGTGGCGGCGATATGACCCCCGGAGAGCGCAACATCCGGGCGCTGGTCAATGTGGCCATGACGCAGACGTTTTACTGGAAAACGCTGGTCGCCGCGCCCGGCCCCAACACGCCGATCGACACCACCGGCTACAGCGCCCGCCATGTGGTGACCAACAGCGCCGGCCTTGCCCTCATCAACCTGACGACGCAGGCCGGCACGGTGGTGCTGACGCCGGCCAGCGGCAAGATCGAATCGGTCTTCAGCCGCGCCGCGATGCTGGTGGCGACGGGCGAGCACACCCACCTGCTGGTGCTGACCAGCCCGGCCGGGCTGGACTACCCACTGGTGGCCGGCCGCTTCAGTGTGGACAAGGGCCTGCCGGCATGACCGATACGGTGCTGGTCGCGCTGGAGCTGCAGACCTCGCTGGTCGAGGTGGCGCAGCCGACGCTGCTGACCGCCGACGGCCTGACCGCGCTGCAGGTGCTGGAAGTGCTTGGCACGCCCGTCACCCAGCTGCTGACGCTGGTCGACGACAGCGTGACGCTGTTGACCGCCGCCGAGCAAGGCCCGGCCGGCACCAGCGACGCGGCCTACACGCACAGCCAGGCGGTGGCCTCAGCGGTGTGGACCGCCGCGCACAACCTGGGCAAGTACCCGGCCGTCACCGTGGCCGACAACCTGCGCGCGCCGCTGCTGGCCGACGTCAGCTATGTGGACCTCAACACCGTGCAGGTGGCTTTCAGCAGCGCGCGCACCGGTTTCGTTTTCTTCTCTTGATTCATAAAAAAAGGATATCCCGATGAAATTCGCCAACACCGCCGATCTGGCCGGCAACAAGGCCGTCAACCTGGCTGACGCCACCAATCCGCAAGACGCGGTCACCAAAGCGCAGCTTGACGCTGCCGTGCAGGGCCTGAAGTGGAAGGAGCCGGTGCGCTGTGCCACCACGGCCAACATCGTGCTCAGCGGGCTGCAGGCCATCGACGGCGTGACGGTGGTGGCCAATGACCGCGTGCTGGTGAAAAACCAGACCACGGCGTCGCAAAACGGCGTCTACCTGGCCGCTGCCGGCGCCTGGACGCGCAGCACCGACACCGATCTGTCGGCCGAGATGTTTGGCGCGGCGGTGTTCGTGAGCGAAGGCACGGCGCAGGGCAACCAGCAGTGGCAGCTGACCACTGACGCGCCTATCGTCGTCGGCACCACGGCCCTGGCCTGGCAGCAAGTCGGCGGCGGCACCGCCTACACCGCCGGCAGCGGCATCGTCATTGCCGGCAGCGCGATCAGCATCGACCCGGCCGTGGTGGCGCGCAAGGGCAGCGCCACCATCGGCGACGCCGTGGCCACCGTCTTCACCGTCACGCACAACCTCAATACGCAGGACGTGCTGGTCAGCGTGCGGCTGCTCAGCACCAATGAGGTGGTGATTGCCGATGTGGTGGCTAACGGCGTCAACACGGTGCAGATCACCTTTGCCGTGGCGCCGGCCGCCGCCGCCTACCGCGTGACGGTGCTGGGCTAGGCCATGCGCGTAGGCAGCATTTTGCAGCCGCTCACGCTGGCCGTAGCCACGCCGCCCGCAGCGCCGGCCAACAGCGGCACGCTGTTCGCCAGGATGCTGGCCGGGCGCGTCCTGCCAGCCATGGTGGGGCCGAGCGGGCCGGAATCGCTGCTGCAGCCCTGGATGGCGCGCAAGGCGGTGGGCTACTGGCGGCCACCGGGCAATGCGATCACGTTGGCAGCAGTAGGGAGCTACACCGCGCCCACGTTGGTCGGCACCGCCACCGCGCGCAATGTGGCCACGACCAACCTCTTCACACGCCAGTTGCGGCTGGGTTTGGTGTCGGCGGCCACCGCCGCCGCGCTGGCCGAAAGCCGGGTGGCCGTCGCCCAGGTAACGATCGGCAACGGCGCCGGCCTGGGCGGCTTTACCAAGGTGGTTCGCTTCGGCTGCAGCGACGCGGCCACGGTGGCCGGCGCGCGGCAGTTTGTCGGCGTCAGCAGCAACACCGCCGCAGCGACCAACGTCGAGCCCAGCACGCTGACCAATTCCATCGGTGTCGGCCACGGCGCCGCCGATACGAACCTGAAGCTGTACTTTGGCGGCAGCGCGGCGCAGGCGCCGATTGATCTGGGCGTGAACTTTCCGGCCAACACGCTCAGCGTTGACGCCTACGAGCTAGCGCTGTTTGCCGCGCCTGAGAACGGCAATGTCGGCTGGATGGTGACGCGGCTGAACACCGGCGCCGTGGCCAGCGGCATGCTGACCGCCGCCACCGCCGGCTTGCAGCTGCCGCTGAACACCACGCTGCTGAGCTACCACAAGGCCTGGCGCACCAACAACGCCGCGCTGCTGGCGGTCGGCCTGGACATCATTTCTGACTACATCGAAACGGACAACTGACATGAAAAGTTTTAACGCGCTGGCGCGAATTGCGTATGCCGCCTACCTCAAGCGCTCCGGCGCGCAACGCCTTTTGTGGGCCGAGCTGGACGTCGAGACCCAGGCCTGCTGGATCGAAGCGGTGAAAGCCGTCGCAACCGAGGTAAGCACCATCCGCTGAAAGTTGTCTCCTTGATCAGGCCGGGCGTCGGGAAAGCGCCATCACAACGGCTGGTCTTCACGCCCCGGGGTTTCGGCCCTGGGGCCTTTTTTAAAACAGATTTAAGGAGCCTTTACATGGCCTACAACCCGCAAGATGGATCAGTCGCTTTCAAGGTCATCGAGTTCCTGACCACTCACCCGGACGAAGAGTTGACGCCCGAAGATGTCAGCGCCAAGTACGACAAGCCCAGAAACAACGTGCATTCGCTGCTGGGCCCCGCCGTCGAGTCGGGCGCACTGACGCGCGGCGAGAACGACGATGGCGACATCGTGTACCGCCTGGGCAAGGGCGTGCCGCTGATCAAGGCCAACCCGCACGGAGCCCCAAGCCTGCGCGCCGCCACGCAGGGCGTTTGGGGGGGTGAAGCCCAGCGCGCAAGTCAAACGCCGCTCAACACCAGCGGCGCTCGACGTGGACACGATCTCCATCGATACGGATGTGCCGTTCGCGGGTCGCGCCGCAGGAAAGTCGATCGACTATTCCCGGCTGTTCAACCGCATGGAGCCCGGCCACTCCTGCCTGCTGCCGATCACCTCCAAAGCAAGTTTGGGCAAGGCGTGTACAGAGTTCAAAAAGGCGGGTCTCGGCAAAATGGCCGTCTCGCTGATCGACGACGACTCGCTGCGGCTGTTCCGGTTGAAGTGAGCTGACATGGCCCATTCCGATCAACCAAAAGCCCGCCCCGTTCAGCTGCAGTTGAACAACAGCGGCGCATGGAAAACCCTTTGCCGCTTCGACGCTGGCGACATCGAGGCCTGCGGCGCCGCCACGCAGGGCGCGCTGCTGCTCCAGCAGGCGGATTGCGCCATCACCTTTCGGATCGCCACTACCGAGTCGCTGCCGCTGGTGCTGATGCACCTGGACAAGCGCGGCGAATGGCGGGACGCATGACGACCACCGACCCCACCCGCAAACGCGAGCTGGCCCTGATCCACCTGGCCAAGGCCACGCTGGGCCTGAGCCGCGACGACTACGAGCATGTGCTGCGCACCATCACCGGTCAGACCAGCGCCGCCGATCTGGATGCGGCCGGTCGGGAAAAGCTGCTTAAGCACTTCAAAAGCAAAGGCTTTGTGGTCAAGGCCAAGGCCGGGTCGGCGCGGGCGGCGTTCATCCGGGCGCCGCAGGTCAGGAAGCTGCAGGCCATGTGGTACGCGCTGAGCGACGCGGGCGCCGTGGTGCGGCCGGCGTCGAGCGAGGCCTGCAGCCGGGCCGTCGAGGCCTGGGCCAAGGAGCAGCTGGCCACGCATGCGCTGGGGCCACTCGATGCGCTGCGCTTTGCCACCGGCGCGCAGCTGGGCAAGCTGATCGAGTCCATGAAGGGCTGGATGGAACGCGTGGGGGCGGATGTCCGCTGACCTGATCATGAACCGCCCCATCCCCACGCTCACCACCGCGCCCGAGGCGCTGCCGGCCGCCGTGCGCGAGCTGGTGCGGGTGCTTGGCGAGGCCGACGCGATGCGGCTGATTGGCCTGCACGGCGGTGCCCGCATGACGGTGCCGAAGCGGCCCAAAGATGACCACCCGCTGCGCATGGCGCTGAGCGCCGCCGGCTTTGACCTGCTGGTGGCGGGCTACGGCGGCGAGGCGCTCGATGTGCCCAAGGGCGACGCCTACCTGCGCCGGCTGCGCCACGACCATGTGCGCCAGTGCCGGGCGCAAGGATTGACGCTGGACGACACCGCCGAGGCCACCGGCTACAGCCGCCGCCACGTGATCAACATCATGGGCGGCATGGATGCGGCCGATACGCAGACGCTTGACCTATTTGCCGATGACGTGCACTACGTCACCAGCCACGCAGGTAAAGCCAACGATCCGTTTGGCATGGGCGCGCGGCGTGAAGGATAATTCCTACATCGCCCCACCAGTTGGGGTAATCGGGTGTGAGAGCCCGTTGAGACGCGGTGAAGAGCCGCAAGCCACCGCAAGGAAATTGCGGCTTTTCCCTTTGGGCCCCCAGTTTTGGGCGGCCCGGATGGGAGGAGCTTGCTCCTGCCGGTGTCGCCAAGCGTCTCCCGGTCTCTCACCCCGTTCGGGCCGCCGCCACCCTTGTTGGGCGGGCGGCGGTTGTTAAAACGAGACACTGCACCTGGTATCTATGAACTCTTTTCCTTCGATTGAACCGCCGCCCGTCCGGGCCATCTATGCGCAGACCGACGCGCAGCGCCGCGCCTACGCAGTGGTCGATGCGCTCGACGAGCTGGAGCACCAGCTGGGCGCCTACCGCGCGGTACAGCAGCTCGCCGCGATCAACGGCGCGGACACGCCGGAGCGCCTGGAGCAGCTGCAGCGCAGCGACCTGGCGGTGCTGCTGGCCGTGTTGAACGCCAACCTTGAAGGCTGCGTGGCCCGGGCGCGGGATGCGGCGGTATCATCGGTCTAGGGCGAGTGACAGCGGCCCGGCCCCTTCGAACCGCTTTCAAAACGCGCTGAAACCCTTTCACAACCGGCGCCAGCCCGCAAGCCGGTACTACCGGGGCGCAAAGCACTGATCGCCCGTTACAGGCCGTTTAAACCGGTCAACCCCACCAGCCCCGCAGCCCCGCGCTCCGGGGCTTTTGTTTGGGTGAACCGTTTCACCATGATTTGTGCGGGGCCGCTCGGCACAGTAGCGGCATGTCAAAAGCACCGCCTTCCAAGAAGACCCCGACCGCAGTCGCTGCCGCCCTGACCGGTCTGGCCGGCTGGGTCGAGGTCTTCAAGGCCGGCTCGCATGTGGATTCGAGCGGCAAGCCCTGCACCTTCACCCAGGCCGACCTGGACCAGATGGTTAGCAACCATGCGCTGGGCGCTGCGCCGGCCGTGCTGGGCCACCCCAAGCATGACGCCCCGGCCTACGCCTGGGTCGGCGAGTACAAGCGCGACGGCGACACGCTATTCGCCAAATTCAAGGACATCAACCCGGCCTTCGAGCAAGGCGTGAAAGCTGGCGCCTACCGCAATCGCAGCGTCAGCGTGTACCCCGACAAGTCCTGCGGCTGGCGCGTGCGCCATGTCGGCTGGCTGGGCGCTGCGCCGCCGGCCATTGACGGGCTGGCGCCGTGCGAGTTTGCTGCGCCCGATGCCGACTGCCTGGAATTTGCCGCACCCGGCTACAGCCTGGTGTGGGGCCTGGAGAGCGCCGCCCGCCTGATGCGCAAGCTGCGCGACCAGATGATTGCCAAGGACGGCCTGGAAGCCGCCGACGCCACGCTGCCGCAGTGGGAGATTGATTCGATGAACGAGTCGGTCACTGCCGCGCGCACCCAGTTCAACGAAGCGACCGAGGCGATGGCCACGGCCACCCCGACCTATTTCAACCAACCCGGAGACCCTGACATGTCCTTTACCCAAGCCGACCTTGACGCCGCTGCCGCCGCGGGCGAGGCCAAAGCCAAAACCGAATCAGAAGCTGCGCTGGCCACGGCTGCGTCCAACTTCACCGCTGCACAAGCCGCCTTGACCAAGCTCGAAAAAGAGCGCCAGACCGAACGCATCGACGCGCAGATCAAGGACTTGAAGGCCAAAGGCATCATCCTGCCCGCCGACGAAGCGGGCCTGGCGCAATTCATGGCGGCGCAAGAAGACGCGGCTGGCGAGTTCAGCTTCAGCAAGGCTGAAGGCGGCGAGGCCACCACCACCCGCGCCCAGTGGTTTGCCGACTTCATGGCCAGCCGCAAGCCGGTCATCAAGCTGGGCGGCAGCAAGGGTGAAGACCCCGGCGATGCGGTCGATGGCAATGACGCCCACCAGCTGGCCCAGGCGGCCCAGACCTTCATGAAAGACCAGGCCGGCAAGGGCATCACCGTGTCGCTGCCTGAAGCCGTGGCGCATGCCGCGCGGCAAGCGAAGGCCTGACGCCGGCGCCACCCAACAACCAACTATCACCCTTTAACCCGACCTAACGGAGACCTTCATGGCAAACCCGCTTCTCGCAGTCAACTACGTGGCCGACGCGGCCATCCCGATCAACCGCCTGGTCAAGTTCGGCACCGGCGACCGCAACGTCGCGCTGGCCGCCGCTGCAACCGACTTCATCCTCGGCCCGGTCAACGAAACGGCGATTGCCATCGGCGAGCGTGCCGACGTGGTGCGGGTCGGTATTGCCTGGGTCGAAGCTGGCGCGGCGATTCCGCGCGGCTCGCCGATCACCGCTGACGCCGTGGGGCGTGCCGTGGTGGCGGCGCCCGGTGTGGGCGTGAACAACCGGATCATCGGCTTTGCCGACGAGACCGCAGCGGCCGCCGGAGACGTGATTCGCTTCATGATCGAACCGGGCCTGATGCAGGGTTGATCGAACCCCTCGCGGCCGGGCGCTGGCGCCTGGCTACTGACAAAAACCTTTTCAACTTTCAGGACCTAAACCATGGCCACCACTGCCTTTCCCATCAACCCGATGCTTACCGCCATTGCGATGGTGTATTCCAACCCGGCGATCGCGCTGATTGCCGACGAGGTGATGCCCCGCACGCCGACCGCCAAGAAGTTTGCCTGGTCAAGCTACGACGTGGGCCAGGGCTACAGCGTGCCGCAAACCCTGGTGGGCCGCAAAAGCCTGCCGACCGAGGTGGACTTCAACGGCACGCTGATCAATGACGAGGTGCTGGACTACGGCCTGGACGATGTGGTGCCGAACGACGAGGTCGAAGCCTTCAACAGCATGATCAAGCCGGCCAGCGGCGGCCCGATCGACCCGCTGTCGATCAGCGCCATGCTGACCACCAAGCTGATTGGCCTGGACCGCGAGATTCGCGTCGCCGGCCGGGTGTTCAATGCCGCCAACTACCCCGCGCCCAACCAGCAGACGCTGGCCGGCGTGACGCAATGGAGCGATTTCGCCAACAGCAACCCGCTGGACGCGCTGCTGGCCGCACTCGATGTGCCGGTGTACCGCCCCAACGTGCTGGCCCTCGGCCAGGCGACGTTCACCAAGCTGCGCCAGCACCCGCGTGTGGTGCAGGCGGTGTTTGGCACGGCACAGACCGGCGGCGTGGTGACGCGCGACCAGCTGGCCCAGGTGCTGGAGGTCAGCCGCGTGGTGGTCGGTGCCGGCTTTGTCAACACCGCCCGCAAAGGCCAGGCCGTCAACACCCAGCGTGTGTGGGGCAAGCATGCCGCGCTGCTGTACATCGACAAGGAAGCCGCCATGTCGAGCCAGCCGTGCTGGGGCTTTACCGCCCAGTGGGGCGACAAGGTGGCCGGCGAGATTGCCGAGCCGAAGATGGGCATGCGCGGTTCGCAGCGGGTGCGCGTCGGCGAGTCGGTGAAAGAAGTGGTCAGCGCCCCGGCACTGGGCTACTACTTCCAGAACGCCGTCGCTTAAAGGCAGGCTGACCGGCTGAACCATTGCGGGGGCCTGTCACAGCGCCCCCGCCTCACATTCAAATTTACCTGGAGAACCCTCATGCCCAAAACCCTCGCACTGATCGCTGTCATCGCCCTGGTGCCCATCGTGCATGACCACACCCGCTACGAGCCCGGCGACGAGCTGGAAATCAAGGCCAGTGAAGCACCGCAGCTGCTCGAAGTCAACGCGATCAAGCTGAAGGAAGAAGCCGCTGCGGCTGACACCAAAGCGGCTGACGAAGGCGGAACCGACGCGCTGGCGGCCGCACAAGCCCAGGCCGCTGCGGACGCCAGGACGGTTGACGAAGCCAAAGCCGCCGCCAAGGCCGCTGCGACAGCCTCTGCCAAAAAGCGCTAAGACGCCTGCCACTACAAGCGCCCGCTCATGCCCTACGCCACGCCCCTGCAGGTCATTGCCGAATACGGCCTGAAGGAAGTCACCCAGCTGTTGGCCGACGAGGAAGGGCTGCTGACCGAGCTGCTGCTGACGGACGCGATGGCGGTGGCGGCGGGTGGGCTGTGGACGGGCAACCCGAGCGCCGCTGAGAGAGCGGCCGCGCAGACCGCGCTGGCGCGCTTTAACCGCAAAATCGAGACGCAGAGCAACTTCATGGACGGTTTTTTGCGCAACGCTGTCACGCTGCCGCTGGCGGCGGGTGACGCCAACGCCGGCACGCTCAATGAATGCTGCCTGGCGCTGGTGCGCTGCGGCCTGTCGGATGACCCGGACAACGCCACCGAGCGCATGGACGCGATGGCCGCCACCTGGCGCACCTGGCTGAAAGACGTG
>JANLYY010000078.1:0-20760 GCA_031365885.1 Polaromonas sp. | reverse complement strand
CCTGGTCGAAACCAGCCTGCCCGCGCCCACGCTGTGGCCGGTGGCCTTCGGCATGGGCATGGGCCTGACGCTGCTGCTGGCGTTTGGCCTGCCGCCGGTGCTGCAGCTGGCGCAGGTGCCGCCGCTGCGTGTGATACGCCGTGACGTCGGCAACCTCAAGCCCGCATCGCTGGCGGTTATGCTGGTCGGCGTGACCGGTTTTGCCGTGCTGCTGCTGGCGGCCAGCAGTGACTTGAAGCTGGGGCTGATCGCCGTCGGTGGTTTTGCCGGCGCGGTGCTGGTGTTTGCCGCTGCCAGTTATGCCGCAGTGAAGTTGCTGCGCGCCAGCGTCAATGAGGAAGTCGCGCCGCGCTGGCTGGTGCTGGCTACGCGTCAGCTGTCGGCGCGGCCTGCGTATGCGGTGGTGCAGACCAGCGCGCTGGCGGTCGGCCTGCTGGCGCTGATGCTGCTGGTGCTGCTGCGCACCGACCTGATCAGCAGCTGGCGCGCGGCCACGCCGCCCGATGCGCCGAACCGTTTTGTCATCAACGTGCAGCCCGAGCAAAGCGATGCGTTTCAGCAGGCGCTGCGCGACGGCGGCGTAAAAAAATTCGACTGGTTCCCGATGATTCGCGGCCGCCTGGTGGCGGTGAACGACAAGCCCGTGACGCCCGACGATTTTGCCGACGACCGCGCCAAACGGCTGGTGGACCGCGAATTCAACCTGTCGAACAGCGAACAGGCACCCAGTCATAACCAGATCGTCGCCGGTCGCTGGACGCCAGGTGAGAAAGGCGCCATCAGCGTCGAGGAAGGTATCGCCAAGACATTGGGGTTGAAGCTCGGCGACAGCCTGCGCTTCGACATCGGTGGCCAAACCAGCGACGCCAAAATTACCAGCCTGCGCAAGGTCGATTGGGGTTCAATGCGCGTCAACTTTTTTGTCATGTACCCGGTGGCGGCGCTGACCGACGTGCCGGTGTCCTTCATCAGCGCCTTCCGCGCGCCCGAGCCGCAGCAGCAGCCGGCGGAAGCTGGCAATGCCGAGAAAGGAAATGGCGCTGCTCCAGTAAATTCCCCGCGCGTCCGCAGCTTTGACAACGAACTCGTCCGCGCCTTCCCAAACGTCACCAACGTCGACATGACCAGCACACTGGCGCAGGTTCAGCGTGTTCTCGATCAGGTGATTCGCGCGGTCGAATTTTTGTTCGGCTTCACGCTGGCGGCTGGGCTGGTGGTGCTGTTTGCCGCGATCACCGCCACGCGTGAAGAGCGCGCCAAAGAATTCGCCATCATGCGCGCCGTCGGTGCGCGCGCGTCGCTGCTGCGCCAGGTGCAGCGCGCCGAGCTGGCGGGCGTCGGTTTGCTGGCGGGGTTTCTCGCGTCGCTGGTGTCACTCGCCGTCGGCTGGGGCCTGGCGCGCTATGTGTTTGACTTCAGCTGGACCGGTTCGTGGACCGTGCCGCTCTTCGGCAGCATCGCCGGCGCGGCGCTGGCGCTGGCAGCTGGCTGGTGGGGGCTGCGGTCGGTGCTCAATACGCCAGTGGTAGAGACACTGCGCAAGGCTCAATGAGCCGGGGCGTCCATAAATCCAATTCTCGGGCGCATGGCCGCGTTGCGCGGTGCTCGGAATCCTCATGCACCGAAGTGCATTCCGGTATCCTGCGCTCCGTGCGCCTTGCCCTGCATCCCGATAATCGAATTTCTGAACGCCCCTTACCTTTATGGTCATGCAAATCGAAGAAAAGCCCCCCGGCACCGCCCCGTTTGACACCCCGTTCGCCTGGATAGGCGGCGAAGCCAACATTCAGGCGCTGGTCGAACGCTTTTATGACCTGATGGATCTGGAGCCCGGCTACACCGCCCTGCGTGCCGCGCACGGCAGCACGCTTGAGGTTGCGCGCCAGCGTCTGTTCTGGTTTTTGTGTGGCTGGATGGGCGGGCCGCAGCACTACACCGACCGCTTCGGTCACCCCCGCCTGCGCCAGCGACATATGCCCAAGCAGTCGGGCGGCGGGGCCACCGGTTCCATCGGCATTGCCGAGCGCGACCAGTGGCTGGCGTGCATGAATCAGGCGATGGTGGAAACCGGCGTTGACGAGGCGCTGCGCACCCGCCTCAACACCTCGTTTTTCCAGACCGCCGACTGGATGCGCAACCGGGGCGAGTGACGATAGCGACCCACGTTGAAACTGCACTGCTATGAATTAAGTAGCTTCTTACTCAAGTAAAACGGGGGCTTCAGGCCGATTCGACCAGCCAATGGTCTGCCCGGGCACCAGGCACGGGCTGATCAGCCGATAGCCAAAGGCTGGACAATTTTCAGAAACGCGTTGGCGGTTTCCGTGCCCTTGGCCTTCGCAATCGCTTTGGCAAGTGGGTCCACCAGGGCGCTCAATTCCGCCAGCGTCACGGCCTTTTCCACCTTCAGGTGATAGATAAACCCGGTCAGACCCAGATGCTGTTTGGCGGCTTCAATCAGGTGCTGGTACAGGCGCGCCCGCCGCTCGGTGTCGGTCAGCGTCATATCGGCGGTGGGCGGGTCACCGGCGGCAAGGGCTGCAGGCGCGCCGCGCGCATCGAGCGGCTGGATATATCCGCCGGCCTCCAGCATGCGCAGGCTGTTGACCGGCGCACCCAGACGGGTCACCACGGTCATCAAATCTTCTCGCGTGGCCCGGCCGTTGACCAGCACCAGCAGGCTGTTCAGCACAGGCCCCAAGTCCGATCGGCGAGCCATCAGCGCGGTTTCCCCCTGCGCTGTGCGCTTGTAAACGATCTGATCTTGATCCATGTCGGTGACCTCCCTGATTACTTTTCTCGAACTTGTTTTCGCAAACATTTGCTTTAGAGCGTCAGCCCGGCAACGCGTTTTTGATCGCGCAAGGCAGAAAGCACAACTTAGTAGCTAATGGACACCAACAAATTTTGCCGAAATTAAAACAAGATTACTACTTCAAGCATGAATTTTGTTGACAAAGCGCGGACTATTCACACGATGTCGTAGCGTCTAAGCCCCGTAAAGCGCTCACGCCGTGGTGACAAACGACTTATCGACTGAACGCGCAAGCGCAGCACCGCTGAAAAGTCAAAAAACTGGCAACGGAGGCATTTTCAGGGTTAAAAAGTGACTCAAGCCCGCGTATAACGTGCGCAGAAAGCTATTAGTTTTATAGCAATCAGGTGCGCGACTGCTAGCTGTTCAAAACCCCGGTATCGACGTTGTGTGGCAGGTGCCAGGCGTGCCATACTCCGCCTGAATTCAACCGAATTTACTAACGATTGGCCCCTAGCGCTGACAGCCACTGCAACCGCACCGGCAACCTGCCCCACCGAACGCCATGACCCCACACGACCTGCTCACCAACCGCACCATCGTTGTCACCGGCGCCGCTACCGGCATCGGTCAGGCTTTTGCACTGGGCTGTGCGGCCCAGGGCGCCAATGTCGTCGTCGTTGACATCGGGCCTGCCGATGAGACGATGGCGGCGATTGCCGCTTTTGCTGCGGCCGGCAGTCAGGCGCTTTACGCGCGTGCCGACGTCAGCGACGATGCGTCCACCCGCGACATGGCTGCGCAGGCCGTTGCACGCTTCGGCCGCATCGACGGCCTGGTCAACAACGCCGCCTACTTCCGCGAAGTCAAACTCACCGACTTCGAGCAGATCGATCCTGCCATCTGGGACCGCATCTTTCAGGTCAATGTCAAGGGCGTGTGGAACTGCTGCAGGGCGGTGATGCCGGCGATGCGCCAGCAGAAGTCGGGCAGCATCGTCAACATTGCCTCGGTCGTCGCGCTGGCCGGGCAACCCGGCTACCTGCACTACGTGGCGAGCAAGGGCGCGGTGCTCGCGATGACCAAGGGCCTGGCGAAAGAGGTCGGCCCGCAGGGCGTGCGCGTGAACGTGATCGCGCCGGGCTTCGTGATCACCGACGCCACCAAAAACCGGCCGGTCGAGTGGCAGCAGTCCTTCCTGAAAGCGCGCGCCATTTCGCGCGAGCAGCGGCCGGACGACCTGGTCGGCACGGCGCTGTATTTGCTGTCCGATCTGGCCGGATTCGTGTCCGGGCAAACCATCGTGGTCGATGGCGGCCACATCATGTATTGATTAACAAACAAATAAACAACGAGGCAAACTCACCATGAGCGACATCATCCTGCACCACTATGCGTTCTCCACTTTTTCTGAAAAAGTCCGCATCGCGCTGGGCATGAAAGGGCTGGCCTACCGTTCGGTCGATATCCCCGGGCTGCCGCCGCGGCCTTTGCTGGCGCCACTTGCTGGCGGTTACCGCCGTGTGCCGGTGCTGCAGATCGGCGCCGACATCTGGTGTGACACCCACATCATCCTGCCGGCGCTGGAGCGGCTTTTCCCGTCACCGACTTACTATCCGGCCGGCTCTGAGGGCCTCGCGCGCGGCCTGTCGTTTGCGTGGGACCGGGCGCTGTGGATACCGACGATTGGCGTGCTGACCCACTTCATCGGCGAGCACATACCGGCCGATTTCATCAAGGATCGCAAGGAAGGCTACCTCGGCATTGACATCAGCAAATCCGCGATGGCGCCCGAATTGCCGCTGTACCGGCAACGCGTGACCGCGCAATACGCGTGGCTCAAAACAGCGCTGGCCGATGGTCGCAAATACATTTTTGGCAATGCGCCCAGCGCGCTGGATCTGACGTGCTACCAGACGCTCTATCTGCTGCGCAAAAACTGCCCGCCCGAGGTGGACACGATGCTCGGCATCAACGGCCCGCTGCCTGCGTGGTACGAGCGCATAGGGGCACTCGGCCACGGCGCGCCCACTGCAATGAGCCCGGAGGAAGCGTTCGCCGCGGCGACCGAAGCAAAGCCGCTTGCGGTGACGCACCTGTTGCCCGACGGCGACCCGGGCGGGCTGCGCGCCGGCACCGCTGTCACCGTGACCCCTGACGACAACGCCCGCGTGCCGGTCAGTGGCACGCTGGTCGCGGCCAGCGACAGCGAGATCATCATCCACCGCCGCGACGCGCAAGCGGGCGACCTGCACATCCACTTCCCGCGCCTCGGCTTCGATGTCGTGGCGTCTTGAATGTCATTAAAGGAAAAAATCATGAGCCTCGACGCGAACAAACAGCTCTGCCGCGACTACTTCACCGCCTTCCTGGCTGGCGACACGGCCTGGATGGAACGCCACATCGCCCCCGGCTTCGTGCGCCACGACCCGGGCCTGCCCTTCGAGGTGCGCGGCCCCGCTGGCGTCAAGCAGTTGCATGACGCGCTGATGCCCGCGTTTCCGGACATGAAATTGCCGCTGGAAGACTTTGTTGCCGAGGGTGAAAAGGTGCTGGTGCGGCTGCGCGTGCAGGGCACCCACACCGGTGCGTTCGGCGACATGGCGGCGACCGGCCGCAAGATCGACATCGGCGTGCTCGACCTGTTCCAGATCCGGGACGGCAAGCTGATCGAGCACTGGGCGCTGCTCGACAACCTGGGCATGATGAAGCAACTCGGCGCAGTAAGTTGACCCCCCCGAAGCGCCTTCGGCGCCTCCCCCAAGGGGGCGCCACCAGCAGACCGGCAAAGCCGGATCCGCGGCGGCCGCTTGAAGGTTCTGCTCTACCGGACAAACATTTGGAATGATCATGCAACTGCTCGCCAACACCACCTCGCCTTACGTTCGCATCGCACGCGTGGCGATGATCGAAAAGGGGCTGAACATCGAGCCGACCCTCGTCGATCCCTGGGCCGACGACACCCGGCTGCGCGAAGCCAACCCGGCCACCCGCGTGCCCACGCTGATCACCGATGAAGGCGTGCCGCTCAGCGAAAGCCTGCTGATCGTGCAGTGGCTGGAACACACGCGGCCCGCACCGGAATGGCCGAGCCTGCTGGGCCCGAGCCCGGGAGTGGCTGGCGTGCTGTCGCGTGCCGGCATGGCGCTGGGCGTGATCGACGCGGCGGTGCACACCATCATCATTCGCAAGGTCACCGCGCCGGTTTTGTTCGACGACACGCCGGTGGGTTTGCGGCGCCGGCGCACCATGGCCGAGGGCATGGCGCGGCTGGAGTCCATCGCCGCGCGCGGCGACTTGGTGGCCTCTGATGCGCCAAAACTGGACGCCATCTGCGCCGTGGTGGCGCTGGACTACCTGCGTTTTCGCTTTGAAGGCCAGCCCTGGATGCCGCCGCTGCCAGCGCTCGACGCGCTGTCGCTGTCACTCAGGCAGCGCACATCCTTCACTCAAACTTTGCCGCGCTGACGGGCGCACGTTGACTTTTCTTTTCACCAACTGATCGATCAAATGACCCCACGCACCCAGACCTTTGACGGCAAAGACTACCCCGACGCTGGGTCGTCCGACCCAACGGTTCTGGGCTGGATGCAAGGCGCGCCGCCGCCGCTGGACAAGCGCATCCGTTTTGAAGACGACCGGTTCTTCAACTTCCCGCAGATTCGCTGGGCCCTAGCGCACATGCGTGAGCTGGTGCCAACCGTCAATGTCTGGCGCGGCGCGGGTGCTGCCAGCGATCTGGGTGCGGTCAACAGCAGCACGGCAGCCGCCATTGACGCGCTGACGTTCACAGACATGACTGGCCACCCGCGCAACTGGGCCGACTCATTGGCCGACACCTACACCGACAGCATCGTCGTGCTGCACAAGGGCAAGCGGGTGTACGAGCGCCACATCGGCGTGATGCAGCCGCACACCGCGCACGCCTGCTTTTCCATCACCAAGTCGTACGCGGCCACACTGGCGGCGATGCTGTTGCATGAGGGCGTTCTCGATGAGAACAAGCTGATTCCGTTCTACCTGCCCGAAATGGCGGGTACCGCTTATGCCGATGCCACACTGCGCCAGGTGCTGGACATGCAGATCGGCGTGGCGTATTCCGAGGTGTATGCAGACCCCAAAGCGCAGATTTGGGACTACGCCCGCGCCGGCGGGTTTCGCGCCCGGGGCAAGGGCTACGGCGGGCCAGACAACCTGTATGACTTTTTGTTGACCTTGAGAAAAGAGGGCGAACACGGTCAGGCGTTCGCCTACAAAACCGTCAATACCGAGGTGGTTTGCTGGATCATGAAACGCGTCACCGGGCAGCCGTTGGCGGAAGCGCTGAGCGAGCGCATCTGGTCACGCATCGGCTGCGAGCAGGATGCTTATTTAAGCGTGGATTCCATCGGCGTGGCATTTGGCGGCGGCGGCCTGAGCGCCAGCCTGCGCGACCTGGCGCGCTTTGGCGAGATGATGCGCTGCGATGGCGCCTGCAACGGCCAGCAGATCGTCCCCGCCGCAGTGGTGGCAGACATCGCGCGCGGCGCTGACCCGGCCAAATTCACCAAAGCTGGTTACACCTTGCTCCCCGGCTATTCGTACCGCAACATGTGGTGGGTAACGCACAACGCCCACGGCGCTTTTGAGGCGCGCGGCATCCATGGTCAGCGCCTGGTTGTGGCGCCCAAGGCCGAGCTGGTGGTGGCGCGGTTTGGCTCGCACCCCATTGCGTCCAGCGTGGCCAATGACCCGATCACCGTGCCGGCGCTGCTGGCGTTGGGGCAGATGCTGATCGCGGGATAGGTTTTGGGGAAGCTGGCGCTTCAACGCGTGTCGCGCGTGTTTGAGTGGACAAATTGGCCTCTAGCCCAATAAATACGTGCGTAAGCAGCTATTAAATATGTAGCAAATTGATGCAAATACTTCAACAGAAGGGTATGCCATGCAAACCATCGATGTCACGCTGGCCGAGCGCGGCCAAATCGTTATTCCCAAAGAGGCACGCGACGCGCTGGGCCTGAAGCCAGGTTCGCGGCTTCAACTGCATATTGAGAGCGGGCGGCTGGTGATTGAAAAAAAGACCCAACTCGACCTGACCCGCTGGGTGGGCAAAGCCATTGACGACGGCCTGACCACCAGCGAGGCACTGACCGAATTGCGGGGCCGCCCGGTGCCCTGGCAAGCTGAAGACGCCCCGCCTGCCGCGATAAAACCGGCTGGCTCATGAAAACGGCGGTTGACTCAAGCGTGCTGTTCGACCTGGTCAAAGGCGCGCCCGGCGCTGCCGCAGCGCAGGCCGCTGGAAGTTGCGCTCGCCCAAGGCAGCTTGTGCGTCTGTGCCTTGGTCGTCGCCGAACTGGGCCGCTACTTTTCCAGCGAGCAGGACTTGCGCGAATTTCTGCAAGCCTGCCAGATCGACCACGACCCCTCAACCATGGACTCAGCGCTGGAAGCCGCACGCATCATGCGCGGCTACGCCAAAAACAAAGGCCCCCGCGAACGCACAGCCCCTGACTTTTTGATCGGCGCCCACGCCATCAAGCAGGCCGATGCGCTGCTGACGACGGATGCGGGGTTTTTTCGTCATTATTTTGAGGGGTTGAGTGTTGTGGTGCCGATGTGTGGATAGGTAGACGCGGGAGATGTGCCGACAAATAGCACGACAATTCCGTATGAAGAAATGTTTTCTCTTACCGCAATTTACTCAGATTTTCAAGGCGTGGAAGTGCGTGCTGCTCAACAACTACAACGCCTGCGGGGAAGACGGCAAGCGCAATGTCGAGGGAACGCTTCCTCTGCTCACGCATCGACGCGTAAAAAGGCCTTAACAAAATATGTTTGCCAGTGATGAACCCTTAGCCGCGCTGCTGCGCGAATCCACCGCATTCAAAGACGCGGGGCAGTGGCAAGACGCAGTGGCCTGCCTTTACAGCGCCAAGGCCTTGATGCTGGTCTCTCCTGTGAGCTACCCGGCCGAGACCTGGTGCAAGTTGCCGCTCTACCTCCAGCAGGCAGGTATGTTCGCCGAGTCGATGGCGGAGTTTCAGTTCTTGCTGGACGACTTGCCGCGCCGTGCCAGGCGTGAAGCCAGACTTGATGAGCCCTACACGGGTCCTATTGCAAGCGCTAGCAATGAGCGTCTGAACAAATCGCTACTAAAAAACGACGCGGAAACCATCCAGACCAAACGAGCGTTGGCTGAAAAGCGCGAGGAGACGGCAAAGAAGAAGCGGCCGACCAACCAATGCACGATCACGGCCCGAGAGGTCTTTGACAGCCTGTATGCCTGGTTCCAGGCTAATCCATGGTTCACCAAAATCGATATCGAGGTGGCTGACCTCACCCAAGAATCGGCCGCCCAACAGGCGGTGCTGTCGCTTCATGGCGCCCAGGATGTGTTTCGCCGCTTATCACCCGGCGTGCAGGGCCTTGCCGCGCGCTTCGTCTATATGTTTATGGCCGAATTGCGTGGGCCAATGCTCAAGCGGGTATGGACTGTCAGTCGTCCAGAGGGTGCGCCACCTGATCCGGTGCGCTTGGCGTGGCTTGCAATCGAGCAAGAAATTGCGCTGACGAATCCCCTGCCTTCAAGGCCACACTGAGCGCCCCTTGCATTTGCAGCGTTGAGTGCCGCTTTTACCGTCTCCTATCACTTGCGTGGCAACCATACAGCGCTCATGTTATCAAAAACTCAGTCATGCGCATAATATGCGCATGAACTTCAGCGGAGCGTTAAACATGTCCAACCCACCCCTCGCACCCCCTGCCACCACACGCAAACGCGCCGTCAACCTCACCTTGAACGAAAGCCTGGTCGCGCAAGCCAAAACCTACACCAGCAACCTGTCCGCCACCATGGAGACGCTGCTGGCTGACTACGTGGCAGCGCAGCAGCAGGCCCGCGCGGCGCGGCAGCAGCAGGCGGATAGTTGCGCTGCGGACTGGAACGCCATGCACGCCGCCATAGGTTCGTTTGCTGATGAGCATTCGACGCTTTGATGGCGCAGTTCGATGTGTGCCGTAACAAAGGCTTGCTCAAGGACGCCATCCCTTTCGTTGTGATCGTGCAGTCATCGCTGTTTGACCGCTACCGCAGGCGCGTGGTCGTGCCCTTGGTACGTCGTGCGGCCATGTCCGGCCAGGCGGCTACCGTGGGCTCGCGCATGAATCCGGTGTTTGAAGTCGACGGTGTGGACGTGGTACTGCATCCGCTGGACATGGTGTCTGTCGCGGTTGATCAGTTGGGTGAGCACGTTGCATCGCTGGCTGACCACGGCCAAGCTATTGCCGATGCATTGGACGAGCTGCTGACACGGTCTTGGGGCTGACGCCCTCAGTAGACGTGTTCTGCGGAAATTAGATGATCTAATCTTCTTCTAGACCATGCAGTACCTTCGTGAGAAGCTATTAAATCAATAGCAACCTGAAGAAATTACCTTCTCAACCCCCAGCCCCCTTCGGCAACTCAATCCCCGGAAAAATCTTGATCACGGCGCTGTCGTCTTCGCGTGCGTAGCCGGCGCTGGACGCCTGCATGAACATCTGGTGCGCCGTCGATGACAGGGGCAGCGGAAACTTGCTGGCGCGGGCCATGTCGAGTACCAGGCCCAGGTCCTTGACGAAAATATCGACGGCGGAAAGCGGGGTGTAGTCGGCGGCCAGCACATGCGGCATGCGGTTCTCGAACATCCAGCTGTTGCCGGCGCTGTGGGTGATGACTTCGTACAACGCGGCGGCATCGACCCCTTCGCGCAGGCCCAAGGCCATCGCCTCGGCAGCGGCGGCGATGTGTACGCCGGCGAGCAGCTGGTTGATGATTTTCACTTTGCTGCCTGCGCCCGCCGTGTCGCCCAGCCGATAGACCTTGGCGGCCATCGCATTCAACAGCGGCTCGGCTATGGCATACGCGGCCGGGCTGCCGGCGCTCATCATCGTCATCTCGCCATTGGCTGCCTTGGCGGCACCGCCGGAAATCGGTGCGTCGATGTACAAAATGCCCAGCGCGGCCAGCCGCTTTTCCAGCGCCATCGACCAGTTCGGGTCCACCGTCGAGCACATCACGAAGACGCTGCCGGGCTTCATCGCAGCGGCGCAACCGCTGCTGCCTTCTCTGCTAACGGCGCAACCGCTTCGGCTGTCATCGGAATCAGCCCCGAACAACACCGCCTCGGTCTGCGCGGCATTGACAACGACCGAGATCACCACGTCGCACGCGGCGCCCAGCTGCGCCAGCGAGTCGCAGGCCACACCGCCGTCCTGCGCAAACGCCTGCGCCACTCCGGCGCGCACGTCATACACGTGCAGGTTGTGCCCGGCGCGGCGCAGCGATGCTGCCATGCCGCTGCCCATGGCGCCCAGGCCAATCAGCCCCACGTTTTGAGCCAGGTTTTGTGTCATGTGCGTGTACCTTTGATTTGCGCTTGCCGGATTCGTGTCTCAGGCGAGAATTAGAGTCAAATAAGTCTGTAGCCCAGGTAATACGTGCGCAAGCAGCTATTAAAAATATAGCAACCAGCAGTCGTAAGGCGTGGCCTCAGCCCTGCGCCAGCAACACCACCAGCGCCCCGGCGCCACCCTGCGCTGGCCGCGCCTGCACGAAGGCCAGCACCTGGTTTTTTTGAATCAGCCAGCTTTGTACGCGGCCCTTCAGCACCGGGGTTTTGCCGGGTGAACCCAGGCCCTTGCCGTGGACCACGCGCACGCAGCGCCAGCCGGTTTTGTGGGCGTCCTTGATGAACTGGCTCAGCGTTTCTCTAGCGTCGTCGCGGCGCAGCCCGTGCAGGTCGATCTGGCCCTGAATGCTCCAGCCGCCGCGGCGCAGTTTGCGTGTCACGTCGGGGCCCATGCCGGGGCGGCGAAAGCTCAGTGCGTCGTCGGTGTCGAGCAGGCTTTCAACGTCGAATTCGTCGGAAATCGCCTCGCGCATCACGGCCTCTTCATCGAGCTGGTGCTGCACTGCAATCGGTGCGGGCGGGGTGCGCGGCAGATGGGCGCGGTGGCCGGGCCGGTGTTTGACGGGCAGTGCCTTGACAGGCCCGACGGCGCGTGAAAACAGCTCTTTTTCGGCTTTGGCTTTGGCGGCAGCGGCCTTACGGGCGGCCTCCAGCTCCTTGGCCAGCCGCGCACGCAATTCGATTTCGAGCTTGACGGCTTTCAGATCTTTCAGGTCTTTCAGCTTGCCCGGCCGGGCAGGTACGACTTTCCTGACGGTCTTGACGATCTTTGGCGAAGGCGCGTTCATGGTGCAGCTTTTTTGGACTTCAGGATTCGTGCCGATGCTAAAGCAATCCCCGTTCCGCCATTGACACCACCTCGGTACTCGTCACCACAAAATGGTCGAGCACGCGCACATCGACCAGGCCCAGCGCGGCCTTCAGCGTTTGCGTCAGTGCTTCGTCGGCACGCGACGGCTGGGCGCTGCCGCTGGGGTGGTTGTGCGCTAGCACCACGCTGGCGGCGTTCAGTGCCAGCGCGCGCACCACCACCTCACGCGGGTACACGCTGGTTTGCGTCAGGGTGCCCCTGAACAGCTCTTCAAGAACGATCAGCCGGTGCTGGCTGTCTAAAAACATCACGGCAAAAATCTCGTGCGGCCGGCTGCCCAGCTGCAACTGCAGGTAGTCGCGCACGGCATGCGGAGCATCGAACAAAGTTTGCTGCTTGAGCTGCGCCGTCAACGCGCGGCGGGCCAGCTCAAGCACCGCCACCAACTCGGCGCGTTTGGCCGGGCCCAGGCCCTTGATGGATTTCAGCGCATCGGCGCCGGTGTGCAGCAGCCCGGCCACGCCGCCGAATTGATCGAGCAATTCCTGACCCATCTGCAGCGCATTTTTACCCGGCAGGCCGGTGCGCAGCAGCAGCGCCAGCAGTTCGGCGTCGCTGAGCGCGCCGGGTCCGCGTGCCAGTAATTTTTCGCGCGGGCGGGCGTCTTCGGGAAGGTCTTTGAGCAGCATGAAGGCGGTTCCGATACAGGCAATTCCAGTAAAAACCGCAATCGCGTCCGGACGAACGGGGCTTTCTACAATAAGAGCAGTTTACAAACAGCCGGTTTGCGTCCACCGCAGCCATCGAAAGTTTTATGCCCAGCGTTCAATCCATCACTTCCCCTGTTGTCGAGCCCGGCTCGTTCCTGACCCTGCCCTACCGCATGGCCGGACCCGACGGCAAGGACATCATCAGCACCTTCGGCGGCAAACCGGCCACGCTGAGCCTGGGTGCGGGTGAGCTGTCACCAGCCATCGAGCAGCGGCTGCTGGGCATGGCTGAGGGTGCGCGCAGCACTTTTGAGCTGCCAGCAGGCGTTGCGTTTGGCGACCGCAACCCGGAGCTGATTCAATGGGTGGCGCGCAAGCTGCTTAATGAACTCGGCGACCCGGACGAGAAATATCAGATTGGCGATGTGGTGCAGTTCCCGACGCCTGGCGGCCAGGGCCAGTACGCCGGCGCGGTGCAGCAGGTTAGCGCTGCAGGTGGTAGTGGCGAATCGGTTCAGTTCGACTTCAACCATCCGCTGGCGGGTCAGCCAGTGACTTTTGAGGCGTTTGTGATTGGTGTTCTATGACTGAGATCTTGCTGGCCGAACCTAGAGGCTTTTGTGCCGGTGTTGACCGCGCCATTGAGATCGTCGAGCGTGCGCTGAGCAAATTCGGCGCGCCTATTTATGTACGTCACGAAATCGTTCACAACACCTATGTGGTGAACGATCTGAAGGAAAAAGGCGCGATCTTCATCGAAGAACTGGCTGATGTGCCGCCCGGCGCCACGCTGGTGTTCAGTGCGCACGGCGTCAGCAAGGCAGTGCAGGAAGAAGCGGTGGCGCGCGGCTTCCAGATTTTTGACGCCACCTGCCCGCTGGTGACCAAGGTCCATGTCGAAGTCGCCAAGCTGCACAGGGAAGGCTACGAATTCATCATGATCGGCCACAAGGGCCATCCGGAAGTCGAAGGCACGATGGGCCAGCTAGACAGCGGCATTCATCTGGTCGAAGACGTGGCTGACGTGGCGCGTATCTCGCCGCTGCAAACCGCGCGGCTGGCGGTGGTGACGCAGACCACGCTGAGCGTGGACGACGCGGCGGAGATCAGCGCGGCTGTCAAGGCCCGCTTTCCTCTGGTGCGCGAACCCAAGCAGCAAGACATCTGCTACGCCACGCAAAACCGGCAGGACGCAGTGAAGGTGCTGAGCCCGCAGGTTGATATTTTGATTGTGGTCGGCAGCCCGACGAGTTCCAACAGCAACCGACTGCGCGAGCTGGCCGCCAAGCTGGGTACCGAGGCTTACATGGTCGATGACGCCAGCGAATTGCAGGAGTCGTGGTTCGAAGGCAAATTAAAAGTCGGTTTGACGGCTGGTGCTTCGGCGCCCGAGATTCTGGTCAATCAGGTGATCGAGCGCATCAAGGCGCTGGGTGCCGTGTCGGTGCGCAAGATGCCCGGCATTGAAGAGACCATCAAGTTCCCGTTGCCAAAAGGCCTGAAACTTGATGCGCAGGGCCAGGCGCTGGATGTGGGTGACAGTAACTTGCATCAGAGCCAGTGAATCGGTGAACCGCGAATGACTGGCCGCTATCAAATAGAGAGCTGCTTACGCACGTTTAATAAGGGCTACAGCCACTTTATTCGTCAAACCCCGCTGTGGAAGCTGCCCGGCAGCAGATTCGGTGTCGATTGCGCCGAAGTCTGGCTCAAGCTCGAACAGTTGCAGACCGGCGGCAGCTTCAAGGCGCGTGGCATGCTCAATCGGCTGTTGTCGAATCCGATTCCTGACAGCGGCGTGATCGTCGCTTCGGGCGGCAACGCGGGCATCGCCACAGCGGCTGCGGCCAAGGAACTGGGCGTGCGCTGTGAGGTTTTTGTGCCCGAGGTGTCCAGCCCGGCCAAGCGCGCTCGGCTAGCGGCGCTGGGCGCGACCGTGGTGGTCGGGGGTGCGGCTTATGCCGACGCGCTGCAGGCCTGCGTCGTGCGCCAGCAGGAAACCGGCGCGCTGCTGACGCATGCCTATGACCAGCCTGAAGTGCTGACTGGCGCGGGCACGCTGGCGCTGGAAATTGAGCAGCAGGGTGGCGTGCCTGATTCGGTACTGGTCAGTGTTGGTGGTGGCGGACTGATCGGCGGTGTGGCCAGCTGGTTCGAGCAGCGCACAAAAGTGGTCGCGCTGGAACCCGAACTGGCGCCGACGCTGTTCAAGGCGCGTGCGGCGGGTACGCCAGTTGATGTGGCGGTTAGCGGCATCGCGGCTGATTCGCTCGGGGCCAAACGCATCGGCAGTCTGGCGTGGGCGGTTACGCAGGCGCATGTGCGCGATTCGCTGCTGCTGACGGACGAATCGATTCGCGCGGCGCAGCTCTGGCTGTGGAAAGAGTTGAAACTGGCGGTAGAGCCTGCTGCAGCGTTGCCGCTGGCCGCACTGCACAGCGGCCGCTACACACCGCGCGCGGATGAAACAGTTTGCCTCATCATTTGCGGCGCCAACCTCGACCCGGCCTCGCTGGCTTGAAGCTTCACAAAATACAATCACCGTATGCTCGACATCAACCTGCTCCGCAAAGACCTGCCGTCGGCCATCGCCGCCCTTGAAAGCCGCAGAAGCCCGCAACATTTTTTGAATGTCGAAGCCTTCAAGGGCCTGGAAGCCGAGCGCAAGGCAATTCAGATCAGGACAGAAGAATTGCAGAATCAGCGCAATACGCTGTCAAAACAAATCGGCCAGCTGAAGGCCAAAGGCGAAGACGTTAGTGCCGTGATGGCTCAGGTCGGCAGTTCAAAGCTGGAGCTTGAGTCGTCGGCGCTGCGACTCGGCCACATACAGACTGATCTGGAGGCACTGCTGCTGGCGGTGCCCAATTTGCCGCACGTCAGCGTGCCCGTGGGTACGGGTGAATCCTGTAATGTCGAAGTGCGGAAATGGAGCCCGATTGAAGGCCCGGGCGGTGAACCACCGGCCTATGCTTTCGAGGTCAAAGACCATGTCGATCTGGGCCAGCCGCTGGGGCTGGATTTTGAACTCGGCACCAAACTGGCGGGCTCCCGTTTTACCGTGCTCAAAGGCCCGCTGGCGCGGCTGCACCGCGTACTCGCGCAGTTCATGCTCGACGTGCAAACGGCTGAGCACGGCTACACCGAATGCTATGTGCCCTATATCGTCAACGCGGATTCGCTGCGCGGCACCGGACAGCTGCCGAAGTTTGCGGAAGACTTGTTTGCAGCGAAAAAGGGCGGACAGGAAGCTGCGCTTGATGGGGAGAGCGCGGCGCTGTATCTCATCCCTACCTCCGAAGTGCCGCTGACCAACTTCGTGCGCGATGTCATCACGCCCGAGGCTGATCTGCCGCTCAAATTAACCGCCCACTCACCATGCTTTCGCTCAGAGGCCGGCAGCTACGGCCGCGACACGCGCGGCATGATTCGCCAGCACCAGTTCGACAAAGTCGAGATGGTGCAGATCACGCATCCCGACAAAAGCAATGACGCGCTGGAGGCCATGACGGCGCACGCCGAGGCAATTTTGCAAAAGCTCGAATTGCCCTACCGCGTCATGCTGCTGTGCACCGGCGACATGGGTTTCGGCGCCGCGAAAACCTACGATCTCGAGGTTTGGTTGCCGGCGCAGAACACGTACCGCGAAATCAGCTCCGTTTCCAACTGCGAAGCCTTTCAGGCACGCCGACTGCAGGCGCGTTTCAAAAATGTGCAAGGCAAAAACGAGTTTGTCCACACCCTGAATGGTTCCGGGCTGGCAGTCGGGCGAGCACTGGTGGCGGTGCTGGAAAACTACCAGCTCGCCGACGGCAGCATCGAGATTCCGCTGGTTCTGCAACCTTACCTGGGCGGAATGTCCATTCTGGCGCCCTGATAGAATTGTGGATCGACAAAGGAGAGGTGGCAGAGTGGCCGAATGTACCTGACTCGAAATCAGGCGTACCGCAAGGTACCGTGGGTTCGAATCCCACCCTCTCCGCCATTAAGCCAATAAAGATGCACCTCTCGGGGTGCTTTTTTATTTCTTCCTACCATCGTTCCTACCAATTGGGCATTCGATTGATTTGCACGGGCAAAATTCAATTTTTAGACTGCCTTTGGACGGGATCACTGGGTTACCCAGTGAAAAGTTTGGTTGAGCCAACTTCATCTACAGCAGGTCTACGACCTGTCAGGTGTGTGCCCTGGCAATTGCAAATGTAAATCAGTCATTTTCAGAGCTAACAATCGCGACGGTTTTCAGAGTAGACCGGTACATCATTGGTCATCTAAATAAACGCGGTCACTCATGCCTCCCTCGCCAATCTCCTCACCTGCCAATTCGCTTCGTCCTCGTCAAGCAGCTGGTTTCCTCTGCATAGGTATATCGACTTTTTGGCTTTGGGCAAAAACGCGACCTGACTTTCCAGTGATATATAAGGTGGGCAGAGGCGTCAGTTTGGTTGACGGAGCAACGCTTTTAGCTTGGCGCGATGCTCAAGTTAATAAAGGTAAAAGCTGATTTCATTTCAAAATGGGTTGAGAGGTGTTGACTTGGCCGCTATTAGTCACGCCGGCGTAAGCTCCAGAGTGCCGCTGCTTCAACCCAGGCTCCTGAAATTACCTCTTCTAACTTGCGGAGATCGCTTGACTCGCAATGGTGTGCATTATTTTTAACTTGGACACTATGCACGACTGTAGGGCTCAACTCAAAATAAGTTTGCCGCACGCGCACAAATCATCGCGAAAACATGAGCCACCAGCCGAATTTGCCAATGACCGAACCCGGATACAGCTTGCTGAACGAGTAGCCCAAGCTCATGACCGCGACACACGCCACGGACGTCATGAGAAAAACCTTGCGGCCTGCCTCGTCCATGTGTGCTGCGCTCATCTCGTCGTTCATACCGCTAAGCGGCGTAAGAATCGCCCAACGTTGGACGGAATGAATCCATTCGTAGCACGTACACTATGAATGCGAGCGACCAGTGTATAAAACGTCGCATTAGAGTTTTCCTACAATCGCGATCATGCTCAGCAGGCCAGTGCCAACAATGAAGCCGCCCAGGACTTTCAGGCTGCCCGGAATCCAGCTCGTGTTGATCATTGCCAGGCCGACACCGGTGTATCCAACGCCGACCATGAAGAGATCCATGGGCGTCATGCCAGAGTCTTTTTTGACTTCAGCGTAGGCGTGGTCGATTGCTTTGGCGATGTGGCTTGATGTTTTCGTCTTCATGATGGTTCCTTTGAGTAAAAAACAGGAAATCCCTGTGGAATAAAACTATCACGGGGCGCTAGGTTTGCAAGTTGCGCTTAGCTGCCAAGTTTTCAGGCGCGGCCAAATTTGGCCGCGTTTTTATTGGTCAGAAAGTTTAGGCCTCGATGCCGTGCAACCAGAAGCCGCGGGCGTTCGACATCACGTGGTCTTCCATCACTTCTATCTTGTAGGCGCCAAGTCGCTCGCGCAGGGCTTCAGCGTAAAAGTTGGCCCCGCCGCCGCAGATATAGATCTTGGCGACACGGCACTTCGTCGGGTCGAAGCGCTGCAAAAACTCAGCCACCGTTGACCGGGCCTCGCGGTTGGCCAGCGCCCGGTACGATTCCATGGCGATCCGCTTGCTGCCCAAATTCATGCTGCCGACGACCAGGCTGTGCTCGACGGCGCCGAAATTTGGCGACTCGACGCCGTGGTCAACCGAAATTGCAGCACTAACCTTTTTGAGAATCTGGGCGACGCCACCCTGGAACGAGCCACACAGGTCCATCTGGGCCTTCATTGACTTCGCGACAAACCAGTCGAAGGTGTTGTACCCCGGGTCGATGACCAAAGAAACTACGTCGTCATCAAACAAGTCAAACGCTTTCTCGTCCTCGGACGCGAGAGTTAAACCGCCGTAAGGCTGCGGCAAGACCACCACCTTGCCTGGTTTCACATCGACAAAATCCTTTTGCGTCCGTTCGCGCAGGTTGTAGGGGACCGGCACTCGCCGAGTCTTGGCACCGATTTCCGCCAGACGCCGGCGGGTGCTGGCAAACCGGGACACCGGCAGGCCTAACACCAGCACATCGACCATTGGATAGAGGGCACCCTTCGACTTGAACATGTACGACCACGCGCCGGCGAGCAACGCCTCGTAGTCAAGCGTTGCGATGTAATCTTCATGCAAGGCGCGAACACCGCCGCCAAAGGTTGCTTCGGGGCCGACATAAAAGCGTTCGCCTCCGACGCTGACCTCGATGCGATCGGTCGCGGAAACGCCATAACCACCACCAAAGCCACTGACGGGATGCGCCACGGCCTTAAAGCAGATTTCTTTCCAGCCCGTGAAAGACTTGGCCATATTGGGATCAGGACGACCCCATACCGCTTTGACGTTGCCAAAACCGACATCGACCGCGAGAACGTTTTTTATATTTTCCAAGATGATGCTGATAAGAGTGGTTAGGTGTTGTTGAATTGATCTGCGTTGTACTGTCTTGCGGCTCGTCTGCGATCGACGGTTTGCGGCACCATCGGCTTCACCGGCGAGAGGGTCGAACCGAAGGTCGAGTTTCTTGGCGGCGATTCCAATGCAGTTGGGTGGGTAAGCTCGCGCTCAGCCGAAGGCCGGGCAGGCAGAACTGTCAGGTTGAAGGCGTCGAACAGTTTTTGCCGCACTACGTTATTGCGCTTGAAAGCGGTGCATATCGGCGAGAGCTCGTTGAAAATTGGTTCAAGGCCCACGTCGCGTGACGATAGGCGGATAGCCACATAAAACGACTCCCGGTCGCTTTCGCCAAACTCGGACCGTCGGGCGTCTGGCCGTTTGAAGTCGCCGCGTACTATGTCGTGTAGGCAACGCTTGATATGCCTGACCCGCTCCGGTGCTGTCCTCAGCGCCGCCAACTCACCATACAGCCGATCCATGCCAAGCTCGGTATATCGAATAGTGAAGGTCACTCGGATTGGACTTGCATCGCCAGTGTCGTTATCGCCAAGAATGCACGCAACGGAAACCGAAACCGACTTGATTTCTGACGCTTTTACCGCGTCGGCGTTGCTCAATGCCGAATCAGATTCAAGCTGTGGCGAAGGGGCGGTAGCGTTGACGTTTTTGCTTGGATCAATGTCGAGGTGGATTGGCTGGTGAATGAAATGATTGTTGCTCCTGCCAATTGACCTTTTGATGCAAATGCGTGCGTCAATAGCGCCGCATTCGATTTACGCATCGCTGCCTTTCTGCTCTACAGTTCGTCCATGCCCATTTTTCGATGGGCGCCGTTTTCAAACCCGCGCCATGCGGAAAGAACAAAATTTCAAACCTCGGTCGCTGACCCTTGTTTTTGAAGCGCAGCACGGGCTCCGGCCCTCTCTTTTTGCGGTCTCAGTCAAATTAATAGCCATACAGAGTGTCTATTTCAGGGCTAAAAGATCAACAAAAACAACAATCTAGTCAAGAAAGTAAGTGCGTGAGCGGGTACTGAACCTGCCACTTACGACTAGAAAAGTCACTACAACAGCTCAAACCGAGCACCAGGTCATCGACACGTCAACCTGACGAACAACCACGACCACAACAGCAAGCGGACAAGACTCCATCTGGAGATCAACGCGGACGTTGAGAACAAAGCTCTAAACAGCCACCTCCACAAGCAAGTGGGTATGACCGAGGACCGCCGACGCGGGGTAGGGTGTATTGGGATGGCGCCGGTCTGAGAACCGATTCACTAAAAACCCATGGAGCCTCAGCAGCTCCTACCTCCTTCGAGGGGAATGCTGAAGTGCGGGACGCTTAAGTGCCCCACGGTCCGAGGGACACCACCACGGACTCACTCTTTGCCGCAAGGCGAGGGGACTGACAAGGCGACGACACGCGCCGACTCAGCCAAAAAACTCTTTTCTTTAAGTACAACGTGCCGCTTTTCCGAGGTAGTCGCCCAGCAGTGTTGATTTCCATCCAAACTTGACCCCCTCTTTCCATCCAATACTGACCCCGCCCCTTGCAGTGTAAAGCCGGGCAATGCGGCATTGGATAAGTTTGGTTTTTAGGCTGCTGGTGCGGCTTCTCCCTCTTTCGTTGTTGA
>JANLYY010000055.1:0-4474 GCA_031365885.1 Polaromonas sp. | reverse complement strand
CGATGCCGGCCCGGTGCTGCAGTGGCTTGACCTGTCGGTGCAGCTGATCGGTTTTCCGCGCCACCTGGGCCAGCACGTCGGCGGCTTCGTGCTGACGCAGGGCAAGCTCACGCGCTTGGTGCCGGTGCAGCCCGCCACGATGGAGCACCGCCGCATCATCCAGTGGGACAAGGATGATCTCGACGCCATGGGCTTGCTCAAAGTCGACGTACTGGCGCTCGGCATGCTGTCGGCCATCAGGCGCTGCCTGCATCTGATTGACGAGACACGCGGCGGGCAGTTGCAGATGCACCAGATCGAATCGGGCGACGTGCAAACCTACGACATGATTTGCGAGGCCGACACGGTGGGCGTGTTCCAGATCGAAAGCCGGGCGCAAATGTCGATGCTGCCGCGTCTGCAGCCGCGCTGTTTTTACGACCTGGTGGTTGAGGTTGCCATCGTGCGGCCGGGGCCGATTCAGGGCGGCATGGTGCATCCGTATCTGAAAAACCGCGACATCGTGCGCAAGGGCGGCACGCTAGACAACACTTATCCGGGACTTGGCGCGGCATTGAGCCGCACGCATGGCGTACCGATTTTTCAGGAGCAGGTGATGCAGATTGCGATGATCGCGGCCGACTTCACGGCGGACGAGGCGGATGATTTGCGTCGCTCGATGGCGGCGTGGAAACGCAAGGGCGGCGTGCATCGTTTTTATCACCGCCTGGTCGACCGCATGATCGAAAAAGGTTACGAGCCCGAGTTTTCAGAACGTATTTTCAAACAGATTGAAGGTTTCGGTGAATACGGTTTTCCGGAAAGCCATGCGGCCAGTTTTGCCAAGCTGGTGTACGTCAGCTGCTGGCTGAAATGCCACGAGCCCGCGTGCTTTCTGGCAGCGATGATCAATTCGCAGCCGATGGGTTTTTATTCGCCGTCGCAACTGGTCCAGGACGCACGCAAACACGGCATCGAGGTGCGGTCGCTGGATGTGACGATCAGTCGCTGGGATTGCACGCTGGAGGGAGCGGGGGAGTTTCACAAGGAGATCAAGGAGATCAAGGAGATTAAGGACGGGGTGCTGGAGGTGGAACTGGGTGTCGGAGATGTGTCTTATGGCGTTCGCCCAGAGTCACGATCCGATCAGCCAAGCCCATACCCTGGAATCCGAGCTCATCAACCTGCCGTGCGCCTCGGTCTGTGCCTTGTCTCCGGCCTCTCCGAGGCCGCCGTCATTCGCGTGATGCAGGCACGGCAAACGGCACCGTTTACGTCAGCCGAAGACCTGGCGCTGCGAGCGCAACTCGGCACACTGGAGATGAACGCGCTCGCCGCCGCCGATGCGCTGTTGACCCTGGCAGGCCACCGCCGCCAGCAAGTATGGGAAGCCGCTGCCATCAAGCCCGCGCCGCAATTGCTCAAAGGCGTGCCGACGCATGAGGCCCCGCTGCAGCTGCCCGACACACCCGAGGGCGAAAATATTCTGTTCGACTACGCCGCTACCGGCCTGACACTGCGCCGCCATCCACTCGCCTTGCTACGAGCGCGGCTGGCCAGCAAGGGCCTGCTCACCGCCGACGAGCTCAACGCGCTGCCCGACGGAAGGGAAGTCTCCGCCTGCGGCATCGTCACGCTGCGCCAGCAACCGCAAACCGCCAAGGGCACGATTTTCGTCACGCTTGAAGACGAAACCGGCTCGGTCAATGTCATCGTGTGGAAGTCACTGCGCGACACCCAGCGCGAGGAAGTCATGCATTCGCGGCTACTGGCAGTGCACGGTGTATGGCAGCGCAGCGAGGAGGATGGCAAGGCCAAAGGTTATGGGGCGGTACGCAACCTGGTCGCTCACCGGCTGGAAGATTTGACGCCGATGCTGGGGCGGCTGGGTACGGCCAGCCGGGATTTTCATTAACGCTCGTCAGCGCAACCCCCAGGCTGAAAAACGCGCTCGGTCGAAGCCGGATATTTCACCAGTTTGCCAGCCGGACGACGCGGCCGCACAACCAGTTCTCCGCCGCAATTCGGGCATACGCCGTGCAGCTTGACGCTCGCGCAGTCGCTGCAAAAAGTGCATTCGAACGTACAGATTCGCGCTTCGGTCGATTCGTTGAGAAGATCGACGTTGCAGCATTCGCAGTTGGGCCGCAGTTCAAGCATGACATTTCTCCCTGTCGTTCAGCTGAGCTTTTTTACCAGCACCTGGCTCTTGCGGTCCACGTTGTACTTGCGTTTGCGGGCTTCGGGCAACCAGTCGGTATCAACCTGTACGAAGCCGCGCTTGATGAACCAGTGCATGGTGCGCGTGGTCAGTACAAAGATGCTTTGCAGGCCTGAGGCGCGTGCGCGCTGCTCGATGCGCCGCAAGATTTTTTCACCGTCGCCCTGTCCCTGGCTTTGCGGTGACACGGTCAGCGCGGCCATCTCTGCGGTTTTGGCTTCGGGGTAAGGATAGAGCGCTGCGCACGCGAAAATCACGCCGTCGTGTTCGATGATGGAGTACTGGTCGGCGTCGCGTTCAATCTCGGTGCGGTCGCGTTTGACCAGCGTGCCGTCTTTCTCGAACGGTTCAATCAACTGCAAAATGCCGCCGACGTCGTCGGGCGTGGCTTCGCGCAACGACTCCAGTTTTTCATCGACCACCATGGTGCCGATGCCGTCGTGGACGTAGATTTCGAGCAGCAACGCGCCGTCGGTAGCGAACGGCAGGATATGGCTGCGCTCGACACCGCCCTTGCAGGCCTTGACGCAATGCTGCAGGTAAAAAGCGGTGTCGCTCGGGCGCTCGCCCGCAGGCAGCGCTGACAACAGTTTTTCGGCGGCTGCCAGCGGCAATTCGGTGTCGATCGGGTTGTCTTCGCCCTCCGGCTGGTCGGTGTTGATGCGGATGCCAGGCACTTCTGTCAAAAAAAGTAATTTGTCCGCCTGCATGGCAATTGCAACCGACGTGGCGACTTCTTCCATCGTCAGGTTGAAGGCTTCGCCGGTCGGCGAAAAACCGAAGGGCGACAACAACACCATCGCGCCGAAGTTCAGGGTCTGCGTGATGGCCGCCACATCAACCTTGCGCACCAGGCCGGAGTGTTTGAAGTCCACGCCATCGAGAATGCCCACCGGCCGAGCGGTGATGAAGTTGCCGGAGATCACGCGCACGGTGGAGCCCGCCATCGGCGTGTTCGGCAGCCCCTGGCTGAAGGCGGCTTCAATCTCGTAACGGAGCTGGCCCGCGGCCTCTTGCGCGCAGTCAAGCGCAATTTCGTCGGTGATGCGTATGCCGTGCGAATACTTGGCTTCGTGGCCCTTGGCCTTGAGTTGCTCGTTCACCTGCGGCCGGAAACCGTGTACCAGCACCACCTTGACGCCCATGCTCTGAATCAGTGCGAGGTCTTGTGCAATGTGCTGCAACTTGCCCGCCGCAATTGCCTCGCCGGCAATGCCCACCACAAAAGTTTTGCCGCGATGCGTGTGGATATAAGGCGCCACCGAGCGGAACCACGGAACAAAGGTGAAGTTGAAAACGGTGGACATGAGCGCTTTCGGATTCAGGAATCAAACAAGGTAATTGCAGGAGGCGGCTGACGGGCGGAATGACTGCCTGCCCGGTTTGTGGGGCAGCCGAAAAATTGCCCCGAGTGTAAGGGAAGGAGGGCGACGGGAGTGAAGCGGGAACCTGGCGAGAACGTCGATAATTCACGGCTTCGCGCAAGCTCTGAGTTTGCTGTCCCGTTTCATTCATCTTCACCGGTTCTTCCTTGTCCTCGTCACCGCTAGTCATTACCGACATTACCTTTCCCGAATCGCTGCCGGTCACTTCGCGTCGTGACGACATTACGGCGGCCATAGAGGCCAATCAGGTCATCATTGTTTGCGGCGAAACCGGTTCCGGAAAAACCACCCAGCTGCCTAAAATTGCGCTGGCGATGGGGCGGGGCAAGCTCAACTACGCACCGGGGCAGCGTGCCAAACTGATCGGCCACACGCAGCCGCGCCGCATTGCCGCGTCCAGCGTCGCCAAACGCATTGCCGAAGAGCTGAAGACCACGCTGGGCGATGTGGTGGGCTACAAGGTGCGCTTTCAGGATCGGCTAAGCCGCGATGCGTCCGTCAAGCTGATGACCGACGGCATCCTGCTGGCCGAAACGCAGACCGACCCGCTGCTGAACGCCTACGACACCATCATCATTGACGAGGCGCATGAGCGCAGCCTGAACATCGATTTTCTGCTCGGTTATCTGCGCCAGTTGCTGCCGCGCCGGCCCGATCTGAAAGTGATCATCACGTCGGCGACGATTGATGCGCAGCGCTTTGCGGATTACTTTGCTTCTATTAAAGGGCCAGCTCCGGTCATCATGGTGTCTGGGCGTATGTTTCCGGTCGAGCAGCGTTACAGGCCGTTCGAAGAATCGCGCGACTACGACCTGAACGACGCGATTGCCGACGCGGTGGATGAGCTGTGGACGAGCCCGCACAGCGCTGGCGATATTCTGGTTTTTCT
>JANLYY010000045.1:0-34422 GCA_031365885.1 Polaromonas sp. | reverse complement strand
GCTGCAGGACATCGCACGCAGCTCGGGTTGCTCATTGAGCGACGCGGTCAGTGCCGTGCCCGGAAAGGCCGGTGCGAATCTGGGCGCATTCGTCGCCAGACTTGACGTATTGCGCGAGCAGACCAGCGGCCTCACGCTGCGTGAAATTATCGAACTGGTGTTGCAGCACAGCGGGCTGGAAGAGCATTACAAAACCGAGAAAGAAGGCCAGGACCGGCTGGAAAATCTGGCGGAGCTGGTGAACGCGGCCGAGTCCTTCGTCAGCCAGGAAGGCTTCGGCCGGGACGCCGTGGCGCTGCCGGTTGATGAGCTCGGCGAGGCGCAAAATTCCTCTTTGCGCCAAGGGCCGCTACGGCAATCGCCGGCCAGCCAGGGGCTTGATTCGAGTGCGGAAATTCTCGACCAGCCCCTGCCCGAACTGCTGGCGCCTGACGCGGACACGGGCGAAACGCTGAGCCCACTGGTCGCCTTCTTGACGCACGCGGCGCTCGAATCCGGCGACAACCAGGCCCAGGCAGGACAAGACGCGGTTCAGCTGATGACCGTTCATTCATCGAAAGGGCTGGAGTTCGATTGCGTTTTCATTACCGGCCTGGAAGAAGGACTGTTTCCGCATGAAAATTCGATGAGCGACCATGACGGCCTGGAGGAGGAACGCCGGCTGATGTACGTGGCGATCACCCGCGCGCGCAAGCGCCTGTACCTGAGCCATTCGCAGACCCGCATGCTGCACGGCCAGACGCGCTACCACCTGAAAAGCCGCTTCTTCGACGAGTTGCCCGAAGCGGCGTTGAAATGGATCACGCCCAAGCAGTCAGGCTTCGCATCCGGACTGGGCGGGGGTGCAGCGCCGTGGGGTTCTGCTATGAAATCAGGAGCTGGTTACGCGCGTTCTGATTGGGCTAGCGGTGTTTTTTCTTCCAAATCAGGGGCTGCTGAGCGTTTCGCCAACCCGGCGGTGCCACCGCAGCGCGAGGCCGCAGAGCACGGCCTGAAAGCCGGCACCAATGTGTTTCACGCCAAGTTTGGCGAAGGCCGCGTGCAGATGCTCGAAGGCAGCGGCGGCGACGCGCGGGCGCAGATCAATTTCACCCGGCACGGCGTGAAGTGGCTGGCGCTGAGCGTGGCAAAGTTGACCGTTGTGAGCTGATTGGGCAAACGCTGACCACGGCCTCTCACAATGACAGGTGCCGCGCGGACAGCGCCGTTTCGCGCCAACGGTTAGAATGCTGGGTTCGATAGTGCTTCAGCGTTTGTTTTTATGACCTTGTCCCGGCAGGCTACTGCCCCCAGGGCATCGACCTCAAATGCGGCGTGTACCAAAGTCTGGAGCTAAGCCCGGAGCGGAGCCCGAAGGCATCGATTTTTGGACGGAACTGTGACAGTGCTTTCAGTGTCGTTCCTACACTGATTTCTCCCGAGTCTGTTCCAATTTCGTGGCGGGCACGTCTTCCGACAGTACTCCCGGAATGGCTCAATCTGCATCCCCTCTTTTGGGCGTGACAGGTCAAACCGAATACCTGCTGGCTCGTTAGTGAGCCTTGTTTTCTTTTTCTTTTTATTGCGAGAGCGCCGGAACCGATCAGAAGTGTTGCGGCCACATTTTATGAATTTTGACACCCAGATAGCGGTGGGCAAGTACCTTGTCTCACCAGCCGCCAGGCAGCACAGCGAAGGCCAGTTTGCGGCTTCGGTTTCCATCCGCTCCGGCCGTGGCAGTGCCACGCACGACCGCGTGATGCGTTTCAGCGGCTTGTTTGAAAGCGCCGCCGCTGCGAACCATTACGCCACTGAACATGCGCTGGGCTGGATCCAGGAACGCGCGCCGCGTGCGTGCGTCTGATGCGGTCAGCAGCACTTTTTCACTGAACCCGACGTAAAAATTTTTCCAAATTCCAAGGAGTCAAGTGATGGCAAAAGAAGAACTGATTGAGATGCACGGGCTGGTCGAAGAGGTGCTGCCCGACTCGCGTTTTCGCGTCACCCTCGACAACGGCCACAAACTGGTCGCCTATACCTCCGGCAAGATGCGCAAAAATCACATCCGCATTTTGGCGGGCGACCAGGTCTCGCTCGAACTGTCTCCGTACGATTTGAGCAAGGGCCGCATCACCTTCCGTCACATCGCTGGTCGCGGCCCCGGGCCATCACCCAGGCAGTCGCACTAGACCAGACCCGTCAATTACCTGCGTCTGATTGCCAGCAAAGCGGCGTCCATTTTTTGGACCGCCGCTTTTTTGCGTGCGCACTTTTTACGGCTTCATGGAGCGTCGCAAACAGCCTGGAATTAGCGGCATCACAAGGGAAAATGGGAACCTGTCCTACCTGCGTTCGGCGTTCGGCCCACGAGCCTTTTTTTGTCAACTCGCTATATTTAATTGACGCAACCAGGGCGGCTGCGCCGAACCCGTTATCGAGCTTAACCCTGCCAGTAACCCAGGCCGCCTGACTCACCAAACGCTTTCAGCACACGCCATGTCGTTCGATATTCGATCGGTAACCTTGATGCTCTCAAGGCTTGAGGCTTGCGTCACAAGCTGTGTCGCTGCAGCGTATCCCATCAATCTGACCAAGCAGTCGCGCGTCGGTTTTCCGGCATGCGATGTCATTGGTCTTTATTGCGGAGACCTATTTCATGAACCACTCACCCCACATTGCTGCACAGCTCAGTGAAGTGCTGCGCTCGTACGCCTTGACGGTCGAAGAAGCCGGTCCGGGCGAATTCAAATGGCGAATTCTTGAAAATCACGGCCCTCAGTCTGCTTTCGAATCGGTGCGTTGTTCCGAGGTGACTTTCCCCGCCTATGACACCGCGCTGGCCACCGGCTATGGCGAGTTGCAACGCCTGATTGGACCCGACCTGCAGTTTGGTCCGCGTCGCGAGCCGCCACTGGCCAAGCGCCATGTCAAGCTCGTCCTTTCGGCCGCGGCGTAGCATCTTGTGACCTGACCTGCCCGACAGACGCCCTGGCCTCGAGACGACGCTGCGCATTTTTCACCGCTCCTAAATTGATATCAACTGGCCAACCGGTCAGCGCGTTTCAAAAACCGTTTGCCATCATCGACACCACGACGTCACCAGTGCTGGTCGAGCCGCACGAACTCACCACACCGGTGGGTCGCTTTGAAGGCGAACGAGGGCGCAACGCCAGCGGTGAAGACGTCGCCTGGCTTGACTACGACGCGGCGGTTTCGATGCACCGCGTGCGCGCCAACGAACCGAAGGAGCGCCGACTGCAACGGCTGGCCTCACCTCAAACCGATGACAACCGCATCTCCTACGGCTGCAGCAACGTGCCGGTGGCTTTTCACGAAGCCATGTTCAAGCCGGCTTTTGCCATCAGCAAAGGCGTGGTGTGTGTGCTGCCAGAAATCAAACCGCTTGATGAGGTTTTCACTTCCCTGCCGCGCGCAAATCAAGTCGAGGTGAGTGCGAAAAGACTTAACGGTTAGCCAATGAAGGCGCGTCATCGCCAAGCTAAAGCATTGATAACGCTATGTTATTAATAGCTGCTTACGCACGTATTTATTGGGCTTCTAAGCATTTTTGTTCTAAAAATTAGCGCCAATCTGCTGTTCACACTGTTCGGCGCGCCCGCAGTCTACGCACTTCCCACCAGGCAGGAAACAGCGCCTGCACTTTGCCGCTCGTGAAACGGTCGTCGATCAGATAGACCACACCCCGGTCAGACGTGCTGCGAATCACCCGGCCCGCCGCCTGCACTACTTTTTGAATGCCGGGGTACAGATAGGCATAGTCATAAGCCCGTCCGCTGCCAAAGTTGGCGCCCATGCGGGTTTTGATCTGCTCGTTCACCGGGTTCAGTTGCGGCAGGCCCAGCGTGGCGATGAACGCGCCTATCAGCCGGCTGCCGGGCAGGTCGATGCCCTCGGCAAACGAGCCGCCCAGCACTGCAAAACTAATCCCCCGGCCGCCCTCGGTGAAGCGCGCCAGAAAGTCGTCGCGCCCCGGTTCGTCCATGCGCGGCGTTTGCTGCCATGCCGGAATGTGCGGGTAGTGCGCGCTGAAAACACCGGCAAGTTTTTGCAGGTAGTCGTAGCTGCTGACAAACACCAGGTAGTTGCCGGGCGCTTCCCCGTATTGCCGCGCCACCAGGGCCGCGATGGGCGCCAGCGAATCTGCACGATGCTGCCAGCGGGTGGACACGTCACTCACCACCTCGACGCGAAGCTGCTGGGCGACGAAGGGCGACTGCACATCCACCCACGCGGTGCTGGCGGGCAGGCCCAGTGTGTCGGCGTAAAACTGGCGTGGGCTGAGCGTGGCCGAAAACAGCGCCACCGACTGCGCGCTGGCGAAACGCGGGCTCAAGAACGGCGCCGGTACCACGTTGCGTAGGCACAGCGTCGCGCCTTCGTCATCGCCTGTGCCGCGCTGCAGCATGCTGAAGGCAGAGGCGTTGCCGCCGTCACCGCCCAGGCTGATGTCAAACAGCGAGTGCGCGCCAAAGCTGTCGGCCATGCGCGAAAAATGCAGCGCCTCAAAATAAAAATCCTGCAGCGCCGCGTCCATGCGTGTCGGGTTCGCCGCCAGAAAATCAGTGATGGTGGTGATTGCTTGCTGCAGCGTTTTGAGCAACGGCGCAGGTATTTCGTCGTAAACCTGATAAGCGGCTGTCTGCGACAGCTGCAGGGTATCCAGCGCCTGATTCAGCCGTGCCAGAACGCTCCTGACGGCTGCCGGTGCCGTGCCATGCACCGTCTGCAGCTGCGCCTGACTCAGCGTGGCTGAGTACATCTGGCGCGCGCGTTCGAGCAGGTTGTGCGCTTCATCAACCAGCACGCTTACGCGCCACGCATTTCCAGTGGCCTGGCTGTGCAGCAGGGCGCTGCTGTCGAAGTAATAGTTGTAGTCGCACACCACCACGTCAGACCAGGTCAGCAAGTCCTGGCTCAAATAATACGGGCAGACGTGATGCGCCAGCGCGATACTGCGCAGCGCGGCCTTGCCCAGCTGCCCGCCAGCGGCTGCATGCGCCACGGCTGCGCCACGCGCTGACGGCAGCCGGTCATAAAAGCCCCTGGCCAGCGGGCACGCATCGCCGTGACAGGCCTTGTCCGGGTGTTCGCAGGCCTTGGATTTGGCCACCAGTTCCAGCACGCGCAGAGGCAGTTTATCGGCGCTGTCTTTGGCGTTATGACGTAGACGCTCCAGCGCATGTAGCGCCAGCCCCCGGCCGGGTGTCTTCGCTGCCAGAAAGAAGATCTTGTCGAGCCGCTGGCCAGGGGTGGCTTTGAGCAGCGGGAAAATTGTGCCTATGGTTTTGCCAATGCCCGTCGGTGCCTGCGCCATCAGGCAGGTGCCGGCCACGCTGCTTTTGTAAACCGCGCTCGCCAGGTCATGCTGGCCCGCACGAAAGCCTTCATACGGAAACTGCAGTGCCTTCAGTGCAGTGTCTCGTGCCTCGCGGTGCATTAATTCCTGCCTGGCCCAGACCAGAAAGCGGTCGCAGTGGGCTTCAAAAAATTCCTGCAATGCAGCCGCAGTGAATTGCTCGGCCAACAGCGTTTCGTTCAGGCTCGCAATATCAAAATAAACCAGAGCGAGGTTGATGTCTGCCAGGCTTTTTTCCTGACACAGCAGCCAACCATAAATTTTGACCTGCGCCCAGTGCAGTTCGCGCCGGTTGTCGGCCATGCGGTGCAGGTCACCCCGGTAGGTTTTGACTTCCTCGAGCTGGTTTAACACCGGGTCATAACCATCAGCCCGGCCACGCACGCGCAGCTCTTTGTATTCGCCTTCCAGGCTCACTTCTGATTGGTAGCCTTCACCCCGGCGCGACGCGACCAGCGCATGGCCCGCAAGGCCTTCCTGCGCCGAAGGAGCTGGCGTGAAGCGCAGGTCAAGGTCACCGTGCTTGGCCGTGAATTCGCACAGCGCGCGCACGGCGACCAGGTATTTCATCCGGGGCTCGGTGGCAGGGGCGTGAAAATTTGACAAGGCCCTGCATTGTCACGCGTGCGCTTTGCCGTCATCTCAAGCCCGTGGCATTTACTGCCCGACAAGGCAGCGTCAGGAAAGATATAGGCCTCTAGCGCCCGTAATACGTGCGCAAGCAGCTATAAAAATAGGAGCGAGTGAATTTGACCAGTTGCGGTGCTGTAACACGGCAACGCACCGGGCAGCTGCGTTAGCGGGGGTTAGCAGGGCCGCGTGATGATCTCGTAATCAATTGGCTTGAACGTTCCGTTGTTGGATTGTTCCGCTGAGCATGACGTCAATGCGCACACCATGTCCATGTCAGCGCGTAGCTCAATGTAGTCGCCCGGTTTGGACTTTGGCGTGTCCACTCGCACGGCGCCCGCAGGGCTGACACCCACATTCATGAAGACATTGAACGTGGTGCCAATCTGCTCGGGCCGAACGTTGAATTTGGCAAGCGCGGTGTATAAATTTTCGAAGCAACTCGGGTGGTGGCCTTGGTGCTTGTACAAAATTTCGAACATCTCCTGGCTGCAGGGCGTGAGCAAAAAATCATGCCTGCCGACCGTGTCTGCGACGATCGTGAACATGTGGCGGCTGTCGTTGGCGTACAGCACGTCGCCCGTGGTCAGGTAAATTTTCGACGCGTAGTCAATGCTTCTGCCAGACGACAAGCTGCAGGCCAGGTCTCCATCCTTGAAGGCAAACAGGTCCGCGACCTGCTCGCCATAGGGATCAGAAATCCGCAAGATTTCGCTACGGCGGATTTTGAAAGCCACGCCAGACTGCGCGTTGATCCGAACGGCGCCCTGGTTGGTTTTATGCATTCGCCGCTTCCCTGGCGGTGAAGGGGCATTGCCAATTGTCAGCCACGGCCCGGCCCGAATATTGACGGGCTTCAGAAGCGGCACCAAAACGCTCAAGCACCGGGTTGAGCGAGCCATGCAGCTCAATGTCGCGCGCGCGAATCACGGTCTGCATGCTCTGGAACTTGCCAGACGACTTCAGGGTCTCGAACTGGCTGTGAAAATTAAAAACCAGGCAGGGGAACGGGGCACGCCTGGAAACGCGTGATGCGGCCGGATGCAGCCCGACCACGAAGAACGCCCGGCTACCAATGCTGAATGAAAAGTCATTGCTTGATGGGTCGCTGTCCACTGATGCGTCCCACTCAAAATCGCGTCGGTCATGCTCATGCATCAATTGGAGATGGCGCCACAGCGCGGTCTCAAAGGTTTTTTCGTCAGGCACGGAGTTTCGGAACATCGCAATGAAACTCACGGGGGAAGTTCCAGCGTCTGGAAATTCGCCAGAAAATTCTCGCAGGCGGTCGCACAGGTTGATCGCGTCTGAGGTGCTGCCAAGCGATGAATATTTTGCGAAACGCAGCCGGCCCTTGTTTAACGCCGACTTCGCCCCGACACACGGAAATGCCGCGTCATCAATGAACTCCGAAATTGCCGTCTGTGGGGGAATTGAGGGATTCTGAGCGTTCGGGCACGTTTGGGAACCAGGGGAATTAGATTCGGACTGCGGCTGTAAATTGGATGAAAAAAGCATGTGGCCTGTGGGTGGTTGCTATGAATTCAAGGTTAGTCAACGCGCTATTCGTCAATTGCCGTCACAGTGGACGAATCCCCGTCAGACATCGCTGCCCTGCGTGTAGTCCGCAAGCCCGATATCGAAAAGCGGCTTCAACAGCGCGTGTCATTCGCGTGTCTTTCGTCCATACTTTGTCAGACACTCCGACGAAAAATCGCCATGCATCCCATTGTTCAAAGGCTCTCCGAACTGCTGGTCACACAGGGTTGGCAAGCGCCGTTCAAATCCGCGCTGCAAGACGTGGCACGGCAAAACGTCCCTGCGCTTGCCGCCCTCAAAACGTTTGATGACTATCTGAACTACCTCGACGAGATGGTCGGCTGGGCGCCCCGCGAGTCTGGTGATTCGCGTCTGGTGCATGACAAGCTGGTCGAGTTTTACTTTGTGCTGGATCAACCGGCCTTGCGCGCTCTTCAATCGCCCATCGCACCGGGCGGTTCCGGCCAGGCGTTGACGCCCTTGTCCATGTGGATCGTTGATTTTGCGAAGGCCTGGGGCGGCTACCTTGACGAAGGTGAATCAGCAAAGCACATCGATTCGTTTCGGACCGATCCCGCCTTCTGCTGGGACGACTACATGCTGCCGCCCAGCGGGTATCGAACCTTCAACCAATTTTTTGCCAGGCACGTCAAGCCAGGTCGCCGGCCCATTGCTGCGTTGAACGATCCTGCGGTCATTGTGTCGCCGGCGGACGCATCCTTCATGGGGCAGTGGTCTATCGACGCAGACTCAACCTTGATGATCGAAGCGCCGTTGATCGAGGCCAAGGGCTTGCGCTGGTCAATCGCCGAGTTGCTTGCCGGCAGTCAGTATGCAGACCGATTTGCTGGCGGCATCTTTAGCCACGTTGCACTTCGGACTTTCGACTATCACCGCTTCCACAGCCCCGTGTCCGGCACCGTGCTGGAAACCAGAATCATCCAGGGCCAGGCCTATCTTGATGTCGATGTGATCGAGTCAGTTGGTGGACCGGGCGAAAGCCCCAAAAGGCAATTGCATGCAGTCGAGGGAACCGGCTACCAGTTTGTGCAGACGCGAGGGCTGGTGGTGCTTGATTCACCTATCGGGCTGGTGGCGTGCCTTCCGGTAGGTATGGCGCAGGTCTCGTCAGTCGTGCTGACCGCCGAGGTAGGCGCGGTGCTGCGCAAGGGCGAGGAAATCGGCTATTTCCAGTTTGGAGGCTCCGATTTCATTATGGTTTTTGAGCGTAGCAGCCAGATCGAAATGGCTTGCCAGGCCGACGAACATTTCCTGCAGGGCCAGGAAATAGCCAGAAGCCGCAGACCCCGAGCAACCCTGGAAATAGAAAACCGCTGACAATTTTTCAAGCGGTTTTGACCGGGCGACGCGGCAGGGCAGGCTCGATGATGCAATCAACAGTAGCGGTGCTGGTCAAAGTTTTTTTGCCGGCGTACGTTGCCGTTAATCTCATTTTTGAAAGATCAAAATGCTCCTGCACATTCGCCCCGTTGCAATCCTGCCAGAACAGGTAAATGTTCACGACAGTTATGCGCTGAGTGTGTGGGCGCGCCATTTCAACGTGGCGGAATGGCGGATCAAGGAAGCGGTGCAGGCCGCAGGTGGCGATGCAAGGCGCGTCGGTCAGCAACTTCAACATTCGCAATGAAAGGCCTCTTTTAAATCATGACGAAATCTGACTCCACCGCACAGCGATTCAAAAACCCAGACGCGCCCGAAACGGGCGGGTCCGGGCAGCACTGGATGGCATTGGGTGCGGGCCTGGCAGCCTGGTTGCTGACGCGCAAACGCTCATCATTCATCGTTCGTACGGCTGGCATGCTGGCAGGCACGGCATTGCTGGGCCGTGCGGCAAGCGGCCGCGATGGTCTGGCCAAGGTCATCCGATATTTGCCGATAGGCAAGGGCCGTCTCTTTCGCCGGTGAGCTTTTCACGGTCTAGGACCGACTTCAAGCGTCTAATGGGCCTCTAGCCGAATAAATACCTGCGTAACCAGCTATTAAAAGAATAGCGGTCAAAGGCCATCCACAAAGCAATCGGTACGCCAGGTATCGCCCTGTGTTTCGCCTTGGCCAGCAACCCCCTTGTTAAATTCGAACTTAGTCGCTTGAAGCGCGGCACGAGTTGCGGGGGTACTTGCAACTGTCCATATCTCCTGGGATTTATGGCAAACACGGCTATAGACCCCGTAAAACGTGCGCAAGCAGCTATCTATTCAATAGCAATTTTGGCTGCCTGCCGATCTGCGATAGACAAGCTGGCAGTTGGTGGTTATCATTGGTAGTAATCAATTCTGGAGCCCGTCATGGACACCGCACGCCTTTTTCAATCGGGCCGCAGCCAGGCAGTTCGGCTGCCTAAAGAGTACCGGTTCGCCGGCACCGAAGTAGTGGTGAAGCACTTCGGAAATGGCGTGCTGCTATTGCCCGTGGATGACCCCTGGCAAACGCTGGAGGACGGGCTGGCCGCCTTTGGGCCGGGCTTTGTATTGACGCGCGAGCAGCCGGACGAGCAGATTCGGGCCGAGATCAGCCCATGATCCTGCTCGACACCAACATCTGCATCTACATCATCAACGCCAAGCCTCCTGCGGTGCTGGCACGCTTTCGGCAGTACCGGCTGGGCGACATCGGGTTGTGCAGCGTGGTGGCTGCTGAGCTGGCGTTCGGCGTCGCCAAAAGTGGCTCGGTGCGCAATCGTCAGGCGCTGGAGATGTTTCTGGCCCCGCTCACGATATTGCCTTTCGATGCCGCTGCCGTATGGGTCTATGGCGACCTGCGCGCCGACCTGGAGCGCCGTGGCACCCCCATTGGCTCGCTCGACACCATGATTGCCGCCCACGCCCTGAGCCAGCAGGCCATGCTGGTCACCAACAACACGCGCGAGTTTGTCAAGGTGCCCGGCTTGCAACTGGACAACTGGGTCACCGCCACCTGACTTTCTCTGCCAGATACGGCGCTAGCCCCCGTCGAAATTGCGCAAGCAGCTGAACCAGCGACTCCAGCACTTCCAGCTACTGGGCCGTGAGTCGCCAGCAATGCGCTGAGCAATTACCTAACCAGAGTAAAAATGCGCTCTAGCCCAGGTAATACGTGCGCAAGCAGCTATAAAAATAATAGCGTCTACGCAGCGGAAGTGCAGAAGAAAACCGTGCAGGTAATCACACCGCAGCAGGCGCTGCCGGCACCCCCTGACCACCCAACCCCAAATAGGTATCAATGATCCGGCGGTCGTGCAGCAGGTCTTTTGCCGGGCCACTCAGGGCGACCGCGCCCATCTCCAGCACGTACGCCCGGTCAGCAACTTGCAATGCGGCGCGGGCGTTTTGCTCCACCAGCAGCACCGAAACGCCATGGCGCCTCAGCAATGAAACCACCTTCAGCACCTCGCGCACGATCAAGGGCGCCAGCCCCAATGAGGGTTCGTCGAGCATCAATAATTTCGGCCTGGCCATCAGGGCGCGGCCAATGGCCAACATCTGTCGTTCGCCGCCAGACAGCGTCGATGCCAGCTGGGCACGCCGTTCGCGCAGCGGCGGAAATATGCCGAAGACTTCTTCCATGCGCGCCTTCTGGTCTCGCTGGCCCTTGCGCCACCGGTAAAAACCGCCCAGCAGCAGGTTGTCATCAACCGACATCTCGCCGAAGAGTTCGCGGCGCTCGGGCACCAGGGCCACGCCGCGTGCGACCATCGCCTCGACGCTGGGCCGGGCAATCGTTTCACCGGTGATGGCGAGCAGGCCTGTCGATGGCAGCAGGCCCATGGCAGCGCAGAGCAGGGTCGTTTTGCCGGCGCCGTTGGGACCGATCACGGTCACGATCTCGCCTTCGTTCAGCGTCATCGAGACGCTGTGCAGCGCCTCGACCTGCCCGTAAGAAACGCACAGTTGCTCAAGGCTCATCAAGGAGCTCATGCAACGCTTTCAATCGGCTCGTCCGCGCCACCGAGGTAGGCATCGAGCACCCGCTGATTGGCCTGCACCTGCGCCGGCGTGCCCTCGGCAATCACGGTGCCAAACTCCAGCACCGTGATGCGGTCGGCAAGGTTCATCACGAATTCCATGTCGTGCTCAACCACCAGAATGCCCAGACCCTCTGCGCGAAGCTGCGACAGCAGTGCCGCCAAGGCGCGCTTTTCCAGATGACGCAGCCCGGCGGCAGGTTCGTCGAGCAGCAACACAGCCGGCTGGCCCGCCAGTGCGCGGGCAATCTCGACGAGACGTTGCTGGCCCAAAGCCAGCGAAGCGGCATGCGCATCAGCGTGCGCCCCCAGCCCGCAGCGTTCGATCTGCTGGCGCGCCTCGGCCAACAGCGCCGCTTCTTCGGCGCGGTCGAGTCGGAGCATGGACGCGATCCAGCCGCGATGCGCGCGCCGGTGCGCACCCAGCGCAACGTTCTCGATCACGCTGCGCGTGCCCAGCAAGCGGACATGCTGAAACGTGCGGGCCAGCCCGAGCGAGGCGAAGACTAGGGACGGTGACCGGGCCATCGTCTGGCCCATCAATTGCACAGTGCCTGTCGTCGGGTCGTCCACGCCAGAGATCAGGTTAAAGAAGGTACTTTTGCCCGCGCCGTTCGGGCCGATCAGCGCGTGAATCTCGCCGGCCCGCAGGTTCATCGACACGCTGTTGTTGGCCACCAGGCCGCCAAATCGCTTCGTGACGGCACTGGCCTGCAGCAGCACTTCACCGCGCGCTGGAAGCGCGCGGTGCGCGAGTTGCTCCACCGCGCCGGTGTAGCGGCGCGCCTCAAGCCTTAAGAAGCTGTTGCCAAAGCGTTCCAGCGCCGGCCACAAACCGCCCGCAAAACGCTGCAATACCAACAGCATCAACAGGCCGAAAACGATGACTTCAAAGTTGCCGGTGGTGCCCAGCAGCGTCGGCAAGATGTCCTGCAGTTTTTCCTTTAGCAGCGTGATGACCGCCGCGCCCAATACCGCGCCCCACAAATACCCCGACCCGCCGACGACCGCCATGAACAAGTATTCAATACCGATGTTCAGGTTGAACGGCGTTGGATTCACGAAGCGCTGCAAATGGGCGTAGAGCCAGCCCGAGATGGCAGCCAGCAGGGCGCCCAATACGAACAATTTCAGCCGATAACGCGCCGTGTCGATACCCATGGATTCGGCCATCACGCGGCCGCCCTTGAGCGAGCGGATCGCACGCCCTTCGCGGGAATCGAGCAGGTTGTACAGCAGGTAAAGCGCGACCAGCAGCACCGCCCAGATCAACACGCCCAATGCGCGAGGTGATGCCAGCGAGTAACCGAAAACCGTCAAAGGCGGGATGCCCGTGATCCCGGTTTGCCCGCCCAAAAAATCCATGTTGCCGAACAGGTAGTAAAGGCTGAGGCCCCACGCGATGGTACACAGCGGCAGGTAGTGACCCGACAGCTTGACAGTCATCGCGCCCAGCGCCCAGGCGACGGCGAAAGTGATGGCCAGACCCAGGGCCAGTCCCAGCCACGGCAGGCCCGCTGAACCGACGATGCCGGTCAACGCGGCGCTGGCCAGCGGCGATGTGCAGACCCATGCCGTGGCGTAAGCGCCCAGGCCCACAAACGCGGCTTGCCCGAAAGACGTCATGCCGCCCACGCCGGTCAACATGACAAGCCCTGCGGCCACCAGCGCGTAAAGGCCGATGTAGCTCATGATCACCACCGTGAACTCGGGCAACCAGCCCCATGCGAGCGCGAGGATGACAACAGCCGCGAGGGTCAGCTGCCTGCGCGTGACCCGGCCGCGAGACGCTGCAGCCGGAATCGAAGAGGCCGCTGCGTTCTCAAGGATGGGCGTGCTCACTCGTCTTCCTCCACATGGCGACTCGACAATGACCGCCACCACAGCACGGGAATGATCAGGCTGAAGACCAGCACTTCTTTAAAAGCGCTGGCCCAGAACGACGAAAAAGACTCCAGCTGCCCGACCAGCAGCGCCCCGGCCAGTGCCAGTGGATAGCTCGCCAGTCCGCCCACGATGGCGGCAACAAAACCTTTCAGGCCAATGAGAAAACCGGTGTCGTAATACACCGTTGTCATCGGGGCGATGAGCAAACCCGAGACCGCGCCAATCAGCGCCGCCAGTGCAAAACTCACATCGCCCGACAGCTCGGTCGGAATGCCCATCAAGCGCGCGCCGACGCGGTTCATGGCCGTGGCGCGAAGCGCCTTGCCAATCATGGAGCGGCCAAAAAACACAAACAGCAAAACAACCAATGCGAATGCGACGCCGACCACCACCAGCGACTGCCCGGAAATCTGCAAGCCCGCCAACTCAAAACGAGCCTCGGAAAATGCGGGTGTTCTGGAGCCCTCTGCGCCGAAGAACAACAGACCCAGGCCGACCAGCACACCGTGAAGCGCGACGGAGACGATCAGCAGTGTCAGCACGGTGGCATGGGCCAGAGGTCGGAAGGCCAGTCGATACAGCAACGGCCCCAGTGGCGTGATCAGGACGATGGTCGTCATCGCTTGCGCAGCCAGCGAGGCGGGTTTGACCATCAGCACCAGAACAGCAGCCGCCACGGGCAGTGCAACACACCAGACGAGCGCAGACGTCCAGTCAACCGGCGCGCCGCGCTTCCAGCGCCAGGCCTCGACCAACATCGCGGCAGCAGCAAGCACCAGCAAAAGCCAGAGCGTCGCTGGCGTGCGACCCGCATGGAGCATGACCATCGACAGCGCGCCAAACGCCACGAACTCGCCCTGGGGGATAAAGATGATTCTTGTGACAGAAAAAACCAGCACCAGGGCGACAGCCATCAGGCCATACACCGCCCCGTTGACCAGTCCGTCCTGCGCCAGCAGCAGGGCAATTTGCGCGTCCATTCGCATCCTTCTTTTCAAACAGGCCGGGGCCGGCCGGCGAGGCTCGCGCTGCTAGGTGCGGGGCTCAATATCAGCCGCGCAATACAAGTTCAAGGCTGATACTTCCACGCACCGTTTTCAATCCTGACCATCACGCGAGCTCGCTGGTCGAGTCCCAGATGGTCTTTGGCAGACATCGAGAACATGCCATGCGCGCCGGGAATGTCCTGAAGACCTTCAATCGCGTCACGCAAGGCGGCGCGAAATTCTGCTGTGCCAGGTTGCGCCTTTTTCAGTGCAATCGGTATCGCCGACGTCATCAGCAAACCGGCGTCCCACGCATGCGCGCCAAAGGTTGACACACTGCCTTTTCCGTGAGTGGCTTCATAGGCCACGACATAAGCCAGCGCGGCTTTACGCACCGGATTGGAAGCGGGTAGCTGCTCGGCAACCAGTACCGGGCCGGCAGGCAGGAAGGTGGCTTCCACGTCTTTCCCGCCGACGCGCAGGAAGTCAGCGTTGGCCACGCCATGGGTCTGGTACATCTTGCCGGTGTAGCCGCGTTCTTTCAACGCTTTTTGCGGCAGTGCTGCGGGCGTGCCAGAGCCAGCAACCAGCACGGCATCAGGTTTGGCCGCTATCAACTTCAGGGTCTGGCCGGTGACGGATGTGTCGCTGCGCGCAAAGCGTTCGTTAGCCACAATGCTCAAGCCCTTGAGCGCTGCCGCCTTGGAAAACTCCTGCGCCCAGCCTTCACCGTAGGCATCAGAAAAGCCAATAAAACCAACCGTCTTCACGCCCAGTTTCGACATGTGCTCGGCAATGGCCAGCGACATCATGATGTCGTTTTGCGGTGTTTTGAAAACCCACTTTTTCTTCGCGTCCATCGGCTCGACGATGCGCGCAGACGCCGCCATCGAAATCATTGGCGTCTGGGCTTCAGAGACGACATCGATCATGGCTAAAGAGTTTGGCGTGATGGTCGAGCCAAGAATGATGTCGACCTTGCTCTCGGTGATCAGCTTGCGGGTGTTGGCCACCGCCGCCGTGGTGTCAGACGCATCATCAAGGACGATGTAGTTGATGTTCTGACCGCCAATCGTTTTGGGCATCATGGAGATGGTGTTTTTTTCGGGAATTCCCAACGAGGCTGCCGGGCCGGTGGCCGAAACGGTCACCCCGACGTTTACGTCGGCATGCGCCAGAGCGGCGACCAGAAGGCCGGCGAGGCCAGTCATCAGTTGGGATAGGCGAAATTTCATGGTGTCTCCATCGTGGTTAAAAATTGCTCAAAAAACTGTTTCCAGCGGCCGGATCGCTTTCACTATTTGCGGCAGAAAAAAATCAGCGCTCATCAAACGACAACACCACCCGCTCAGTCAGGGGATGCGCCTGGCACGTTAAAACAAATCCGCTGGCGACTTCTTTCTTGTCCAGCGCGAAGTTGCGTTCCATGCGCACTTCGCCTTCGATGACTTTGGCGCGGCAGGTTCCGCACACGCCTGACGTGCAGGAATACGGCACTTCGAGCCCGGCGGCCGAAGACGCGTCGAGGATGCTCGGCTGGCCTTTGTAGAACTTGATCTCGCGCCTTAAACCGTCGCGGATGATGACAATCGTGGCCTGCGCGGCGTCACCGGATTTTGCCTCGTGCATGACCGCGTCAGCGGAGTTTCCTCCTGCCGCCAGAGCGACACCAAAGCGTTCGATGTGGATCCGCTCTTCAGGTACGCCCGCCGCCAGCAGCGCGGCTTCGGCTTCATCATTCATCTGAAATGGCCCGCATACATACACCTGGTCGATTTGCGCTGCAGGCACCACGCTGGTCAGGAAGTCGATGATCTTGTCGCGATCCATAACGCCGTGGTTTAACGGCGCGTCGGTGTGTTCGTCAGAGAACACATGCTGAAGCACCAGGCGCGTCATATAGCGATTCTTCAGGTCTTCGATTTCTTCCTTGAACATCGTTGACTGGAGCTGCCGGTTGCCGTAGATCAAGGTGAAACGGCTCAAGGGCTCGCGCGCCAACACAGTTTTCATGATCGACAAAATCGGCGTGATGCCGCTGCCGCCGGCGATGCCGACATGGTGACGTTTTGCGGTTGGGTCGAGCGGTACAAAGAACCGGCCTTGCGGCGCCATCACGCTCACGGTATCGCCGGGGCGCAGATGTTCGTTGATCCAGTTGGAGAACACGCCGCCCTTGACCTTGCGCACGCCGACGCGCAACTCGCCATCGTCAACACCGGCGCAGATCGAATACGAACGGCGCAAATCCTGTCCGTCCACGTCGGCACGCAAGGTCAGGTACTGGCCCTGCGTGAAGCCGAATACGGCGCGCAGCTCGTCGGGTACATCGAATGACACGACGACGGCCTCCTGCGTGTCTGGCTCGACTGTGCGAACGCGAAGCGGGTGAAAAATGAAACTCATTGCGTTATTCGGAATTTGTTCAAATGGGCTTGAAATACTCAAAGGGTTCACGGCATGCCAGGCATCGGTACAAGGCCTTGCACGCGGTTGAACCAAATGCCGACAGCCGCTCGGTTTGTTGGCTTTTGCAGCGCGGGCACGCCAGTCGCTCGCCATTGGGCTGGCGGCCGAAAAAGCGGATCGGTATTTCATCGCCAGCTTGCACGTGCGCTGGCGGCGCAATGCCGTAGTCCGTCAGCTTTTGCCGGCCTTCTTCGGTGATCCAGTCCGTGGTCCAGGCCGGCGCGCGGCGCAGCGTGACCCAGGCCGGCCCCAGGTCTGCGGCGTGCAGGGCGGCCAGCACATCATGCTCAATAACTTCGGTCGCGGGGCAACCCGAGTAGGTCGGCGTCAGCACAATTTCCAGGCCATGCGCATGCGGCACGACTTCACGAACAATGCCCAGGTCACGCACGGACACGGCGGGCACCTCCGGGTCAAGCACACTACCCAACACGTCCCACGCTGCGTGAACCTTGTCCAAGTGAGCTACAACAGCGCCAGCGGCCATCACCACACGCCGCCGGGAAACGCCCGCTGCAGATACTGCATGTCGGTCAGGATGAAGCCCATGTGCTCACTGTGCTGGCCGCGCTTGCCATGGCTCCGAAATGCCGAATCAGCAGGCACCTGTTGCCCCGCTTCATTCAAAATCAAGGCCATTTCCTGCTGCCATGCGGGCTGCAGCTCGGACCACAAAGGGCCAACGCCAGCCGCATGCGCGGCCTGATCAATGGCGTCGTCGTCAAACATTTCGGGGCTGTAGCGCCAGAGGTCGCCCAGCGCTGCCTGCATTCGGCGGGTTGACTCTGGCGTGCCGTCGCCCAGCCGGACAACCCAGTCGCCGGAATGCTGTTGGTGGTAGCGCGCTTCCTTGACGGCTTTTCCGGCGATGGCCGCCAGCTCGCTGTTCGATGACGCAGCCAGGCGCTCCCACAGCAGCTTGAGCCAGGTGGCGAGCATGGTGTTGCGCAGCACGCTGAAGGCGAAGTCGCCGCGCGGCAATTCAACCAGGGTGAGGTTGAGGTAATCACGCTCGCTACGAAGAAAGGCCAATTCGTCTTCGTCATGGTTCAGCCCTTCGAGCTGACCCGCCAGCGTGAGCACGGCCCGTGCCTGCCCAATCAGGTCAAGCGCAATGTTGGCCATCGCGATGTCTTCTTCCAGCACCGGCGCATGGCCGCACCATTCGCCGAGGCGCTGGCCCAGAATCAGGCAGGTATCGCCGATGCGCAGCAAGTACTGCGCCTCAGGCGTTTTATTGAGTTGGATTGAGCCTTGCATCACGCGCTCACATGTGGTCCACGGCTTTGGGGAGCACGTAGAACGTGGGGTGTCGGTAAACCTTGTCTTCCGACGGATCGAAGTAGCTCTCTTTGTCAGCCGGGTCACTCGCCACGATCTGGTCCGAGCGCACCACCCACACGCTGCTGCCTTCTTGCCGGCGGGTATACACATCGCGGGCCATCTGTATCGCCATTTTTGAATCGGCTGCGTGCAGGCTGCCGCAATGCTTGTGATCCAGGCCGGCTTTGCTGCGGACAAATACTTCCCACAGCGGCCATTCGGTGCCGAGTTGGTTTGCAGTTGATTCAGTCATGTTTTTTCACGCTTTCAATAGCGGTTTTTGGGCGGCAAGGCTCAAGCAGCCAGCGCCACATATTCCTGTTTCGCGGCATGCGCCAATGCGGCTTCGCGCACCCAGGCGCCGTCGTCCCAGGCCTTGACGCGCGCTTGCAGACGCTCGCGGTTGCAGGCGCCGTCGCCGCCCACCACACGCCAGAATTCGCTCCAGTCGATGGTGCCGAAATCATGCGCCTGGCGCGCCTCATTCCATTGCAAATTCGGGTCGGGCAGGCTCACACCCAGAATGCGGGCCTGTTCCACCGTGGCATCAATAAATTTTTGCCGCAGCTCGTCATTGCTGATGCGTTTAATTCCCCAGCGCATTGACTGTGCGCTGTTGGGCGACTGATCATCAGGCGGGCCGAACATCATGATCGACGGCCACCACCAGCGATTCACCGCGTCTTGCACCATGTCTTTTTGTGCCGGGGTGCCGCGCGTCATCATGGTTAGCAGCGCCTCATAGCCCTGACGCTGATGAAAGCTTTCTTCGCGGCAGATGCGGATCATCGCGCGTGCATACGGCGCGTACGAACAGCGGCAGATCGGCACCTGGTTCATGATGGCCGCACCATCAACCAGCCAGCCGACCACGCCCATGTCGGCCCATGTCAACGTCGGGTAATTGAAGATCGAGCTGTACTTGGCCATGCCGGTGTGCAGCGCGTCAAACATCTGGTCGCGCGATGTGCCCAGGGTCTCGGCTGCCGCGTACAGGTAAAGCCCGTGACCGCCTTCATCCTGCACCTTGGCCAGCAAAATCGCCTTGCGTTTGAGCGTGGGCGCACGGCTGATCCAGTTGCCTTCGGGCAGCATGCCGACGATTTCAGAGTGCGCATGCTGGCTGATCTGGCGCACCAGCGTTTTGCGGTAGTTGTCGGGCATCCAGTCCTTGGCCTCGATAAAGTCGCCCGCGTCAATGTGCGCGTCGAAGCGCTCCTGCAGGCGCATTTCTTCGGCTGAGCGCACTACCTTTTTGGCGCCATCGGCGTCCTTGCCTATCGTGTCCATCGCTTGTGTGTACATGGCTTGCTCCTTTAATTTTTAAAGCGGGCGCGTGTCCACCACGCGGCGCGCTTTTCCGGTTTGGGTGCGTTCGATTGAATCCGGGTCAAACACGCGAACGCGGGTCGAAATGCCAACCAGCGTTTTCACGCGGTGTTGAATCCAGCGGGCGATTTCTTCCCGGTCGCCTTCGGTGACCGACCCCGACCGAACTTCGCAGTAAATCTCGACCTGGTCCAGCAGGCCTTCGCGGCTGACATGCAGTTGATAAAGCCCCGATAGCCGCTCGTGGGCGAGCACAATTTCCTCAACCTGCGTCGGGAACACATTGACGCCCCGGATAATCATCATGTCGTCGCTGCGCCCGACGATTTTGCCCATGCGGCGCATGGAGCGCGAAGTCGGCGGCAGCAGACGCGTCAGGTCCCGCGTGCGATAGCGAATGACAGGCATCGCCTCTCGGGTGAGCGAGGTAAAAACCAGTTCGCCTTCTTCGCCATCGGCCACCAGTTCACCCGTATTGGGGTTGATGATCTCGGGGTAAAAATGGTCTTCCCAGATCACCGGACCGTCTTTGCTTTCGATGCATTCACTGGCAACGCCCGGGCCCATCACTTCAGACAATCCATAGATGTCAACCGCGTCAAGCCCCGCCTTGGTTTCGATGTCGCGGCGCATGGCTTCGGTCCAGGGTTCGGCACCGAAAATGCCGACCTTCAATGAGCTTTTTGCCGGGTCCAGCCCCTGACGAACAAACTGCTCGATGATCACCTGCATGTAGCTCGGCGTGACCATGATCAGGTCGGGTTTGAAGTCTTCAATCAGTTGCACCTGCCGCTCGGTCTGGCCGCCCGACATTGGAATCACCGTGCAGCCGGCGCGTTCGGCACCATAGTGCGCGCCCAGCCCGCCGGTGAACAGGCCATAGCCGTAGGCAATATGAATCATGTCGCCGCGCCTTCCACCGGCGGCGCGAATCGAGCGCGCGACCAGATCGGCCCAGGTGTCGATGTCTTTTTTGGTGTAGCCCACCACCGTTGGTTTGCCCGTGGTGCCCGACGAGGCGTGAATGCGCGCAAGCTCTGCGCGTGGCACGGCGAAAAGGCCGAACGGGTAGTTGTCGCGCAGGTCTGCCTTGACGGTGAACGGAAATTTCGACAGATCACTCAACTGCTTCAGATCAGACGGATGAACACCCTTCGCATCAAAGGATTTTCGGTAGTGCGACACGTTGACGTAGGCCCGTCGCAGCGTGGTCTGCATGCGGCTCAATTGAAGCGCTGAAATTTCGTCGAGGCTGGCGCGTTCAATGGCCTCAAGGTCGCCGGGTTCAGGTCGGGTTACGGGCATGGTTTGTCGGGTTTAGAACGGCGTGACCGCCGGTTTGCCTTTGAGGGTGTAAGAGCGGCCGCGAAAGATAGCAATGCGCTCTTCGCGCTGATTGAGTACGTCGGTGTCGTACACGCCGGTGCGCCCGGCTTTGGCAACCTCGACGCAGCGGGCGGTCAGCACGTCATCCTGGCGGGCAGGTGCCAAAAAATCAATCGAAAAACCTGATGCCACGGTGAGCTCGTCGTATGAGTTGCAGGCAAACGCAAAAGCCGAATCAGCCAGCGTCGAGATGAAGCCGCCATGGCAAATGGCGTGGCCGTTGAGCATGTCGGCCCGCACGGTCATGGTCACGATTGCGTGACCGGGGCTGATCTGCAACACATGCATGCCGAGGCTTTTGGTAGCTGCATCGTTTTTAAGCATGCCGTCACGAACGTAGTCGGCAATTTGCTGCGGTGTTTTTTCAGGCATGTTGACGTTTTAACGGTCGGTAAATGTCGGCTGGCGCTTGTGGCGAAAGGCGTCCACGCCTTCGAGGTAGTCGTGCGACGTGCCCAATCTTTTCTGGAGCTGCGCTTCCAGATCGAACGCGCCATCAAGACTCAATCCCTGCGCATCAGCCATGGCTTTTCGGGTGGCTACCAGCGCGGCAGTTGGCATGCGGGCAAGCCGTTCGGCCAGCACTTGCACAGTAGCCTGCAGCGCGTCGTCTTCAACGCATTGCCAGATCATTCCCATCGCGGCGGCCTCTGGCGCCGGTACTTTGTCGCCCAGCATGAACAGTCCCATGGCCCGAGCCTGGCCGACGAGGCGGGACAGCAGCCACGTACCGCCGGTGTCGGGCACCAGTCCAATTTTGGAGAAGGCCTGAATAAAACTGGCCGAGCGACCGGCGACGACCAGGTCGCAGCACAGGGCCAGGCTCGCACCGGCGCCCGCCGCCACGCCGTTGACAGCAGCGATCAGCGGTACCGGCATGCTTTGCAGCCGTTGAACCAGTGGCTTGTAGTGGGTTAAGAGAAGGGCGCCCAGGTCTTCACCAGGCGCAGCGGAAGGATCACCCAAATCCTGACCGGCACAAAAAGCGCGGCCTTTACCGGTGACGACCACGCAGCGCACGCTGGTGTCGTCTGCAGCGGTGTCAAGCGCCTGCAGTAGTGCTGCGTTCATCGCGGTGGTGAAGCTGTTCAGCGCTGAAGGACGGTTAAGTGTCAACCTCGTTACCGCAGCGGCTTTGGTTACCAGTACCAGGGGCTCATTCATGGTTTCGTTGCCTGCCTTTCTGTGGGTTTGTATTGATGGGTTGTAAGCGCAAACACTTATGACCGACCGTTCGGTAGATTTTATAATCCGATCACAACAGGACGCAAGAATTATTTATGGCGCGCGGAAGATCAGCCAATTACGAAGACCAGCGGGACATGATTCTGACGCAAGCTGCCCAGCTGTTTGCCAAGCGCGGTTACGCATCGACCTCAATGAACCAGGTGGCCGAAGCCTGCAATTTATCGAAGGCCACGCTGTACCACTACTACCGCGACAAATACAGCCTGCTCGTCAGCATTGCCGAGGGCCACGTCACCCGACTGGCCGCGCTGGTTGAAGACGAGCAGGCGCAGTCACTGGGCGGTGAAGCGCGCCTTCGGTACTTCATCCATCGCATCGTGGAAGCCTATGCCGGGGCTCAGGACGCGCACCGCGTTCTGACAGAAGATGTCAAATTTCTTGAGGCCGATGACCGCGAGCGGGTGCTGGGCAAAGAGCGTCTGGTGGTGGCAGCATTCTCACGCGCCGTCACAGAAATGCGTCCTGAATTGGCGGGCGCTCATCTGTCCGGGCCGCTGACGATGCTGCTGTTCGGCATGGTCAACTGGATGTTCACGTGGATCAAACCCGGCGGCAGGCTGGACCACGCGGCCATAGGCCCCATCGTGGCTGATCTATTTATTGGCGGCTTGGGACAAGTCAAGGCTGGCAGGCCGGTGGCACTCAAGACTTGATAGCCACTTTCAACTGTCAAATCGGCCTGTAGCCCAGGTAATACGTGCGTAATCAGCTATTAATTAAAGAGCATGTAATTTACGCTTGCGGGTATAGCCGAGTCAGGATGTGCGACGCCACGCGCGCCAGCAGCCTTGAAAAATTTGTAACCGCTGCCTCAGACGCACGGCGCGCGCGCAACACCCGCAGCGCCTCGTCCAGTTCGGTCTGATGCCGCGCCAGTGCGGCCTCGACTTCCTGCTGCCAGAATGCCGGCGCTTCCGACTCGACGAAGTTACCCCGACCCCGGCCAAAGTGCGCCACCGCCAAATAGCGCAGCAGGCCGGCGGTCAGCAGGTTGCGCAGGAAATCGTCAGAAAAAGAGACCCGCGACTGATTGCGGTCGGTGCTGGCGTTGAAAACCCAGGCCGCGCCCGAAAAGGTCAGCGCGCCCACCAGGCCACCGACCAGCGCGCCAGCACCAAACGTCATACCGCCCGCGATCAAATCCGCTGACAGCCCGGTCGCCGCGCCCGACAGCGCGGCGCCCAGCAGACCTGCCTGCTTTTGGTCAACCGGCGCGCGAATGACAAAGCCCTGGTGCACACGCTCGTTGATTTTTTTGGCAGCGCCGGCGTCGAGCCGGTGCAGCGCCAGCAGGCTCGCCGTGGACGAAAAGACGCTGTTGTCGAGACGGGTGATCAGCACGTTCAACGCCTTGTTCTGCTGGCGCTGGTCGCGCGGTTTGCCCAAACCCATGGCGCCCAGGACCTTGCCCAGCAATGCGCCGTCGGCCAGCTCGATCAGCTCGCTGTCTTGCGCCGCGGTCGCCAGCTGCTGCGCGATCAATCCCATCGCGCTTTGAAAACGCGTCTCGTTCTGCTGCGTCCACACCGCAAGCAAGCGCGCATAGGCGTCTTGTTTTTCGGCGGGCAGCAGCTTGCCCACGGCCTGGAAAAAAACCCGCTCATGCACCCAGCAGCGCGCAAACGCATCGAGCGCCATGACGCGCTGCACCACCGGGTAAGCCGCCAGATAATCGCGCCAGCGGGCCTGCTCGGCAAGTTCCTCAGCAAACGGACGCGGCGGGCCGGTCTGGTTGAGCAAAATAACCACCGGCTTGCCTATCCACTGCAACACGTTCATCTCGGGCGCGAGGTAGCCGGCGTCTTTCGGGTCCTCGGCCGAATTGACCAGGTACAGCACCACGTCAGCCGCGTCACGCGCGGTTCGCACGGCCTGCTGGCTGAGCCAGAACGGGCGGTCGCGAAAGCGGTCAACCACCTCACGAAGAAGCCAGCCAATCGGGTTGCCCAACTGCGCCAGGCGTTTGTAAAGCCGCACCGAATCGCCGAAACCGGGCGTGTCCCAGAGCAGCAAGGCGTCACCCTGGCCGGTCGCTAGCAAGGTGTGTGATTCAGACATCGTGGTGACATGCGGCGCGTCACGCACTTCGCCGATATCGCTGCCGATCAGCGTGCGGGCGAGTGTGGTCTTGCCGGCATTGGTGTGCGAGATCAGCGCGAACTGAATTTGTTGTGCAGCGTCGTTCATGGCGTTCAAACCGGTGTACCGTCAACAGGCCAGGCCTGCGGATTCAGCAGATTCACGATGCGCGCCTGCACCTTGTGCTGTTCGCAAAACTGTTGCCACAAGCCGATACGTTCGCGCAACCGGGTGTTTGCGCCGCCTTGCTTGCCCAGTCGTTCAAGGTAGCCGGATTCGTCGATGAAGACCAGCAAGCCAGCGGCGTTGCCGCGCACCATCTGGTCGATGAACGCGCCATGGCTTTCCAGCTCGGGGGTGGCGCTTAGATTGAAAAGCAGGGCAGTTTGGGCCGCGTTGCTGTCAGATGTGGCTCGGGCCGCAGGCGCGGCATCAAGGTCTTCTCCGTAAGCGCTCACAGGCCGCAGCATCACGCGCGCCTGCTCGCCCAGCAATGCGAGGGCGATCGCAGCCAGGCCGGCGTCGCGCGCTTCATCGAGTGTGAAGCTGTAGGGCAACACCCGCAGCACCGCAGGCGCGGCTGGGCCGATCCGGGCGGTGAGTTTGCGGAAGTAGGGCAGCCCCAGGTTCAGCGGAAAGTTGTGCTGCAGCTTGTTCTGTCGCCAATGACCGACGAATGCCAGCGCCACGCGCGGAAGCATTACCAACAGCAGCAAGCTCGCGGCATACAGATGCGCCCACAGCGCGCCTTTGGCTGCCGACGTGGACACCGTGCCTTGCAGCGCGCGCACATCGTCCAGCGAAAAACCCGGCAACCGAAATACCCAGGTGGCGGGTGTGAAGACAATTTGCAGCAGCGCGTGAACCTGCGCCGCATCCAGAAACGTGCTTTCCCAGCCCGCCTGGTATTGCGACAACAGGCCGCGCAGGTACAGCGAACAGATGGCGCCCAAGGCCAGCGCCGCGGCGCTGAGGTGTACCGCCCGGCCCACGCGCGCCCGGGTCAGCGGCGCGCTCAATGTCGCCCATTCAGCCGCGAACCGGGTCACGGCGGTGGCCAGCGTCGATGGAAGCTTTCTTGGTTTGGCAGTACTGGTAGCTGCCCAGCGCCGAAGCCAGGCCGCTGGAACCCGAGGCTTGCCAAACGCCAGCGCAACCCCCCAGAAAAGCAGCAGCAGGTACACCGCCAGGTTCCAGCCGATGATGATCAATAGCGGCGCCGACAGCAGATCGACCCGGTGCGGATTGCCGATGCGGTCTGCCAGCGCGCCGGCCAGAAATGCCAGCACAGGCAATGCTATGCCCAGCAAAAGCAGCGTGTTCCGTGGCTTGACCACGGCAGCAAACGCAGGCGCGCGCTCAGTCATTTTTTTGAGAATCTGCTCGGCCCGCTTTTCCAGAAAAAGCGCGGGTGTCACTGGTGATTTTCGGTCGGCAGCATCCCACTGCGCCAGGTCATAGGCGCTTTTTCCTGCGTAGATGCAGTCGTCCTCGCTCAAAAGCTGCTGGCTGACATCGGCGTTTTCAATCGCGCGCACCAGCACGATTTTTCGCGCTGCGGTTTGATTCATGTTGCCCTGAAGTGGTTGATCGCTGATCTGCGTAGTGCGGGTGTGGTGACACCTGTTTTTAGCATAGAGCGAATTCGCAAAGCAAGATGCGCGTCACCAGAACGCAAACTTTGACCCCGTGCGGCCCAGTGTGCCGCCAACAAATCGTATTCACAACCTGACGCAGGACGCACGCAAGGCTGCAACGAAAATCAGGCGGCGTTCTTGATCGTCGCCAGGTCAATCACGAAGCGGTACTTCACATCGCCTTTGAGCATGCGTTCGTAGGCCGTATCAATCTCGTCCATGCGGATCATCTCGATGTCCGACACGATGTTGTGTTGTGCGCAGAAGTCCAGCATCTCCTGCGTCTCTTTGATGCCGCCAATCAATGATCCGGCCAGCCGGCGACGCTTCGTGATGAGGTTGAAGACGCCAGGTGATGGATGCGGGGTGGCGGGCGCGCCGACCAGGGTCATCGTTCCGTCGAGCTTGAGCAGCACCAAAAACGCGTCCAGGTCATGCGGTGCAGCCACGGTGTTGAGAATGAAGTCGAAGCTGCTGGCATGAGCAGTCATCTCTTCGGCGTTCCTGGAAACGACGACCTCCTTTGCGCCCAGTCGTAGTGCGTCGTCACGCTTGCTGGCGCTTGTCGTGAACAGCACCACATGCGCGCCCATCGCCGTCGCAATCTTCACGCCCATGTGGCCAAGACCGCCCAGCCCGACGATGCCGACCTTGTGACCGGCGCCGACGCCCCATTGGTGCAGCGGCGAATAGGTGGTAATGCCGGCGCAGAGCAAGGGCGCGACAGCAGCCAGATCTTTTTCATCGTGCGACAGCCGCAGCACAAACGATTCGCGCACAACGATATTGTCGGCATAGCCACCGTAGGTGTTGGCGCCTGTCCCCTGTTCGGGCCCGTTGTAGGTGCCGGTAAAGCCGTTGTCGCAGTATTGTTCCAGCCCGTCGGCGCAGGGCTTGCAATGCTGGCAGCTGTCTACCATGCAACCCACACCAACAAGGTCGCCAGCCTTGAACTTCGACACCAGATCACCGACCGCAGTCACCCGGCCAACAATCTCGTGACCCGGCACGCTGGGAAAGATCGTACCGCCCCATTCATCGCGCACCGTGTGCAGGTCAGAGTGGCATACGCCGCAAAAAAGAATGTCAAGCGCGACATCGGTACGGCCTGGCGCGCGACGTTCAAAGGTAAACGGAGCGAGCGGCGTGGTGGGAGATTGGGCAGCGTAAGAGTGGGTTTGTGACATAAAAAATGGTAGTGGTTAGGGGAGCCTGAGGCACGGCGACCTGTAAGTCCAGACGCTTCGTGGAAGGGCATTTCATGGTAGTCGGCGGGCGGCGGCGGCGTGAAAAGTTGGACTGTCCACCGCATGCGTCAGAGGGCTAATTGGGTTGCCTGATCGAGCCTTGCCTGTCTTGTGCAAGGCGTGTTCGGTTACGGTTAGAAAAAAGGAATATTCCACCAGGTAGGCCGTTTCGACGACGATTTCCGGGGGCTTCATTTCGGTACCGGTCGTAACAGTTATGACGGCATTTGCCTGCAGGCTGAAGAAGGCATAAAGTCAAAGCTTCAACGAAAGACCATCATGGCGACCAGCAGTTTTCTCGGCGGCCAGCACGTTCCGGAACATGTTCGGGGAAAGGACACCAACGCGCTCGGCCCCAGCGACAACTCCGACAGCGGAAGCGATGCGCAGGGAGCTTATGGCGACGAGGAAATGTCCAGTGACAGCGATGCTGCGGGCACCGGGGAACGGGCATCGGTGGGGCCAGGCCTGGATGCGTTTGACGCCGACATACTGCCCGACCATATCGAGGGCGAGGAGGATGAATCTGCGTCGGACGATTCGACCGGTGAGCTTGACTCTGCCGCCGATGTGCATGATCTGGCGGCAGAAGAAGCGGATGACGACGAGGAGGCTTAGGGCGACATTTGGCGTGAGGCTGATCGGCTCCGGTATTGGAAGAATGAAAGGTTGGTGATTTGAGACGATCATCAAGGAAGTGGGCCGCAAGCGGCCCACTTTTGCTTTCGCTTCCATCCGGTGAATACATCAAACCCCGGCGGAGCACGGCAACTTTTAAGATCAGTTATTTCGCAGGTATCACGACGATGTCGCCGCTTGAAGTTTGCGGCTGGATTTGGATGGTGGTGGCATCTGCAGGAACCACCACGGTTTCAACCTGGCGAATGACCCCACCGCCAGCGACGCTGCCTGCAGCGTCGCCATAGCCGGCAATGCGGGCCTGGCAGGCGATCTGCTCTTCGCCCTGAAAAACATCGCATCGTGCGAGTGCGTTTTCCTTGAACCGGCCTCCGCTGTTGTCGACTTTGCCTGCACGCCTGGCCGCATTGGCGTTTCTGACTTCTGTCATGCAGGTCTGGCGGTCCTGCTGCGTCTTGCCACTGTTGCAGGCGGCCAACTCGCTTTGTGCATTGCCGGTGGCATCGATGCCGGTGGTGCCCGAGGCAATTTGCGCCGAGGCTGCAGTGACGGCACCGAAGGTGAGTAAAACGAATGCAGTGGCGCTCGCAGTCAGGCGAAAGGCATGCGATCTGGAGGCCGATTGCTGGTGATGGCGCGGGCGATTTTCAGATGGGGAGGGCGAAAGTGTCACAGTCAAGCTCCTTTCTCGGTTTGCAATCTCAATGTCGAGCAAGCAGTGCTCGTCCGTTGAAAGCAAACCGGGCGCTATCGCGGTGTGTGCAGCTTGTTCTGCTGTAGGACATTCCCTGCACCGAACAAGCCGCATCATTTTTACATCGACCAGATGCGCGGAACCGGCGAAGCCAGACCCCAGAAATGCCCGCGCCACGCCTGCCAGACTTGCCGCAGCAGCCCCATGGCGGGTTCCACCACCGGCGCCAGCACGCGAACCACCACCACCCGGCCATCGGGGCTGGTGGCGCCTGCTGCCCCTTGCAGCGAATGCGCCGCGGTGATCTCGCGCGCACAATCGAGCGCCTGCTGGCGCCGTTGCCGATCAAGTTTGCTGCCAGCGACAAAAAACAGCGAGGCGAGGCAACGCTGGCCGGCCAGGCCCAGCGGGCTGTCCATCAGCAGCTTGTCATGCGCGCGCAGATGCGCCCGCTCCAGCCACACACCCGGCGCTTCGATGTGCTGGCAGAGTTGGCCATGGTCAAACGGTTGATTGGCGCCCGGCAGCCCCAGCGCGGTAATGTCCCAGCCGATCATCTCGGCGCCGGCATCGAGCGCCATCGTCAGGCGGTTTTCGGCCCGGCAGCCGCTGTAGCAGATCGACTCCAGCGGCAACCATTCCATGCGCGCGCCGGCTTGCAAGGACAGATGCGCGCGATGCAACGCGGGCTCCGCCTCCGAGCGGTAAAAACGCGTGGCGCCGGGTGTAGTGACCAGCGCATGCGCGTCAGGCCCGAGCTTGAACCTCATGTCCAGCGTGTCGCCGCCGACCAGACCGCCCGGTGGATGCACGATGATGTTGTGGCAAATGCCCGGGCCTTCGGGGTACAGGCTTTGCAAAATGCGCAGCGGCCCGCTGTGCGAAAAGTGCGCCAGCGTCTTGTCCGCTTGCAGCGAGTAGTCGATGTCGAGGGTGGCGTGCCAGCTCATGCGGCCCAGTTTAGCCGGGTGAGTATCATTCTGAACGCTATTAATATAATAGCTGTTTACGCACGTATTACGGGGGCTAGAGGCATATTTGGCGTGCAAACTAGGTCGCTGCCGCCTTTTCGCGGGCTTCTTTCACGCGCAGCGCCAGGTGGCTGAGCGCTTCCTGCACCTGATCGACCAGCACCAGGCACAGGTCGCCCGGCTGCAAGCGTTCCAAGGCGGTGTCGATGGCCAGAAACTCGCCGCGCACTTCGTCGATGCGGCTCGTTCGGCGGGCGCTTGCCAGACCTTGCCGCAGCAGGTTCATCACCTCGCCGTCAGCCCGGCCGCGCTGTGCCGCGTCCTGGTAAAGAATCACGTCGTCAAAGGCGGCGCCAAGAATGACCGTCTGGTCGGTGATGTCGCTGTCGCGCCGGTCACCGGCACCGCTGATGACCACGCTGCGGCGCTGCTCGGCAGTGCCCGGCATGGCGTTGACGGCGGCCACCAGGGCGCGCATCGCGTCCGGGTTGTGGCCATAGTCGGCAATCAGCGTGGCGCCCTGGTAGTCCATCACATTGAAGCGGCCTGGGGCGCTCAACGCATCAGCGGCGAAGCTTGCCAATCCGCTTTTCACGGTTTCCCAGTTCACACCGGCGGCCCAGGCCGCAGCCACGGCGGCCATGACGTTTTCGACCTGAAAACTGATCGCGCCGCCGCGTGTCAAGGGCACGCCCTGCAAGGCAATGCGCTCGACCCGTGCGCCCTCGGCGGCCACCAGCATCGAACCATCGACATACACCACGCGATGGCCTTGCGCGCGGTGCGTTGCCATCAGCGGGTGGTGTCGGTCAGCGGCAAAAAAGATGATTTTTCCGGGGCAGGCGGCGGCCATGTCGGCAACGATGGGGTCGGCGGCATTGAGCACCGCGTAGCCGGTGGGTGCCACGTTTTGCACAATCACGCGCTTGAGCACCGCCAGGTCTTCGACTGTGGTGATGTAGTTCAGCCCGAGGTGGTCGCCGCTGCCGATGTTGGTGACGACTGCGACTTCGCAGCGGTCAAAACCCAGGCCCTCGCGAAGCACACCGCCGCGTGCAACTTCAAACACCGCCGCATCGACGTCCGGGTGCATCAGCACGCTGCGCGCGCTTTTCGGGCCGCTGCAGTCGCCGCTATCAGTCTGCCGGCCGTTGACCCAAACGCCGTCGGTGTTGGTCATGCCGACGCGCAGGCCGTTGGCCGCCATCAGGTGGGCAATCAGGCGGGTCGTGGTGGTTTTGCCGTTGGTGCCGGTGACTGCCACCACGGGTACGCGGCCGTTGTCGCCGGGTGGGTACAGCTCGTTAATCATGGCGGCGCCGACCGCACGGCCCTTGCCGTAAGAGGGCGACAGGTGCATGCGCAAGCCCGGGGCGGCGTTGACTTCAACCACGCCGCCGTGCTGCGATTCAAGCGGGCGCAGCATGCTTTCGCACACCAGGTCAACACCGCAGATATGCAGGCCAACCATCTGCGCTGCCGCCACCGCACGCGCTGCCACGGCAGGGTGTACATCGTCGGTCACATCGGTGGCGGTGCCGCCGGTGCTCAGGTTGGCGTTGTTGCGCAAGATTACGCGCATGCCCCGGGCAGGAATCGATTCGGGTGTGAAGCCCTGCAATTCGAGGCGGGCCACCGCGATGTCGTCAAACCTGATCTTCGTGAGCGACGTCGAATGACCTTCGCCGCGCCTCGGGTCCTGGTTGACGATGTTGACCAACTCTTGCACGCTGTGCCGGCCGTCGCCGACCACCTGGGGCGGGTCGCGCCGCGCCGCTGCGACCAGATTGTCGCCAACCACCAGCAGGCGGAAGTCACTGCCCGGCAGAAATTTTTCGACAATCACCTCGCCGTGTTCGGTAGCGGCCTGATAAGCGGTGTCGAGTTGTTCGCGGGTATCGATATTGACTGTGACGCCTTTGCCCTGGTTGCCATCTTGCGGCTTGACGACCACGGGCAGGCCGATCTCCAGCGCGGCCATCCAGGCGTCGTCGGCATCGGTCACCGGCCTGCCCAGGGGAGTCGGCACACCGGCCGCGCGCAGCAGTTTTTTGGTCAGGTCTTTGTCTTGTGCAATCGATTCGGCCACCGCACTGGTGGCGTCGATTTCAGCCGCCTGAATGCGGCGCTGCTTTGCGCCCCAGCCGAACTGCACCATGCTGCCCCTTGTCAGGCGCCGGTAGGGAATGCCGCGCGCCACGGCAGCATCGACGATGGCGCCAGTGCTGGGGCCCAGACGTTCGGCTTCGTCGAGTTCCTTCAGTTGCGCGATGGCCGCGTCCAGATCAAAAGCCGACTCGCTCAGGGCAGCATGAATCAAGGCCTGCGATAGCTCAAGTGCCATCCGGCCGACCGCCTCTTCGCTGTATTCGACGATCACCTGGTAGGTGCCCGGCTCAAGCGTGGCAGCGGTGCGGCTGAACGTGATGCGGCAGCCGGCAGCGGCCTGAAATTCAAAGGCGGCGTATTCCAGCACGCTGGCCAGCGACACGACCCGCCGCGAGCCTGATGGACTGAGCACACCCAGGCCCGGAAACAGCGCACGAATGCGCGCTTCAAAGCCTTTCAGGTTGGCGATGCTGCATTCTTCAAGGCTGCAGGCAACAATGGCTTCGAGCGCCGTGTGGCGGCTCCAGAGGTTGGGGCCGCGCAGGGCGCGTACGCGAGAGACTTCCATCAGACAGCTCCTGCAGCAGCTTTGTCGACAGGGTCAAAGGCTTCAATGCCGGCACCTATCAGATTAAGGGGAATGCCCAGCGCCCATGCAGCGCCGGTAGCGGCCAGCAGCGCCTCTTCGGGCATGTCGTTGCGTTGGTGCCGGCTGCGCCAGCCCGTCAGCTTGCCCAGACCCGGCAAGAACGCTTCGCTGGCGCCGGTGGCCAGCACGATCTGGTCTTGCCGCACGAACAGGGCGCGCCCGTTTTTTTCGCGGTGCGCAGCCAGCGCCGGTGCGTTCAGGTCCGTGCTGTAAAAAATAACCTCGCCATCGCACAGCGTCTGCATGTCGGCCAGTTCAGGTGGCAACGCATTGATCACCGCCGCGCCGCCGGCCAGCACGGCATCGACCTGCGCACGCAGCACGCGGAACATCTGCGACTCTTCGCTGATGTCGAATTCGGCCAGACCGGCCGCACCACCCAGGTCGGTGACAACGCCAATCTGGCAACGGTCATACGCCAGGCCGTTGCGCAAAATCGATTCGGCGCCGTTTTCAAACACCGCCGCCTGCACCGAACGGTTCATCAGCAGTCGCTGGCCGGCTTCCCAATGCGCGCTGTTGGCTGTATCAATACAGCGCTGGTCGAGAAAAAGTCCCTCGGCGCAGGCCAGGCCGGTATGGCGACCCGACAGGTGCAGCAGCCACGCCACCAGCCGCGCAATGCGCTGGCCGCCAACAGACCCGGCAATGCCGACCAGCGGAATGCGGCCGCTCTGGAGTTGATGTGCGCCTTCTTTTTTACCGTGCTCAGTCGATTCGGGAAACAGGTGCTCGCAAATGGCCCGACCCACCGGACGCGGGGCACCGACAGCCGGCTTCAAGTGCATCAGCAGTCCAGGGCCGGCGTTGACCTCAACCACCGCGCCGCCCTGGCTCTGCAGCGGACGCGAAATGTCCTGCGCCACCACATCCACACCGGCGATGTCCAGGCCCACCACGCGCGCGGCCAGCGACACGATATGGTCGACTTCCGGGTGTACGTCGTCGGTGCAGTCGATGGACACATTGCCATTGCGCTGAATCAGCACTTCGCGGCCGGCGGCAGGTACTGCCTGCGGCGTCAAACCCTGGCGCTGCAGGTCAAGGGCGATGGCGCCGTCTTCTTCGGTCTTGATGCGGCCGAGTGGAAAGCCTTCGTCTATGCCGCGCCGTGGGTCGGTATTAAGCTGGGCATCGACCAGCTGGATAACCGTTGAGGTGCCGTCACCGGTGACCCAGGCGGTCTCGCCCCGGGCAGCCGCCACCACGCGCCCGCCGACCACCAGCAGCCGGTGCTCGTGGCCGCGCACGAAGCGCTCGACCATCACGTCGCTGCCATGCGGTGCGGCAAAGCGGAAGGCGTCTTCCACATCTTTCCGGTTCATTAAATCCAGCGACACGCCGCGGCCGTGGTTGCCGTCAGAGGGTTTGACGACTACGGGCAAGCCGATCTCTTGCGCGGCCTGCCAGGCCGCTTCTGCGCTGGTGACAATTTCGCCTTCGGGCACCGGTACACCACAGGTGGCCAGCAGGCTTTTGGTCAGGTCTTTGTCGTGCGCAATACCTTCGGCAATCGCGCTGGTCATGTCGGTCTCGGCGGTCCAGATGCGGCGCTGGCTGGCGCCATAGCCCAGCTGAACCAGGTTGCCGTCGTTCAGTCGAATATGCGGAATGCGCCGCTCGGTGGCCGCAGCCACGATGCAGGCGGTGCTGGGCCCCAGGTAGCAGTCATCTACCTTGGTCCGAATTTTTTCAATGGCGCTGGCGACTTCAGCCGCGCCGTAGGGCTGGGCGTTGATGGCGGCCATCAACAGGCGGTGGCCTTCGGCAAGCGCGGTACGGGCAACCTGTTCGTCTCTGGCCCGGAACACCATTCGGTATACGCCTGTGCGGGACGTACTGCGCGTCTGGCCAAAGCCGGTCGGCATGTCGGCCAGGTTCAGCAGTTCGATCACCACGTGTTCCAGCACATGGCCGGTCCAGGTGCCTTCGTGCAGCCGTTCCAGAAAACCACCGGGTTCCCCCACGCCGCAGGTGTGTTCCAGCAGCGCGGGCAGCAAAGTGACGAGGCGGTCATTGAAGCCTGGCAGCAAGTTGGTGGGGAAGTCTTCCAGCCCGCCCAGGTCAAGCCAGACTTCTAGCACCGGCCGATAAGTCCAGATATTCGGGCCGCGCAAATAATTGATGCGCAGCAGTTCGATGTCGGCGTGAGTCCTAATTTCTAGCATTTTTTTGTTTTTTCAGGCATCCCGTTGTGCCGCACAGATTGACCCGCGTCACACTCGAATCGGGTTTGAGCAGCGGCAGACGTGTCACTTGCAAAATTTTTTGTCTCAAGTACGG
>JANLYY010000041.1:0-8085 GCA_031365885.1 Polaromonas sp. | reverse complement strand
TGATGCCGGTCGCCTGATGCCTGAGCTCGCCGCGCTGGCGCCGCTGGGCGAGCGGCGCATGGGCGCCAACCCTCACGCCAACGGTGGCCTGCTGCTGCGTGATCTCGTGCTGCCCGACTTCCGCAGCTACGCCGTCGCTGTGAGGCAGCCGGGCGCCGTCGATGCGGAGGCCACCCGCATCCAGGGTGAATTGATCCGCGATGTAATCAAGCTCAACCCAAAGAATTTCCGCGTCTTCAGCCCGGACGAGGCGGCTTCAAACCGGTGGGCCGCGATGTTTGAAGTCACCAACCGATGCTCCACCGCCGAAATTGTGGCAACTGACGAGAACGTGGCGCCCGATGGCCGTGTCATGGAAATGCTGAGCGAACACCAGTGCGAAGGCTGGCTCGAAGGCTATCTGCTGACCGGCCGGCACGGATTTTTTTCCTGCTATGAAGCCTTCATTCATATTGTCGATTCGATGTTCAACCAGCATGCCAAGTGGTTGAAGGTCTGCAATCAAATTGAGTGGCGCAGGCCGATTGCATCGCTCAATTACCTGCTGACATCGCATGTCTGGCGACAAGACCACAACGGTTTCAGCCACCAGGACCCCGGCTTCCTGGACCATGTGGCCAACAAGAAGGCCGACATCATCCGTGTCTATCTGCCACCCGACGCGAACACGCTGCTGTCGGTCACCGACCACTGTCTGCGCAGCCGCAATTACGTCAACGTCATCGTCGCTGGCAAGCAGCCCGCGCCGCAATGGCTGGACATGGATGCCGCAGTCAAGCATTGCACCGCCGGGCTCGGTGTCTGGCAATGGGCCAGCAACGACCAGACAGGCGGGCCGGATGTCGTCATGGCGTGCTGCGGCGATGTGCCGACACTCGAAACACTGGCAGCGGTCGAGCTGCTGCACGGCCATTTCCCGGAGCTGAAAGTCCGGGTGGTGAACGTCGTCAACCTGATGAAATTGCAGCCGCGCAGCGAACATCCCCACGGCTTGAGCGACAGCGAGTTCGACCTGCTTTTCACGACTGACAAGCCGATCATTTTTGCCTTTCACGGCTATCCTCTGCTGATCCACCGCCTGACCTACAGGCGCACCAACCACCATAACCTGCATGTGCGCGGCTACAAGGAAGAGGGCACCACGACAACGCCTTTCGACATGGTGGTGCTCAACGACCTGGACCGCTTTCACCTTGTGGCGGCGGTGATCGAGCACGTACCGGCTCTCGGTCCGCGCGCCGCTGGCGTCCTGCAGGAGATTCAGTTCAAGCTGCTGCAGCACAAGGCGTACATCGATCAACACGGACAAGACATGCCGGAAATCCGTGACTGGAGATGGGGCGCTGCGTTGGTCTCAATGCCCGTGATGGTGAAGTGATGGTGCCGACGATACAGTCGCCAGCCAATCAAACAAAAGCGTACCGACTGCTAGCACCGAAAGAAAAATCGTGAAAATATTGATGGCTGCACATGGCTGCACATGGCTGCAGATGGCAGCAAGTTCAAAAAAAATTTCACCAACGTTTTAACGACGAGTAAAAATCTGGCGGCTGCGGATGACGAGCTGAACGTGTTGTGTGTGCAGGGCGACGCAGCGGCCGCCGGGGCGCAAGACTGGAAAGCTGATTTGATCGTCGTCGGCGCAGACGGGCGCAGACGCGTCGGCGGAGTGTTTTTGGGCAGTCGGGCCGGGCAGATCATCCGGCTGAAACCGGTACCGGTGCCGGTTATATGCACACCGGAGGGCGGCGCTTAGACGCTGCCAGGAGAGTGTTTGCCTTTCATATTAATTATGAAAACAGCTGCTAGCCCAATAAACACGTGCATAAGCAGCTTTTTATTTGATAGCAGACTAGCAAGCAGCCTGGTGATCAGTCGCGCTCTGCTTCAAGAGGGCTGCCGTCCGGCAGGCGTGTTGCCTGACGCCCGTGCGGTGCTTTGAACGAAGGTGGGCGCCCGCATTCCAAACAAAAAAAGGCCGTCAACGTGGACGGCCTTTTACATGCGGCAAATGCGCTCAGAACTTGTAGCCCACCTGAAGCGAATACGCGCTCGGATTTAGCCTGACGTCGATGGTCTGGCCGGTCGTCAAGGTAGCGCGGGTCTTCAGGAAGGTTTTTGAATAGCTGGCGTCCAGATACCACCGGTCGTTGATGTTGTAGATGGCGCCGAGCTGCAGCGTCGGCGCGAGTTTGGACTGAAACTTTGCGCCAGTGGCCGGGCCGCCCGGGTTGGTGATGGCGGTCAGCGTGGCGGTGCCGGTTTCTTTGTAGAACCGCACATACGACAGGCCGGCGCCCAGGTAGGGCCGGAACATGGCCTCAGCTTCCATGAAGCGGTACTGGCCGATCAGCGTGATCGGCAGGGCTTTGGTTTCGACCAGCTTGCCGACCCCTTTGATCGCGCCGTCGCCGCTGACTTCATGTTTGAAGCCAAAGCCGAGCGGCAGATGGACAGCGACGTTGTCGGTGACCATGTAGTTGATCGCGCCGGTGATCTGGCTGTTCGAGTTGACGTCCACTTTCGTGTTCGGCAAGCTTGGTGCGCTCAGGTTGCCGCTGTCAACCGACGGTGCAATATGCGTGGCGCCGATAGAGGCAGAAAAGCTGCCGGCTTTCTGCGCCAGTGCCGAGCCGCAAAAAGTCAGTGTGGCCAGGGCCAGCAGGGTGGGGATAGGTTTTTTCATGGGATATTGATTCAAAAATTCGATTTAGCTTGGGTTGGTTACAGCCATCCGGCCGTAGCCAGATTTTTGGTGACGAACTGCGCCAGCAACTGGTAACCGTACGGCGTCAGGTGAACGTCGTCGGAAAACAGGTATTTGCTGGTGTCGCCGGGCACCAGGCTGGAGGCGGTGCAGGTCAGTGAGCTGCCGCCCAGCGGGTTGGCTGGTGATGTTTTGCTGCACGCTGGGGTCTTGACGTTGCTCAATGCGTAGGCGGCAGGGTTGGCAATCTGGTCACGCCCTTGCGTGTTGGCGTCAACCATCACGATGCCGGGTTTGCCCGCCAGGCCCTGGCTCAGCGTGTTGTTGAAGGCGGTCGTCATGTTCACGATCAGGCTCTTGGTGCTGGCGTCGAGCGCCGCGCCGAAAGGTGTGGTCGATATGTCAGGCACATTGAGCACCACGACATACTTTGCGCCCTTGGCCAGTACCTGCGTGTTGATGGCGGCCACCAGTTCGGTAGCGGCCTGGGCCATACCGGCCACAGCGGCCTGCGCTGCGGCATTCACGGCCGCTGCACCGCCTGCAGCCACAGCTGACTGCACGGCTGGCGACCAGCCGGCAAATTGCGCTGCGCCCACCGCACCCGCGCCACCTGCAGCCGCGCTTGACACGCCATTGAGATTCAAAAACACATCATTGCCACCGGCAAAAACAGTGACCAGCTCCTTGCCGCTGTAGCTGCCGCCGACGTTGGTGAGGTGATTTGCCATCTGGTTGACGACGGGCAGTGCCATCAGGCCAAGGCCTGCAGCCTGTGCAGCGGCAACGGGTGAACCGGTGGCCTGCAAAACGGCCTGCTGAATGGCGAAGCTGCCAGGGCCGGCCGGGCTGGTGACGCGTGAGCTGCCCTGCGCATAGTTGCGGCAGGCAGAAAAATTTTGTACCGCAACCGGTGGCAACTGCGGAATCAGGCTGGGCAAGCCGGTTTGTGCCGGGCAGGGCGCTGGCAGTTTGTATTGGGCAGCGATCAGTTCAGTCCAGTTTTGCGAGGTAGCTGAATTGACCGTCCACTTGCCGCCGCCAGCGGCTGCAACAGCGCCGACCTTGTAGGCGCCAATGTCGCTCAGGCTGTCGCCAAAACTGACCATCGACGTGAAGCCGACCGAGTTGCTGCTTGTCTCACCACCACCGCCGCCGCAGCCAGTGATAACCAGTGCAGCAGCTACCGCGTTCAACGCATATTTCCAATTTCTCATTCAAACAACTCCAGAATTATTTGGCCCGAGGCCGTGACAGATAGGTGAAAGCATAAAAGAACGAGCGTTCGTTTTTATGTAAGCGGATGTTAGTTGAAACCGTGAATCCGATTCAGCGGGTTATTACCAAGCAGTATTTATGCGTTCGTTCCGCCCATCCTGCGGGTTGCGGCGAAGTTTTTTAGGCAACCGCGCCTGGTCAGCCGCAAGGGTGGCGCTCGCCGGTCACTGGCGGGCGTTGGGCAGCAAGGCAGTTTCCGGAAGCCGGGCTGCGCAGCTGGTGATTCGCGTTGCGGGCGTCAGTCGGCAGACAGGCCGCGCAGTCGGGCCCGCAGCAGGTCCATCTCTTCGAGCAACTGCAGCGCCAAAGCGGCGCCTTGCAGGTTCACGCCCAGGTCACGCTGCAGGCGCACCGCAACTTTGGCGTGCTGCAGGTGCAGGCCGCTGAATCGCCACTGCGCCGGTGCCTCGCCGGCGGGCGTCAGCACGCCTTCCTCGATCATTTCAATGATCACGACGTCATCAATGGCGCAGGCGCGGCAGAGATCGGCGAGTGTCAGCTCGCTTTGCTCTTCAAGGATCAGGGTGGTCAGCTGCAGGCTGACTGCGTCGGGCTGGTCGGGTGTCATGCCTGTCCTTCCAGTTCTTTCAGATGCGCGCGGGGATCAAAGGCGTTAACGCCGTTAAAGGCGGCCGCCATGTCGGCATAGGCTTTTTTGTCTGCCTCGGTGCTGGCGAGGGGCAACGCCAGCTGCAGCACAAAATAAAAATCACCCGGCACCTTCGCGGGTAGCCCGCGCCCCTTCAGGCGCAGCTTGCGTCCGCTGGCCGAGCCCGGCGGAATTTTCACTTCAACCCGGCCTGTGGGTGTTGGCGCCTCGACTTCAGCGCCCAGCGCCGCTTCCCACGGCGCGACGGGCAGGTCCATGTAAACGTCGAGTTTGTCGATGCGGTACAGACGATGCGGCAAAAACTCCACGTCAAGGTAGAGGTCACCCGGGCTGCCGCGTCCCATGCCCGGTGCGCCTTGCGCCGCCAGGCGAATGTGCTGGCCGGCGCGTATTCCTTTGGGGATAGAAAACTCGATGCTGCGGTCTTGCAGCCGACCGGTTTCCAGGTCAGGGATGCGCAGCTGCAGCGAGCGCGCCGCGCTGCTATACGCGTCTTCGATGTTGATCTGGATGCGTGCATGCTGGTCTTGGCCGTGCATGTCAAAAGTGGCCTGGCCGCCGCGCCCGCCGCCTTCTCGGGTGTCCGCGCTACGGGCACCCATGCTTCGCAGCAGTTCTTCAAAAAATGCGCTGTGGTCGGCGCTTTCGCCAGTTTCAAAAGCTGCGCCGCCTGCGGACTGGCGGCTCGCCCATTCCTGTGGTGGACGAAATTCCTGTCCGGCCTTGTGGTTCGCGCCCAGCTGGTCATAGGCCAGGCGCCGATCCGGGTCGCGAAGCACCTCGTAGGCTTCGGCAAGGTCCTTGAATTGCGCCTCGGCGTTTTTTTCTTTACTCACGTCCGGGTGGTACTTGCGCGCCAGCTTCCGGTGGGCGCGCTTGATGTCGTCGGGCGTCGCGTCTTTCGTCACGCCCATGGTTTTGTAGTAGTCCTTGAAATCCATCAACAGCCTTCGTACGGTACACCGCAACGTCCCACGGTAACGGAAAACCGGGGTAGCGCGTGTCAGGAATTAGCGCCAGTGGAAAACTGGCAAAAACACGCTCAATTGCCAATAAAATAGGTCTGAAGCCCCCGTATTACTTGCGCAAACAGCTCCTGAATTAATAGCGGCGTAATACTGGCAGAGGGACACTGAGCGGGTCGAATTGCAACCACATCCTTGCGCCGGGTCAATACGCGGGCTCGACAGTCTGCGTCCAATGCTTCCTGGTCAATGAAAGGCAGCCAGCCATGGAACCCATCTGGTTAAAAAACTACCCACCCGGCGTTCCGGCCGAAGTCGATGTGCATGAATTCGCGTCATTGCCGGCGGTGCTCAAACGCAGTTACCAGCGGTTTGCCGATTTGCCTGCATACAGTTGCCTGGGCGCGACCATCACCTATGCCGAACTGGACCGGCTGAGCGGCGCGTTCAGTGCCTACCTGCAGACAGTTCTCGGCTTGAAGCGCGGCGACCGCGTGGCGATCATGCTGCCCAACCTGCTGCAGTACCCGGTGGCGCTGTTCGGCATACTGCGGGCCGGCATGGTGGTGGTGAATGTCAACCCGCAGTACACCCGCTCCGAGCTGGAGCATCAGCTCAGCGACTCTGGCGCGGCGGCTATTGTGGTGCTTGAAAACTTTGCCCACACGCTGCAGGAAGTGTTGACGGCAAATCCGTCCCTGAAGCCGACAGTCATCACCACCGAAGTGGGCGACATGCTGGCCTGGCCCAAAAAACTGCTGACCAATTTCGTGGTCAAGCAGGTCAAAAAAATGGTGCCCGACTGGAAGATTGATGGCGTCATCAAATTCAATACCGCCATGCGCAGGGGTGGCCGTCTGGCGCTGCGCGAAGTGGCGCTGGGCCACAGCGACATTGCGTTTTTGCAATACACCGGCGTCACCACCGGCGTCGCCAAGGGCGCGATGCTGACGCACGGCAACCTGGTGGCCAATGTGCATCAGCTGGCCGCCTGGATGGGTCGTGATCTGCAGGACGGCAAGGAAGTCTATGTCTGCCCGCTACCGCTCTACCACGTCTATGCGCTGGCCTCCAGTCTGGTGTTCATGAAGATGGGCGCGCATGCGATTTTGATCCCCAACCCCAGGGACATGCCCGCCTTTATCCATGACCTGAAAAAATACCCGTGTACAGCCATCATCGGCGTCAACACGCTGTACCGCGGGCTGATGGACGCGCCAGCGTTTGCCGAGATCAACTTCCGTCAGCTCAAGATGGCCAACGCCGGCGGCATGGCGGTGCAGCGGGTAGTGGCCGAACGCTGGAAGAAGGCCACCGGCGTGCCGCTGGTCGAAGCCTATGGCCTGACAGAAACTTCACCCGGCGCCATTGCCAACCCGCTGGATATTGCAGACTGGACCGGCACCATCGGCATGCCGATTCCGTCAACGCAGGCCGTCATTTTTGATGAGGATGACCGGGAGTTACCCGTCGGCGAAGTCGGTGAAATCTGCCTGCGCGGCCCGCAGGTCATGGCGGGCTACTGGCAGCATCCTGAAGAGACGGCGAAAGTCTTTACGCCCGATGGCTGGCTGCGTACCGGCGACATGGGCTTCATGGATGCGCGCGGCTACTTCAAGATCACTGACCGCAAAAAAGACATGATCGTTGTCTCGGGCTTCAAGGTATTCCCGAACCAGATCGAAGACGTCGTCGTGATGCATCCGGGCGTGGCCGAAGCAGCGGCCATCGGCGCGCCTGATGAACGCTCCGGCGAAGTCGTCAAGATCATCGTGGTGAAAAAAGACCCGGCCCTTACCGCAGACGACTTGATGGCGCATTGCCGCAAACACCTGACCGGCTACAAGGTGCCAAAGATCATCGAGTTCCGCGAAGAGCCATTGCCCAAGACCGCGATCGGGAAAATACTGCGGCGGCAGTTGCGGGGCGACCCGAGGGTTCCCTGAGCTGCTTTTCTGTCTGCTATTAAGTTAATAGCTGCTTGCGCACGTTATACGGGGGCTAGAGGCTGATTTGGCCATTAAGTAGCGTGGGACTGGCCTATTCCAGACACACCCGCAGCACCGTAGCGACCATTGCAGGCTGACCGCGCAGGCGAAGCCCCCGCACTGGAGTGCTGCCTCTACGCATCTCCGGGTGCCGCACCTATCATGCGGCATGACTCCTATCTCTGATCCCACTGATTCCGCCACGCTGCGTTCACTATTCGATGCCCAGCATCAGGCCAGCCGCGCGCAGATCGACGTGCCGCTGGCGCTGCGCCGCGACCGGCTGCTGCGCATGCGCTCGCTCTTCAACGACAACGGCAGCGCGCTGGCACAGGCGGTGCAGGCTGACTTCGGCGTGCGTTCACTGCAACTGACCGAAATCGCCGATCTCTTCGTGCTGCGCACGCTGATGTCGCACACGCTCAAGTCGCTGGCTAAATGGATGAAGCCGGTGAAGGTCAGCACACCGCTGTATCTGCAGCCCGCGCATGCGTATCTGCAGCGCCAGCCGCTGGGTGTGGTGGGCGTGGTGTCGCC
>JANLYY010000038.1:0-16047 GCA_031365885.1 Polaromonas sp. | reverse complement strand
TTGCGAAAAAACAGCGTCGTGCCGGCCAGCCCGGCCAGGCAGTGGACAAAAATCAGGCCGCCAACCGAGCTCGATATGCCGAGCCAGCCGAGCACCTGACTCATCGGCAACAGCACCACCTGAAAGGGCATGAATACGCCGAACAGCATGAAGCCGAACAGCAGCTCGCTGCCGCGAAACTTCCACTGGCTGAGCACGTAGCCGTTCAGCGCGCCCCATAGCGTCGATATCAACACCGCGGGCACCACCAGCAGCACAGAGTTCCAGAAAAACGGCTGCAAGCCCCGGCAGTCCGTACCGGTGCAGGCACTGGACCAGGCCAGCGACCAGGCATTGAAGTTCAGGCTGCCGGGCAGGCTGAGCAAATTGCCATTGCGAATTTCATCGGCGTCCTTGAACGACGTCACCAGCATCACATAGAGCGGCGCCATGAACAGCACCGCCGCCACCAGCAAGGTCGTGTAGATCAATACCCGCGAAGCAGTTTTACCGGTCATGGGGTTTGCTTCGCAGTTCGCTGTAAAGGTAAGGCACGACGATGGCCGCTACCGTGGCCAGCATCATGGTGGCGCTGGCGGCGCCCAGGCCGATTTGCCCGCGCGTGAAACTCATCGTGTACATGAAGGTGGCGGGCACGTCGGTGGCGTAACCCGGCCCGCCGCCGGTCAGCGCCATGACCAGATCAAAGCTCTTGATAGACAGGTGCGACAGCACCATGACGGTCGAAAAAACCACCGGCCGCAGCATCGGCAAAATAATGCGCCAGTAGATACGCGGCAGGCTGGCACCGTCAATCTGCGCGGCCTTGATAATGCTGTCGTCGATGCCGCGCAAGCCGGCTAAAAACAGCGCCATCGCAAAACCCGCCGACTGCCAGATGCCCGCAATCACGACGCAGTAAATCGCGGTGTCACTTTGCACCAGCCAGTCAAAAGTGAAGCGGGTCCAGCCCAGATCGCGCATCAGTTTTTCCAGCCCCAGGCTGGGGTTGAGCATCCACTTCCACGCCGTGCCGGTGACGATGAACGACAGCGCCATCGGGTAGAGGTAAATGTTGCGCAGCCAGCCTTCGGCGCGCACCTTCTGGTCCAGCACAATAGCTAGCGCCATGCCGATCAGCATGGCACCGCCCACATACAGCACGCTGAAGATGCCGAGATTTTTCAGCGCCAGCCACCAGCGGTCCATCTCCCACAGCCGCACGTATTGCTCAAGCCCGACGAACTCGTCGTAATTGGGCAGCATGCGCGACGCGGTGAGCGACAGCACGCCGTTCCAGATCATCAGCCCGTAGATGAAGGCGAAGCCCAGTACGAAGCCCGGTGCGATGACCAGCTTGGGGAGAACCTTTTCTACGTTCAGCTTCATGGGTGAACCTGAAACATGTGGCCCGCCTGCGTACCTTTTGGGCTATCTGGTTTTGGCTGCTGACGCAATGCTCTTCATGGCGTCTGCCACAGTGATCTTGTCGTTGTTCCAGAACTGGCTGACTGCATCTTTCATCGCCCCTTCGGTAGCCGGACCGACAGCGATGCCATGCGCAATGGACGGCACCAGGCTGCCGGATTTTGCGGTCTCGACAAAGTCTTTTGCGGACAGCCGGGCGCAGTCGTCGAACTTGTCAAGATTCATGTTCAGACGCGCCGGAATCGAACCCTTGTTCAGATTGAAGGTCTCCTGAAACGCAGGCCCCATGATGGCTGCGGCCAGGTCGCCCTGGGCTTTTTGCGCCTCAGCGGGTTTGAGCTTGAACATGGCGAACGAGTCGATGTTGTAGGTGAAGGCGTTTGCCGTGCCAGGCGCCGCTGCGCACAAAAAGTCTTTGCCGGGCACCTTGCCAGCCGCCAAAAACTCGCCCTTGGCCCAGTCACCCATGAACTGGAAACCCGCCTTGCCCTGCATCACCATGGCGGTGGTCAGGTTCCAGTCACGGCCGGCAGACGCCGGGTCGGTGTAGCTCTTGATCTTGCGAAACGTTTCGAGTGATTTTTTCATCGTGTCGCTGCCCAGCGCCTTGGGGTCGAGCTTGACTAGCGCATCGCTGTAAAACTTCGTGCCACCCACGCCCAGCACTACCGATTCAAAAGTGGTGAAGTCCTGCCAGTTCTGACCACCATGCGCGACTGCAATCAGGCCGGCAGCCTTGATCTTGTCGGCAGCCGCAAAAAATTCGTCGTAGGTTTTTGGCATGCCAGCCACGCCGGCTTTTTTCAGCACATCGGGATTGGCCCAGACCCAATTGACACGGTGGACGTTGACCGGCACCGCGACGTAGCTGCCCTTGTATTTCATGCCGTCAGCGACGACCTTGGGCAGCAGCGTGTCCCACTGCTCGGCCTTGGCAGTGGCATCTAGATTGGCCAGCACGCCTTCACCGGCCCACTCCTGAATTGCCGGGCCTTTGATCTGCGCGGCCGCTGGCGGATTGCCGGACACCACGCGGCTTTTCAGCACCGTGGCAGCGGCATCACCGCCGCCGCCCGCCACGGCAAAGTCTTTCCACACATGGCCTTTGGCCTGCATGATTTTTTTCAGTTCCGCGACTGATTTGGCTTCACCGCCGGATGTCCAGTAATGCAGAACTTCGACCTCGGCGGCCTGCACGGTCGCCGTGGCAAGAATCAGCAAAGCGGCACTAGTTAAATTTGAAATTGTTGAAACGGGTGACATTTAGCCTCCGAAAAATGATGTTGCTGACGTGTGAAAACATTATGTTGAATTTTTCAGATCCACGCGCAGCGGGGGTGTGCAGGTCTTCGCGCTGTCTGTTGAATCCTTGTGGTCGGTACATGCCCAGCGCTCGCCTGAAGCACAAATTCAAAGTGTTTTAGCCTTGTAGCCCAGGTATTACGTGCGCAAGCAGCTACTATTTTTATAGCAACAGCAGACGGCAGCTAACTCACGAGCGCCAGCGCCGAGTAGTCGCCAACCTGCTCCCCCAGCCCGGCGGCCACCAGATCACAGCCGTCCGTCAGCGACGCCAGCTTGCCACTGATCTGCGAACGAAGCCGGGGCAGCAGATAGTTGCGGTGATGCCAGAACACGCTGCCGCCCAGGCTGATGCGCTGCAGGTCCAGCGTGACGATCAGGTTGTAGAGCGTGCGCCCCATTACCCGGCAGACCTCATCGACCAGCGCAGTTGCCACCGCGTCGCCGTTTTGCGCCGCCTGCAGCAAGCCGGCCGCATCGGCATAGCCTTGCGGCCCGAAGCGCCGCGCCATCGCGTTGCCGGCGACCAGTGCTTCAACGTCTCCGATATTGCCGCAGCCGCACAAGGCGTCGAAGTTGTCGCTGACGAACAAATGGCCAGCATGGCCGGCATTGCCCTGCTTGCCGCGCAGCACCTGACCGCCCACACACAGGCCGCAGCCGATGCCGGTGCTCCAGGTGACGTAGGCGCAGTGGTCCAGGCCCTGCAGCGCGCCCCAGCGGCGCTCGGCTTGCAACGCGGCAACACCATCGTTTTCGATGTGCAGCCGGGCGAAATGCTCCCGCAGTGGCGCTTCGAGCACAGCACTGGTCCAGTCATTGGGCAGACCGCGCGCAGGCCCGGCAATGCCGCCGCAAATATTGGGCGCCGCCAGCTCAATCATGCCGGCCCGGTGGATGAAAGGCCCGCACGACGAGACGCCCACTGCTTCGATGTCTTGCACGCTGGCGCCGGCTTGGTCGCAGGCCTCGCCCAGCAGGCGAAGAATCTGGCGCGCCAGGGCATCGGGCGCACCGGTTTTTGCGGTCGGCTCGGCGCGGCGATGCCGCAGGGCATCCGCAGACGGCACGCTGCATTCCGGGGAGGTCAGGCTGACAGCCACCTTGGTGCCGCCAATATCTACGCAGGCTTTCATGCGGCTTTCCGTTAAATCCATCGGGAGATCAGGCTGGCGACCAGGCTTAGCAAAATCGTCGTGGTCAGCGGAATGTTCCATTCGCGGCCAAACAGCTTGAACCGCAGATCACCCGGCAATTTTCCGACACCGATTTTCTGCAGCAGCGGCGTGAGTAAGCTGATGAAAATAAGCGCCAGAAAAATGACGATGAACCAGCGAATCATGGCGGCAGTTTAACGGCTGCCCTGGCGCATATCGGAACCGGGCTTCTCGACTTTTTACCCTACCCGATGAACCAGGCCGTGCTTGTCGATGAGGCGGTAGAGCGTCATGCGCGAGATTCCCAGTTCGCGCGCCGCGTGCGTGACGTTGCGGCCAACGCGGCCGAGCGTCAGCGAAATCGCATCGCGTTCGGCCAGGGTTCGTATCGCCTCCAGGCCAACACCAGCCGGGCCGACAGGCGCCGCCAGACCCATATCTTCGGCGCTAACCAGCCGCTGGTCTGTCATCACCACGGCCCGTTGCACACGGTTGTACAGCTCGCGCACATTGCCGGGCCAGAGGTGGGCCATCATGGCTGCGGAAGCCTGGCGGCTAAAGCCTTCGACCCGGCGCCGGTTCTGGTCGGCCATGCAATGCTGCAAAAAATGCTGCGCCAGCACCGGCACGTCCGATAAGCGCTCGCGCAGCGACGGCACGGTCAGTGGCAGCACATTGAGCCGATAAAAAAGGTCTTCCCGAAACCGCCCTGCTGCCACTGCTTCAGCCAAATCCACATGCGAAGCCGCCACCACCCGCGCATCGACCGGCATGCTGCGGGTCGAGCCGACGCGGGCAATGGTGTGCTCCTGAAGAAAACGCAGCAAGTTGGTTTGCAGCTCCAGCGGCAAGTTGCCGACTTCGTCAAGAAATATCGTGCCGCCACTAGCCGCCTCTATCAAGCCCTGCTTGACGGCTGTTGCGCCGGTGAAAGCGCCGCGCTCGTAGCCGAAAAGTTCCGAGTGAATCAGCGATGGTGCAATGGCGCCGCAATCCACTGCGACGAAGGGGCCGGCGGCACGGCGCGAACACTGGTGAATGCCGCGAGCAGCGAGTTCCTTGCCGCTGCCGCTTTCTCCGCCAATCAGCACCGGCGCATCGGTGACCGCGACTTTGCGTATCTGCTTTTGCAACTGCATGATCGCATCGCTGACGCCGACCATACCCATGCTGCCGACGGCACCCAGCCCGTCGTCGTTCTGGGTCCGCAGCTGGGAGCGGCGCAATGCGTGTTCCAGCGTGAAATCGAGCAGGCGCCAATCTATCGGCAGCGTGTGAAAATCGAAAAAGTAGCTCAGCACCAACTCGCGGACAAACGGCGACTCCAGCGCTTTGCTGTTAAACACGCCAACCCATTCCATGGTGCGCGACATCCGCACACACTCATCAGCCCAGCGCATTTGTTCAGGTGAAAAATCGTCGATTACCAACAGGCCGACATGAACATCCTGCCGGCTCTGGATTCGCCTTGCGGTGACCAGATCGGTTGCCGGAATGGGTTCCCAATACCTGGCTCGCAGGGAATCGTCAACCGCCTGGGAATGCCCGCCCTGCGTGAAGCAAAAAATCTTTCGCATGACCATGGTGGCACCTCTTTAGAACGACATGGGTATTCGCAAATTCAAGGTAAGGTCCGGCGTGTCGCGGGTCAGACCGGCACCGACCGTGACGCTGAAAGTGGTCTTGTCGGTGTATCGGTATGAATACCCCAGCAGCAGGGTGGCCAGCTGGGTACGCACCGAAGTTGCCAGCGGCACGCCGTTCTGTCGCGTGCGGCCGACCGAGTTCAGATCAACCCCCATGCTGAACGAAGATTTGTCGTTGAGGGCCAGCCCCATGCCAAAATTAACGCCAAAAATGCCGCCGGGCTTGACGTCGCCGATGAACTCTCGCTCGCCGTTGAGCACCAGGCGACTGACGCCGCTGCGTTTGAAGTTGTAGGTGTAGCTGACGCCGCCGAAGAACACCGCCGGGTCAGACGGAAAAAGCCACGTCAGCCCTGGTTGAAGTGAATAAAAGCCAGACCCTGTCGGCAGATCCAGCGGCAGTCCGGTGCCCGACGTGTTGCCGACGCAGCGCGTGATGCAATCGGTCACCACATCGAACGGGTCTTTGCCGGTACGTGACTTGAATCGCAGCGACCCGAGGAAGTAAGGCATGTTGATGCCGCCGTCGTTGAGCTGGTAGCGTGCACCGATTTCCACGTCACCCATTGCCCTGCCGCTGTTGTTGAAGACGCGCTCTGACGCTGATCCCTGAAGAAACTCGCGGCTGATGGTGGAGTCGGAACGGTAGACGTAGGGCAGCCGGGCTTCCACTTCTACGCGATTGGTCAGCCCGTAGCGGACCGCCAATGCGCCCGTCATGGTGTTGCGCTTGACCTCACGCACGTCAACCAAACCGATCAGCAGCGCCGGGATGATGGTGTAGCCGACCAGGGCCACACGGTTGCTTGACGAGTAGCTGTATTGCACCGACGGTTCGAGCACATATTTGCCTTTGGGGGTGAGAACGCCGGGCTGATCAAACAATGCCGCCACGGCGGGAGGCTGACCCTCCGCGCCGGCCGCCGGAGCCGTGCCTACGCGCACGCCGCGCTGCGAAGACTCGGGCGGATCTGCGACCACCGCCGCAGGCGTTGTGGCAACGACGGGCTGCGTCTGCTGCTCCAGGGTGCGCTGCAGTTCGCGTTGCCGCGCGTCCTGCTCGGCGACGGCCTGCTTGAGCGCCTCAATCTGGCTCGCCTGTTCGGACACTTGCTGCTGCAGCCGCTCGATGCGCACGCCGGTGTCGCCGCGTGGCGCCGGTCGGCCCTGACTGTGGGCTGGCGTGGTCACCAGGCACAGCACAGCCGATGCGACAGCCGACAACGGCACCGTGCAAAAGTAGCAATTCATGATGGCTCCCCGAAACGAAGTTGGCGCGCTGAACTCGTTGTTTCAGCTTTCTGTTTTTTATTGCGCCAGCGTAGGCTCGGGGTCTGACCGCATCAAGAAGCAGTTTGTAAACAACGGTAAGTGGTGTCTGTCTGGTTAGACCGGTGTAACGATTTTGAGGCTCACAAGAAAAGGTGTATCCAGTTGCAAGCCGCCTTGTTTTGCCGGGGTGCGCGGCCTTCCTGTGGAAATCGGTAAGTCGGCGCAAACTTATTAGCAAGTCTTTACCGTAACGTGCCTGAGACAGTGGTTTAAATGCACAACCCAGACGGGGTGTACGGCAGCTCCACCAGCGCCGCAGCGAGCCAAGGAAAAAAGTCGGTTTTTTCACTGCAAGCAGAGGCGGAAAACGTCTTGCAGTTGTGACAACTTCCCGTGAATTGCGTTGTTATTTCAATGTGGCAAATACGCGCCCGTCTGCATCAATGGCCCGTATCTTCAATGGCGACAAGGACTTGGCCAAGGTACGCGGAGCCCTGGCATTGAATATGCACAACGATGTTTGACTTGCGGACAAGCCATGCGCAGTACGCCCAAGTCTGTTTGCCTTTTTTAATCAACCCTCAGGAGGATTCATGAAAAAATCACTACTGGCTTCGGCCATTGCAGTTGCGTGCGGCTTTAGCGGTGCAACGCTTGCCAATACGACCGAACAGGAGACGGTCAACGGCAACAACACGAGCACAAGCACCAGTGCAAGTACCAGCGCAAATACAAATACCAGCACCAATACCAACACCGATTCATCGGTAAGTACGCCAACCACCACGACCTCGTCGTTCGCCAACCGGACTGACAACAGCACCAACAAAAGGTCAGGCGCTGCCAACGCAAACGCAGCTCGTTCGGCGGCTATCAACAACGGTTCGACAGGAACCTTCACCAATGCCTTTAACACCTCCAATGCCACAGCGACCAGCACCTTGAACGGGTCGGTGTCAGGCAACAGCGTGCAAAACATCGGCAACACCGCCTACAACACGGGCAATGCCAACGGCGCGGCAGGTTACGGCGGTACCGGCGGTACCGGCGAGGGTGGCCGGGCCAGCGGGTCGGGAACCGGCGGCGCTGGCGCTGGCGGTGTGGGTGCAGTCGGCGCAGCTGGCGGTAGCGCCTCCAATGGAGCCATCAGCCATGGCAGCGCCACCAATGGCAGTGCCAACGCAGGCAACGGTGGCAATGGTTGGGGCGGCAGCGCAAGTGGCAACAACCGGGGTGGCGCGGCCGAATCCAACGGCGACAACGGCGGGGCCAGCGGCAACTCTGCCGGTGGCGCCAATGGCGGTGGCGGCAGCGGCGGCCCGAATGGCGGTGGCGGCAACAGTGGCGCTACCGCAGGTGGCGGCAACGGCGGTGGCAGCAACGGCGGCAACGGCAATGCCACGCTCGGCAGTGGCAATGGCGGCTCTGCCGGCACGGCAGGCGCTGGCGGCGGTGGCGGCACGACGGGCGCTGGCGGCGCTGGTGGTACAGCGGGCGCGGGCGGCGGTGGCGGCACGGCTGGCAACGGCGGCGGCACGGGCGCAGGCGGCGCTGGTGGTGCTGGCGGCGCAGTGGCCAGTAACGGCGGTGGCGGTACGCGCACTGGCGGTGCCGGTTCCGGCGGTGCCGGCGGCTCGGCTACCAACGGCAGTGCCACCAATGGCAGCGCCAGCAATGGCAACAACGCAGCCGGTAACGGCGGCGCAGGCGGTAGCGGCACGGGCGGCGCCGGCGGCGCTGGCAACGGCGGCGTCAACACCGCTGCCGGCGGCACCGGCGGCGTCGGCAATGGCGGCACGGGCGGCAATGGCGGTAGCAATAACGTCAATGCCGGATCGTTCAGCATGGCCAACACCATGACCAGCGTTGGCCAGTCGGCAGCCGGCATCATGATCGCCAATCAGAACAGCGGCTTGTCGTCGCTGGTGCAGCAAAGCGTGAACGTGCAGGCCAATCTGGCGGTCGGCAAGTAAGGTCACGCGCGGCCGGCGTTGATCCTGGTGCCACCACCTCAGGATCGATGTCGGCTGATTTCGCTATCGACAGACCTTCAAGGGGAAAAAAATGAAATCAAAAAACATGCGCTGGTTCAGTGGTGCCGCGCTGGCTGCTGGCTTTTCGTTTGGCCTGCCTGTGCAGGTCACAGCCCAAACCACGACGGCTGACCTGACACCGGCAATCACCGCCTCGAAGAGCGCTGCAGTCGCCGCGTTCGACCATCCGGTGCAAGCGGACAAGCTGGCCGACTACCGCGGCGGAACCGCACTGGTCAGCAGCGACATGCAGCTGTCGGGCACCACTGCCAACAACACCGCCGTGAACGTGGCCACCGGCACCAATGCCATCAGTGCCGGCTCGTTTTCCAACATGAGCGGTCTGCCCATCGTGATCCAGAACACCGGCGCCAATGTGCTGATCCAGAACGCGGTGATATTGAATCTGCAAATGAACTGACACCGGAAGAGCACCATGCGCGCCCTGTTCACAATCCTGGCTGTTTCCACCGCCATGGTTGCCACCACGGTGCAAGCCCAAAAAGCCTTTTTGCCGTCGATGGGCGGCGGCGATGTGGTGATGCCCGTCACCAGCATCCGGCAGGCCCGCCTGGCCGGCACGCTGCTGCAGCAATACGATTTCAGTTGCGGCTCGGCCGCCATTGCCACATTGCTGACGCACCAGTACGGCTACGCCATGACGGAGGCAACGGTCTTTGAACACATGTTCCGCAACGGCGACCAAAAAAAAATTCGCACCGAAGGGTTTTCGCTGCTCGACATGAAACGGTTTTTGCAGGCGCATGGTTTTGAGGCCGACGGCTTTGAGCAGTCGCTGGACAAACTGACCGAAGCACGGGTGCCTGCCATCGTGCTCATCAATGAAAACGGCTACCAGCATTTCGTGGTGGTCAAGGGCCTGCGCGCTGACCGCGTGCTGATCGGCGATCCGGCCAGTGGCACCCGCGCCCTGTCACGCGCCCGCTTCATGGCCAGCTGGCAAAGCGGTCTGCTTTTCGTCGTTCACAACCGCATGAGTTCGGCGCGTTTCAATCTGGCAGCCGACTGGCAGGCAGTGCCACAGGCGCCGCTGAGAGCCGGGGTGAATCGCGACAGCCTGTCGGGCGCAACGATGCCCAAGCATGGACCGGGAGACTTCTGATGAACGGGTTCACCTGCCTGAACGCTGCCGCGTCGCGCGCTCGCCGCCGCCGGTTCACGATCAGCTTGTGCATGACGCTACTGGCCAGCGTTTGCCAGGCGCAGATGCCGCAGATGCCGGCACCACACAAGCCGGACGCTTCCCTTTGGCTGGCGGCCAGTGACCAGACCCTGGACAAACTGCGCGGCGGCTTTGATCTGGGTACCGGTCTGATGGTGTCGTTCGGCATCAGCCGTGCGGTCTACGTCAACGGCCAGCTGATCACCTCAACGACCTTCCGGGTCGGTGACCTCACCAGCCTTACGCCGCAGCAGGCCATCGTGCTGAGCCAGCAAATTTCGACACAAACACAGGCGCAAGTGGTGAAAAATGGCCCTCGCAATACGATGGAACTCAGCATAGCGTCGGTGCCGCTGTCCACCTTCATACAGAACACATTGAACAACCAGAGCATTCGCAACCAGACCATCATCGACATGAGCAGCAACGGCATGGGCATTGCGAAGGGTCTGAATTTGCAGGCGACGATTGATGCGGCCATCGCCGACGCCCTCGGCACGCGGTAAAAAAACCGGAACGCCGTTGTCAAAGCGTGTGAGTGCGGTCGCCTACAACAAAACCCAGCGGCTGCCAGGCGTTGGCCTGATTGGCCTGCTCGCTTCGCGCGGCAAAGGCAATCACCTTGAACAACTCGCCCATCTCATGCTCGTTGACGAGCTTTTGCACCATCGCGCGCCTGGCCAGCCCGGCGCCCGTGTGGTCATCGCCCATGCCTTCAAGCAAGCCGCAATTGAGTAAAAACCGGCCCTGGCTGGTGTAACCCAACACCTCCAGCCCGGCGCTCTGCCCGGCCACGGCAAGGCCGGTGAAATTGACATGCGCGGTGATGTCTTTGCTGCCGACATCGGCCAGCGCATCGCCATCGGCCAGATGACCCCGGTGGCACATCAGCGTGCCCATGCTGCGCTGCGGGTGGTAGTACTCATGTTCGGGAAAGCCGTAGTCGAGCAGAAAAATGGCACCCGCCTGCAGCCGGTCGGCCAGTGTGCCGATGAAGCCCTCGGCCTGCTGGTGAATCTCGGTGACGTAGTCATGCGTGCCGGCCACCTTAAACGGTGGCCGCAGGTCGCTGCGTTTGTCGGCATAAGTGAAATGTCCCTGATTGAGCACCACACCGCGCTCGTGCCACACGCCGCCCCCCCTTGCCAATAATTTCACCGGCATCGCATCGAGCACTTCGTTGCCGACAACGACGCCGCGCATCTGCGAAGGCAGCGCGCTGGCCCACTGCACCTTGCCCGCATGGGAGGCCAATAGCTCACGCTGTCGCACTTGCAGGCTGCCGGACAGATCAACAATCGTGTAGCGCTGGCACATCGGGCCGAGCGCGTCCAGCAGCTGCAGCGCCAGCGCGCCAGAGCCGGCGCCAAACTCCCAGATTTCAGCCGTGCCGGTCGCCTGCAGTGCCTGCGCTACCTGCCGCGCCAGCGCCTGGCCGAACCGGGGCGACAGCTCGGGCGCCGTCACAAAATCACTACCGCCGCCTTGCACACCACCCGGCAGCAAGCCAAACTTGCGCGAGTCGTTGGCGTAGTAACCCCGTCCCGGCGCATACAGCGCCAGCGCCATGAACTCGTCGAAGCCCAGCCAGCCGCCGGCACGGGCGATGGCCTGGCAAATCACGCTTTGAAGGTCGGTCGTTAAAATGGATTTTTCTTTCATGTCGATCACCGGTCTTAATTGTCGGCTATTCATCACCTGCTCCATCACCTCGCCAGATGCCGCCCCACCCTGTTGATCCTGTTACAAAAGTTGTTCTGGTCACCGGCGCCGCCCGGCGGCTGGGGCGCGAGATCGCGCTGGCGCTGGCTGCCGGCGGTTGGCACGTCGCCGTACACTACCGCAGCTCGGAAACAGATGCTATCGAAACAGTAGCTGCTTGCGCACGTCTTTCGGGGGCTGCAGCCGCTTTTTATGCAGATCTGTCCGATGAGGCGAGTGTGCAGGCCTTGCTGCCCGACGTGATTGCAAAGTTCGGTCGTGTCGATGCGGTCGTCAATAGCGCCTCGACCTTCGAGCACGACGACGCCGCCAGTTTTTCCTTCGCGGCGCTCGACAAGCACCTGCACAGCAACACGGGCGCCGCTATTGTCCTGGCGCAGGCACTGCACGCGCATGTTGCGGCACGTAGCGCGACCGGTGCGGTGGTCAATCTGCTGGACCAGAAACTGTGGAACCAGAACCCGGACTTTTTCAGCTACACGCTTTCCAAAGCCGCACTGGAGGCCGCTGGCACCATGCTGGCGCTGGCGCTCGCGCCCCGGGTGCGCGTGGTGGGCGTGGCGCCGGGGCTGACGCTCACCAGCCATATGCTGAGTGACGCGCAGTTCAAGGCCCTACACAAGCTGTCGCCGCTGGGCCGCTCATCGACCGCTGCCGACGTGGCTGCGACCGTCAAATTCGCGCTGGAAAATGCGTCCATCACCGGCACCACACTGCTGGTCGATGGCGGCCAGCACCTGATGAAGTTCGAGCGTGATTTTTCGCTGATGCAAGCCGGCCTTACGCCCGGTAAAAACTGACCTATGTTCAATACCCGCGGCACCCAGATCCTGAACCTGACCGGCTTGCGCTTTGACGCGAATCTGGGCATTCTTGAGCATGAAAAAACAGCGCCGCAACCGATTCAGGTCGACGCCGAACTGAACCTGGGCACGCAGCCGCTGCTGCCGAGCGACGACGACATCAACCATGTGCTGGATTACCGCAAGGTGCGTCAGATCATCATTGCCGAATGCACAGCAAATCATGTGAATCTGCTGGAGAGTCTGATCGGCAAACTGGCGCACCGGCTGATGCAGTTGCCCGGCGTGGTAGGTGTGCGGGTGAAGATTGCAAAACTCGAAATTTTTGACGACTGCGAAGTAGCCATTCGCGTCGAGACAGGACAATGGTGAACGAGATGAGTGCAGTGTGGATGGAAGAAGAAGTTGCTACGGCAATAACTCCGGTAATAGCCCCAGCGCAAAGCCGTCTGAAGATTGAACGCGAAGACCACAAGCTCGAAAAACGCCTGTGCCGCGATGTCGGCCGCGCGATTGTCGACTTCAACATGATCGGGGAAGGCGACAAGGTGATGGTGTGTGTCTCGGGCGGCAAAGACAGCTACGCCATGCTCGACATTCTGCTCAAGCTGCAAAAGCGCGCGCCTGTCAATTTCAGTCTGATTGCCGTCAACCTCGACCAGAAACAACCCGGCTTTCCGGAGCACATCCTTCCCGACTATTTAGCCAGGCTGGGCGTGCCGTTTCACATCGAAAACCAGGACACCTACAGCATCGTCAAACGCGTGATTCCCGAGGGAAAAACACTGTGCTCGCTGTGCTCGCGCCTGCGCCGGGGCATTTTGTACCGCGTGGCCGGTGAACTCGGCGCGACCAAGATCGCGCTGGGCCACCACCGCGACGACATGCTGCAAACGTTTTTCCTCAATATGTTTTTTGCCGCCAAACTAAAAGGCATGCCGCCCAAGCTGGTCAGCGACGACGGCAAAAACATCGTCATTCGCCCGATGGCTTACGTACCTGAAAAAGACCTGACCCGCTGGGCGCAGGTACGCGGCTTTCCGATCATTCCTTGTACGCTGTGCGGCAGCCAGGAAAACCTGCAGCGCAAGCAGGTCGGCAATATGCTGCGGGAGTGGGACAGTAAATTTCCGGGCCGGCTGGAGAACATGTTTTCAAGCCTGCAGAACATCGTGCCCTCGCATTTGATGGACAGCAAGCGCCATGACTTCAAAAACATTCGCACCACCGGCGTTGCCGATGCAGACGGCGACAAAGGATTTGACAGCGAGGTATTCAGCACGCCGCGTAGCCCGATCATGCGCCCTGGCAGGTCAGTGATCGACCTTGTGTCAAGCTGATGTCTGCCCCCTACATTTAAACGAAAACGACCTGAAGCCCTCATGAAACGTGCGTGGACGGCTCTTTTTTTAATAGCAACCAGTTTGTGGCTGGTGACCGGCTGCGCGAGCGTTCGGCTGGTTGACACCGACGTGACCGCGTTTTCGAAATGGACAGCGACGCCGCCCGGCCCGGGCACGGCTTACCGGTTTGAGCGCCTGCCTTCGCAGCAAAATCCGGCGGCGCAGCAAGATGCTGTGGAAGCGGACGCGCGGACAGCGCTGGCCAAAGTCGGCATGGAACTGAACCCCGCCGTGGCGAACTACAGCGTGCAAGTCGTCGCCACGACGCAGATCATCGAGCGCGGCTATCCGGGCTATGACGAAGTTTTTGGCGCTGGATTTGGCGGTTTTTCTGGCGGGTCAGGCGTATTTTTGGGTGGCGGCAGCCGCGGCGCCGGGTTCGGCCTGTCGTTTCCGATGCGCTTTCCAGAACCAGCCTATTTCAAGCGCGAATTGTCGATGTTGATGCGTGAGCTTTCCACCCAGCAGGTCGTTTTTGAAACCCGCGCTTTTCACGACGGTGTGTGGAGCGACACGCAGGCAGTGTTCCCCGCCATGATGGATGCCGCGCTGCGCGGCTTTCCCGAACCACCGCCCGGCACGCGGCGCATCAATGTAGAGATATCACGGTAGATATGGCCCCCACGTTCGCGCACTTCGTGTCCCTCTCTGCCCGCCGAGGGGGCCGCTGCGCCTGCGGTCTGGCGAAGCCAGTCCCGCGGCCCCGGCTTGCATGTCCGCCCCCCATGTTCGCTCGCTATCGCTTGCTTTGCGTAATCACGCCCTCTCCCTCTGGGAGAGGGCGGGGGTGAGGGCTCCCCGCTTCCACCCGCAGCCGCTCGGCAAATCCAGCTCTAAGCACCATGATTGAACCCACCCGAATAATTGCCATTCGCCATGGCGAAACCGCCTGGAATGCCGACACGCGCATTCAGGGCCAGATCGACATTCCCCTCAGCGACGTCGGCCGCCGTCAGGCCGCGCTTCTGGGGCAGGCGCTCGCCGATGAACCGGTAACGGCCATCTACGCCAGTGACCTGTCGCGCGCCTGGGAAACCGCCGAATTTCTGGGCCGGGCAGTCGATATTCCGTTGACGCCAGAGACGGCATTGCGCGAACGCTGCTTCGGCGAATTTGAAGGCAAGACCTTCGCCGAAATTGAATCGCAGCTGCCCGAACAATCGAAGCGCTGGCGCAAGCGCGATCCTCAATTCACACCGACCGGCGGCGAGTCGCTGCTGACCCTGCGCGAGCGCGTGCTGGCAGCTGCGGCGCGCCTGGCGGCTGACCACCCGGGCGAGCTGATCGCCATGGTGGCCCACGGCGGCGTGATGGACGTGCTGTACCGTGCGGCGACCCGGCTTGACATTCAGGCACCGCGCACCTGGGCACTGGGCAATGCCGCCATCAACCGTCTGCTCTGGACGCCCGAAGGGTTCACGCTGGTCGGCTGGGGTGACGCGCAGCATTTGGCCGAAGGCGCCGTTCCCGATGACAACCGATTCGCCAACCCCGCCGGCGACAGCCTGGTCAACAGCGCATGAGCGCCCTGCCCGGCCACTGGTCTTCACTGATCGGAGAATCCGTCACCCACATCGACACGCCCGCGCTGGTGATCGATCTGGACGCGATGAAACGCAACCTGGTACGCATGGGCGAATTCGCCAAAAAGCATGGCATACGCTGGCGCCCGCACGCCAAGATGCACAAGTCGGCCCAGCTGGCGAAAATTCAGACCAAGGCCGGTGCCGTTGGCGTCTGCGTGCAGAAGACATCTGAAGCCGAAGCGCTGGCAGCTGGCGGTGTGCTGGACATCTACATCAGCAACCAGGTGATTGCGCCGGCCAAGCTCAAGCGCGTCGCCGAGCTGGCCAAAACGGTGGTGGCGCAGGGCGGTCAACTGGCTATTGCCGTGGACAGCAGCGAAGGGGTGATTCGCCTGGCCAAAGCCATGACCGATGCGCGCGGCGGCAGCGGCGTCGGCACGGTGATCGACGTGTTTGTTGAAATCGACGTCGGCCACGGCCGCTGCGGCGCCGAGCCTGGGCCGTCCGCGCTGAATCTGGTGATGGAAATCCGCAGGCACCCGGCCCTCAATTTTGCCGGCCTGCAGGCCTACAACGGCCGTGCGCAGCATCTG
>JANLYY010000235.1:0-5197 GCA_031365885.1 Polaromonas sp. | reverse complement strand
GGCGTGGTCATGGCCTACAACCGCAACGTCTACACCAACACACTGCTGCGCAAGGCCGGCATCGAAGTGATCACGATACCCAGCGGCGAGCTGGGGCGCGGCCGCGGCGGCAGCCACTGCATGTCGTGCCCGATTGAGCGCGACGCCATTTGAAACCGAATCTCAAGCGAGGAGCACCATGAGCTTTAACCTGCGCAACCGCAGCCTGCTGGACCTGAAAGACTTTGCGCCGCGCGACATCCGGTTTCTGCTGGATCTGGCGGCCGAGCTCAAACGCTCGAAGTACGCTGGCAACGAACACCCGCGCCTCAAAGGAAAAAACATCGCGCTGATCTTTGAGAAGGCTTCGACCCGCACGCGCTGCGCCTTCGAAGTGGCCGTCCATGACCAGGGTGGCCACGTCACTTTCATTGACTCGGGCAGCTCGCAACTGGGACACAAGGAATCATTGAAAGACACTGCGCGGGTGCTGGGCCGCCTGTACGACGGCATTGAATACCGGGGCTTTCACCAGAGCGTGGTGGAGGAATTCGCCCGCTTCTCGCACGTACCGGTGTGGAACGGCCTGACCGACGAAGCGCATCCGACGCAAATTCTGGCCGACCTGCTGACGATGGAAGAGTTCGGTGAAAAGCCGCTGCACGAACTCTCGTTTTGCTACCTGGGTGATGCGCGTTTCAACATGGGCTGCTCGCTGCTGGTAGGCGGCACACAGATGGGCATGGACGTGCGCATTGCCGCACCGCCCGGTCTGCAACCGCCTGCTGAGCTGGTGGCGCAGATGCGCGAGCTGGCACTGACGACCGGTGCCCGCATTACGATTGACAGCGACCCGCTAAAAGCCGTGGCGGGGGCGGATTTCATCTACACCGATGTCTGGGTGTCTATGGGCGAACCCGACGAAGTCTGGAAGCAGCGCATTGACCAGCTGATGCCCTACCAGGTCAACACCGCGTTGATGAAGGCCACCGGCAAGGCGCGCACCCGCTTCATGCACTGCCTGCCGGCCTTTCACAGCCTGGACACCGAGGTGGGACGCGACATCCACAAAAAATATGGCCTGAGCGAAATTGAAGTGACTGATGAGGTGTTCGAATCCGACGCGTCAATTGTCTTCACACAGGCCGAAAACCGAATGCATACCATCAAGGCCGTACTGGTGGCGACACTCGCATGAGGCTGACATGAGACTCGTCATCGCGCTCGGCGGCAACGCCCTGCTGCGCCGGGGTCAGCCGCTTACTGCCGACAACCAGCTGGAGAACATTCGCCGCGCTGCCGCGCAGCTGGCGCGCGTGGCATCAAACAACGAGCTGGTGCTGACGCACGGCAACGGGCCGCAGGTCGGGTTGCTGGCGCTGCAATCGGCTGCCTACACCGCCGTTAAAAGCTACCCGCTCGATGTGCTGGGCGCACAAACCGACGGCATGATCGGCTACCTGCTAGAGCAGGAACTGGCCAATTTGCTGCCTGCGCGAACCGTCACCACCTTGCTGACGCGGGTTGAAGTGGACCCAAATGACCCAGCGTTCGCCAAGCCCACCAAACCCATCGGGCCGGTGTATACGCAGGAGGAAGCCACGCGCGTCGCCGCTGAGAAAAACTGGGTCATGGCGCCCGACGGCAACAGCTTCCGGCGCGTTGTCGCCTCGCCGCAACCGCTGCGCGTGCTTGGGCTCGATCCGATCCGCTGGCTCCTGGCCCGCGGCGCGCTGGTGATTGCGGCCGGCGGTGGTGGCATTCCGGTGGTACGCGGTACTGACGGGCACAGTCTGCAAGGCGTTGAAGCAGTGATCGACAAGGACTTGTGCAGCGGCGTGCTGGCGCATGAACTGAAAGCAGACTGTTTGGTGATCGCTACTGACGTGGAGGCGGTGTTTTCGGACTGGGGCACGCCGCAGCAACGAGCGCTTGGGTCTGTCAGCCTAAAAACGCTGGCAGGCATGACTTTTCCTGCAGGCTCGATGGGACCAAAAATCGACGCCGCCTGCCGCTTTGTAAAAGCCAGCGGCAAGCGCGCCGTGATCGGCTCACTCGACCAGATTGAAGCCATGCTGGCGGGAAGTGCAGGCACGCAAATCACGATGGATGGTAAAGACCAGTCTGGATGAAATCCATTTTCTGGAATGAAGAAGCAAGCACCCAACGGAGATTTTTACTATGGTTTTTATAGCTGCTCGCGCACGTTTTGCCTGGGCTAACGGCCTTTTGTATGCCCAATCCCACGCCAGCGGGCCGCCAACACCCGCTCCGTCGCCTGCTGACCAAGCGGACGCGCAAGCAGCGGGCAGCCAATTGTCTGCAAATGCTTTGAAAGACCCGGTCTGCGGCATGACGGTGACGGCCCAATCACCGCACAGCCAGGAGCACGAAGGCAAGCGTTTTTACTTTTGCAGTGCGGGCTGTAAAGCCAAATTTGTAGCCGACCCTTTGCGCTATTTGAATCAGTCCGCAGCCGCAGCCGCGCCTGCGCCCCCCGATGCGCCGGGTACATCTGGCGCCATGTACACCTGCCCGATGCACCCCGAAATCCGCCAGGATCATCCGGGCGTCTGCCCGAAATGCGGCATGACGCTGGAGCCGGAAATGCCGAGTCTGGACGAGGACGAAAACCCCGAGCTGCGGGACTTCAAACAGCGCTTTGTCTGGACGCTGCCGCTGACCATCGCCGTGGCGGTGCTGGCCATGGCCGGCCACCGGCTGCAGTGGTTTGAGATGGCAACGCAAAGCTGGATTGAACTGGCGCTGTCGCTACCCGTCGTGCTGTGGGCCGGCTGGCCTTTTTTTGTGCGCGGCGTGCAGTCGGTGCGCAACCGCAGCCCCAACATGTGGACGCTGATCGGGCTTGGCACAGCCGCCGCGTTTATCTACAGCGTGGTGGCTACCCTGGCGCCGCAAGTGTTCCCGTCATCGTTCGTGGCCATGGGACGCGTCGCGGTTTATTTTGAGGCAGCGGCGGTCATCATTTCGCTGACGCTGCTGGGGCAGATTCTGGAACTGAAGGCGCGTTCGCAAACCTCAGCGGCCATCAAGTCGCTGTTGGGGCTGGCGCCCAAAACCGCACGCCGCATCAATGCCGATGGTGCGGAAGAAGACATCGCCATCACGCATGTCCACGTCGGGGATACGCTGCGTGTGCGGCCCGGCGAAAAGGTGCCGGTCGATGGCGTGGTGGTCGAAGGCAGCAGCGCGGTGGATGAATCGATGCTGACTGGCGAACCAATGCCCGTCACCAAGCGCACCGGCGACAAACTGATAGGCGCGACCCTTAACACCAGCGGCGCGCTGGTGATGAAGTCCGAGCGGGTGGGCTCACAAACCGTGCTGGCCAGCATCGTGCAGATGGTGATGCAGGCCCAGCGCTCGCGCGCGCCCATGCAGCGCATGGCCGATCAGGTGGCGGGCTATTTTGTCGTTAGCGTCGTCAGCGTGGCCCTGCTGACATTTGTGGTCTGGGGGCTGTTCGGACCCGAGCCCAGCTGGGTCTATGGCCTGATCAATGCCGTGGCCGTGCTGATCATTGCCTGCCCGTGCGCGCTGGGGCTGGCTACGCCGATGTCCATCATGGTCGCTACTGGTAAAGCCGCCACGCAGGGTGTACTGTTTCGTGATGCAGCGGCAATTGAAAACTTCCGCAAGGTTGACACGCTCATCGTCGACAAGACCGGCACGCTGACTGAAGGAAAACCGCGCTTCAATCGCGCCGTGGCAGCGCCGGGTTTTACGGAGGAAGAAGTTTTGCGCCTGGCCGCCAGCCTGGACCAGGGCAGCGAGCATCCGCTGGCCGCAGCCATCGTCAGCGCCGCCAAAGAGCGCAGCCTGGTGCTGGACAAGGCAGACAACTTCGAATCCGGCTCTGGCATTGGCGTGCGCGGCAACGTCGCTGGCAGGCCACTGGCATTGGGCAACACCGCGTTGATGACGCAACTCGGCGTGGCCGTTGACGCGCTGACATCGCAGGCCGAATCGCTGCGGGCAGAAGGCGCCAGCGTGATGTTTCTGGCGGTCAACGAAAAGCTTGCCGGCCTGCTGGCGGTTTCGGACCCGATCAAGGCCAGTACGCTTGAGGCGCTGAATACCTTGCGGTCGTTTGGCATGCGGGTGATCATGGCCACAGGCGATGGCCTGACGACCGCCAAAGCAGTCGCGGCAACGCTGGGCATCACCGAGGTTTATGGCGAGGTCAAGCCCGCCGACAAACTCGCTTTGGTAGACAAGCTGCAGCGCGAGGGCCGCATTGTGGCGATGGCCGGCGACGGCATCAACGATGCGCCTGCGCTGGCCAAATCAGATGTAGGCGTGGCCATGGGCACCGGCACCGACGTGGCGATGAACAGCGCACAGGTCACGCTGGTCAAGGGTGACCTGCGCGGTATTGCGCATGCGCGTGCCATTTCGGAAGAAACCATTGCCAACATGAAGCAGAACCTGGCCTTCGCCTTCGTCTACAACGCGCTGGGCGTTCCACTGGCCGCCGGTGTGCTGTTCCCCTTCACCGGTTGGCTGCTGTCGCCGATGATTGCGGCGCTGGCGATGAGTTTGAGCTCGGTATCGGTGATCTCCAACGCCTTGCGATTGCGACATTCCGGTGCTGCAGCCAGTCCTGCCAAAAGACCAAGCTAGCCTGTCGCTGTGGCAGCCACGGGCGGGGTAAGCGGAGTCTCGCGTTGCTTGATAGGCATATCAGCCAAATCACATTTTTACAAGATAGAACCATGGCAATCGGGTGGATCACTCTTTGTTTGATGTACCGCAAACCGTCACGCGACTGACAGGGTGAAACTGCAGACTGTTTCAAGGAAATTCGTATGAAATCGCATAACCGAATTCTCATCGGAATAACCATCAGCGCCGGGTTGATCACAGGCGCTTTGGCCCAAACGCCCAAAGACTGGAAAGCTCCGGACATCAGCAAACTGCCCGACGACAAATACGGGCAGTCAGTGCGCCAGGGCAAGGCATTGATGGAAGAAACCTATAAACACATCGGCCCCGAGGTCAAAGATTCCAGCAAGCGCTACGCTGGCAACAACCTCGCCTGCGCGTCGTGTCACGTGGACTCCGGCGGTCGCAAATTCGGCAATCCCTGGGTTGGGACGTTCGTGAGCTTTCCGCAATATCGGGGTCGTGAAGACGCCGTCTCGACCACCGAGGAACGCATCAACGGCTGCATGGAACGCAGCATGGACGGTCGCAA
>JANLYY010000179.1:0-12099 GCA_031365885.1 Polaromonas sp. | reverse complement strand
TTTTCAAGCCACGCGTCGAATGCGTCCCAGCTCAAAATCGTGTCGTACTTGAGATTGGTGGCGCGCTCGGCCAAGGGCTTGTCAACCGTCTGCGGTTCGTCGAACAACCCGGGAGAATCGCTGGTTGCCCGGGCTGGGGTTTTTTGGCCTTCGCCGTGACCGATCAGCTCTGGCGGTGTGTTTTCGGTTTCGATCTGCCTGACCAGCCCCTTGAAGCCGTATTTCTCATAAAAAACCTTCAGAGCCTCCGTATTCTTTGCGTAAGCAGCTATTGAATTCATAGCAGGCAGGCCGTCGATGTAGTCGGCCAGTTCGCAGTCTTTTTTGATCGTCAACAGCTCGCGGCCCTTGGGTAGCCAATCGAGCGAGGCACGCAGGTTGTCGCCGACCACGCACTTGATCTCGTCGGCTCGCGCCACCAGTGCGTCGAGCGATCCGTATTCGAGCAGCCACTTCACCGCAGTTTTTGGCCCCACCTTGGGCACACCAGGCACGTTGTCAACCGCGTCACCGACCAGCGTCTGGTAGTCGACCATCAGGCGCGGCGGCACACCAAATTCAGCCTCCACGCCGGCCAGGTCGCGGCGGCGGTCGTTCATGGTGTCGATGACGGTGATGTGCTCATCGACCAGCTGGCTCAAGTCCTTGTCGCCGCTGGAGATGATGACTTCGATCTTCTGCAGCGAGGCCATGCAGGCGAGCGTGCCGATCACGTCGTCGGCTTCCACACCCGGCACGGCCAGCACTTTCCAGCCCAGTAATTGCACCACCTCATGAATCGGCTCGACCTGGCTGCGCAGGTCGTCGGGCATGGCCGAACGCTGGGCTTTGTACGCCGGGTACAGCGCATCGCGGAAGGTCGGGCCTTTGGCATCAAACACGCACACCGCGTAGTCGGCACGCACGTCTTTGCGCAGCTTTTGCATCATGTTGATCATGCCGCGAATAGCGCCGGTGGCCGGACTCGCCGGGTCACCCGGCGTCACCCGCAGGTCGGGCATGGCGTGAAAAGCGCGGTACAAATAGCTGGAACCATCAACCAGCAACAGGGTTTTTTTCTCAGGAATCATGGGACTCATTGTCAGGGAATTCGGGTGCTGCATCAGCCGCACTTTTGACAGGCAAAGCCGCGCTGCAAGCCTACAATACAGCCATGAAAACCGCCCTGCGCCCACTTCTTGCCGCTGTCATTGCAGCGTTGCCGCTGGCTGCGGTCATGGCCCAGACGCAGGCGCCTTCGCCAGCACGGGTGGGGCCGCCGGTTCGCCCAGAGGCCGCACCCGACACACCGAGCAAGCCGGGCAGGGGCGACCCCACCATCGAGCGCATTCGCACCGAAGACGCCGGTTCGCGCATTGATGAGCTGCGGGTTGGCGGCGAGACGAAACAGATTTCAGTGCAACCCAAAACCACCGTGCCGGCTTACGAAGTCAAGCCGGCAGAAGGCGCGCGTGGCACGCCGCCTGCCACCACCAGCAACGACACCAACGGTTCGCGCGTCTGGAACTTCTTCAAGTTCTGATTTTTCGTTTCGGGACTAATTTTCACGCATGGCCGTATTCACCGAAGTCTCGTTTGACGAGGCTGCCGCTTTCCTGAGCGCCCTCGATCTGGGGCAACTGCAAACCATCAAGGCAGCAGCCGGTGGCATTGAAAACACCAACTACTTCGTCGATACCGACCAGGGCCATTTCGTGCTGACGCTGTTCGAGCGCCTGACGTTCGAGCAGTTGCCGTTTTACCTGCACCTGATGAAGCACCTCGCCGCGCGCGGCATTCCGGTGCCCGACCCGGCAGCCAGCCAGTCAGGCGAAATCTTGCACCGCCTCAAGGGCAAGCCAGCCGCCGTCGTCAACAAGCTGCGCGGCCACAGCGAATTGCAACCCACCGCCGCCCACTGCGCCGCTGTCGGCGACATGCTGGCGCGCATGCACCTGGCGGGCCTGGACTACCTGCGGGCGCAGGGCAATCTGCGTGGCCTTCCGTGGTGGAACCAGACCGTGCCCAGCGTGCTGCCGCACCTCACGCCCGGGCAGCGCAGCCTGCTGTTGTCAGAGCTGGCCTACCAAAACCACATAGCCGCCTCTCCCGCCTACCAGGGCCTGCCGCAAGGCGCAGTACATGCCGATCTGTTTCGCGACAACGTGATGTTCGAGGGCGCGCAACTCACCGGGTTTTTCGATTTTTATTTCGCCGGCTGCGACACGTTTTTGTTCGATATCGGCGTCTGCCTGAATGACTGGTGCGTTGACCTGGCCAGCGGCGCCAACGCACAAGACCGCGCCGACGCGTTCATGTCTGCCTACCAGCGAGTGCGCCCCATGACGCTGCAAGAACGCAGCCTGCTGCCCGCACTGCAGCGCGCCGCTGCACTGCGGTTTTGGCTGTCACGGCTGTGGGATTTCTATTTGCCCCGCGAAGCAGCTGTGCTTAAACCGCATGACCCGACGCATTTTGAGCGCGTGCTGCGCGCGCGGCTGGTGCGCCCTTACCAGCTACAAAACTGAAAAGCCCGGCAGGTGGCCGGCAGATGTTGCACCGCTCGGGTCGCCAACCTGCTTTCAGGCAAACTCTGCCCCGAAGCCGCTTCACTACTCACCGTTTCACTAATTTTTGAATTGCTGGCTGAATCCAACCCATGAAACTCAATATTGTTCCCGCGCGCACCGGCCTTCTGTGGGTAAGACAGGGCATCAAGACCTTCTTCGGTCAGCCGCTGGCCATGTCCGGCCTGTTTTTCATGTTCATGGCGGTGCTGTCGCTAGCCACGCTGGTGCCTTTCGTCGGCGCCGCGCTGGCACTGGCCCTGCTGCCCGCGGCCACACTGGGCCTGATGGCGGCCACGCAAGAGGCCAGCAAAGGCAAGTTTCCGATGCCCTCAATCCTGATCAGCGCCTTTCGCGCCGGCCAGCAGCGCAAGCAGTCCATGATGGTGCTGGGCGGCCTGTATGCGGCCGGTTTTTTGGCGATGATGGGCATATCGGCGCTGATCGATGGCGGGCAGTTTGCCAAGCTTTATCTGGTCGGCGGCAAGATCACCGAAGAGATGGTGCGGCGCGGCGATTTTCAGGCGGCGATGTGGGTCACGCTGGCGCTGTATTTGCCGCTGTCGCTGATGTTCTGGCACGCACCGGCTCTCGTCCACTGGCATGGCGTATCGCCGGTCAAGAGTCTGTTTTTCAGCTTCATGGCCTGCTACAAAAACAAGGGCGCATTGACCGTTTTCGGACTGGCCTGGGTCGGCCTGTTCGTGCTGGCTGCCGTGGTGGTATCCATCATCGCGGCGGTGTTTGGCGACGCCAACGTGGCGGCGCTGGCCATGTTTCCGGTGGCGCTGGTCATCGCCGCGATGTTTTTCACGTCGATTTATTTCACTTTCAAAGACAGTTTTGTCGATGACGTGGTGGAAAAAATTGACGCTGAAATTATTTGACCTGACAAACCCAGGCCCGGCAAGCCAAGATACCGGACTGGTTTCGATTGGATTGAATCGCTATGGTGCGATTCAGCATTGGAAGGAAGAAAATCATGCGTTCATCAGTTTCCAGCTTGGTCGCCGCGTTCAGCTGCGTCGTGGGCGTCTTGTTCGCAAGCCCGGTCGTCCGGGCTGCCGACACGACACCCGACCCCACACCCGTTGCGGCACCAAAAGTTGACCGCATGGCCACAGGCCGGGCAGCTATCAAGGCAGCCGACTGGAAAAAGGCCATCAGCGAATTGAGCACCGCCGTCAAAGAGCAACCCCGCAATTCCGACGCACACAATTTGCTGGCCTATTCTTTTCGCAAGCAGGCCACGCCCGACCTGCCGAAAGCCTTCGAGCACTACACCACGGCGTTGAAGCTAAACCCGAACCACAAGGGCGCACACGAATACATCGGCGAGGCCTATTTAATGGACAGCAAGCCGGCCAAGGCAGAAGAGCATCTGGCACGCCTGAAAACCATCTGTGGCAGCAGCGCCTGTGAAGAGTACGACGACCTGGCGAAGTCGCTGGCAGCTTATAAAGCCAAAAACAAGTAGATCGTTTTCTGGGGCAGGCGGCAGCGCTGTTAGCGTTTGCAGGATCGCCAGTCTTGTTAAAACGGGCTGTAGCCCCCGTAATACTTGCGTAAGCAGCTATTAAATAAATAGCGCTTGACGGCATGAGACTAACGCTTTATTTTCCCGGGCCGCGTCCAGCCCGCGATGCTGACCTGCTTGCCGCGCGCCACGCTCAAGGCCCCGGCTGGTGTGTCTTTGGTGATCGTTGAGCCGCCGCCTACCGTGCCGCCCGCGCCAATCGTGACCGGTGCGACCAGCACGCAGTTGCTGCCGATATGTGCGTCGGCTTCTATCACCGTGCGGTGTTTGTTGGCGCCGTCGTAGTTGGCGGTGATGCTGCCGGCGCCGTAGTTGACGCGTTCGCCGACAGTGGCGTCACCCAGGTAGGCCAGGTGGTTGGCTTTCGCGCCTTTCGCAAGCGTGGAGTTTTTGACTTCGACAAAGTTGCCGATGTGGACTTCGGCGCCTAGCTGCGCGCCGGGCCGCAGCCGGGCGAACGGGCCGATCAATGCGCCCTCGCCGACCTGCACGCCAATTTGTTCGCCGTCGATGTGGGTGAAGGGATGAATCACTGCGCCGGCTGCAATTGTTGCGTTGGCTATCACGCAGTTGGCGCCTATGCGCACGCCGTCGCCCAGGCTAACAGTGCCTTCAAACACGCAGTTCACGTCGATTTCGACATCCTGGCCGCAGCTCAAGCTGCCGCGCACGTCGAAGCGGGCCGGGTCGCGCAGACGCACGCCTTGCGTCATCAATGCGTTGGCTTGCCGGCGCTGGTACTCGCGCTCCAGCTCGGCCAGTTGCAATGGGCTGTTGACGCCGGCCACCTGCGGCGCATCGGTGATCTGATGCGCGACGACGGCCACGCCGTCTGCCACGGCGAAGCTGACGATGTCGGTCAGGTAGTACTCGCCCTGCGCATTCCGGTTGTCCAGTCGCGCCAGCCAGCTGCGCAGCAGGCGCGTGGGCACCGCCATGATGCCGCTGTAGATTTCGTCGATGGCGCGCTGCTCTGCGCTCGCGTCCTTGTGTTCGACGATGGCGCGCACTTGGGCAGATTCTTGCGTTCCGGCTCTGACGATGCGGCCATAGCCCGTCGGGTCTGGCATGCGCAGCGTCAACAGCGCCAGCCGATGGCCGTCACACGCGTCCAGCAGGGCTTGCAATGTGGCCGCCTCGGTCAGCGGCACATCGCCTGAAAGCACCAGCGTCACGCCGTCATCGGCCAGCAATGGCAGCGCCTGCTGCACGGCATGGCCGGTGCCCAGCTGCGGCTCCTGGCGCGCAAACTTCAGCTGTGATTTTACATCAAAAGACGCCAGAGCCCAATCAGAACGTGCGCAAGCTGCTTCTACTTCAATAGCACCGTGGCCGGTGATCACAATCATCTGGCGAGCCGATACCCGCGCAGCGCAGTCAATCACGTGGCCCAGCAATGCGCGCCCGCCCAAACGGTGCAACACTTTGGGCAAGGCACTTTTCATGCGTGTGCCTTTGCCGGCGGCCATGATGACGACATCAACTGGAACATCGAGTGAAATAGACATGAGGTTTCCTGTGATCATTGCTTTTGTGAATGCTTGCGCGCCGCAAAAGGGCGGGACAAGGCTGGCACGAATTATCGCGGTGCTGGCGCTGTCCGGTGTGCTGGTGGCTTGCAGCGCGGTGAGAGCCGTTTACAGCCAGGCGCCCGAACTGGCGTACTGGTATCTTGACAGCTATGTCGACTTCAACGGTGCGCAAAGCCTGCAGGTCAAATCCGGGCTGAACCAGGTGCAGGCCTGGCATCGGCAGACGCAGCTGCCCGCCTATATCGAGGTTTTGCAGACGCTGCAGCAGCGCCTGCAGTCGAATGTATCGGCGGCCGAGTCGTGTGAAATCTACACGGACGTTCGCGGCAAACTGATGGCTGTGTCTGGCCAGATGGAGCCGACGGCAGCGGCGATTGCCAGCACCATCAGTGCCAGCCAGCTGCAGCAGATGGAAACCCGGTTTGCCAAAAGCAATGCCGAATACCGCGAAGATTTTATCGATGGCACGGCGCAGGAAAAGCGCAGCAAGCGCCTGAAAAAAGCCGTCAAGCGGGTTGAAATGCTTTACGGCGATTTGCAGGAAGAGCAGCTCGCAGTGATTGCGCAGAGCATAGACCGCTCGCGTTTCAACCCGGTGCTGGCGCTGGGCGAATGGCAGCGCCGCCAGCAGGACGTGCTGAAAACCGTTCGCAGTGTGTCTGAAAATTTGCCCACTGCGGCCAGCCCGACCACGCCTGAAAAAACCAGGCAGGCGATGCGCGCACTGATCGAAAGATCGGCCGAATCGCCCGACCCCGGCTACCGGAGTTACCTGAAGGCGCTGACCGAACAGACCTGCCAGAATTTCGCCGAGTTTCACAACAAAACCACGCCAGCGCAGCGTAAAAAAGCGGTTGAAAACCTCAAGTCTTACGAGCAGGACTTTCGGGCACTGAACGGCACGGCTTCGCGAGTGAATGCGCGCCTCAATGATTGAATCGTTGCCTGCCTAAAGAAGCGGCACTTGCCGCCGGGGTTTGTCGTAGTAGTCAGCGATGCGTTCGAGCGCCTTGGGGTTGAGCAGGCGCAGGCGTCCGTTCTCGATCTCATGCAGGCCCAACCGCAACAAGCGCCTGAGTGTTTTATTGGTATGCACAAGCGACAGGCCCAGCGCATCGGCAATGTGCTGCTGGTTGATGGGCCAGTCCACCGTGCCGCCCGGCCCCTCAGCGTCTTTTTCCTCAAGCCCCAGCTGCTGCAGGCGGCGGTAAAGATGCATCAGCAGCATCGCGATGCGCTCCGTGGCGTTGCGCCTGCCGGTGGTGAGCAGGTGGTCGTCAACAAAGCCTTCCCCACGTGCCGACAGCCAGGTGATGTCGTACCCCAGCTCGGGTTGCTTCCTGAATAAATCCCACAGGCCGTCGCGCGGGAAGACACACAGGCTGACATCCGTGACGGCCTCAACCCCATGCAGGTCCGTGTCCGAGAACCCTTGCTGCAGACCGACCAGGTCGCCTGGCAGCAAAAAATTCAGAATCTGCCGCCGGCCGTCGCTCAGCGATTTGTAGCGAAATGCCCAGCCCGAATACAGCGTGAAGAGTTTGCCGTTGGCTTGTTGTTCATGCACGATGGTGACGCCTGCAGCCGCCCGGATGCTGCCGCTGCGAAAGCTGTTGATAAATTCAATCGTGTCGTCCGGCGCTGGCGTGAATGCATTGGCGCGGCGCAAGCGACAGGTTGCGCATCGCGTCGGAGGGCTGGCCGCAGGAGCAGCACGGGTAGTTTTGATGGTCATGGCACACTTTTTGCGGTTGTGTATTTTTACATTGTGGCAATCAAAACAGTTCATTACAGTTGCGCCCACTTATGCAAACAAGCAACCCAAGCAGCGCGCAACTGTACGAAGCCATCTACGTCAGCACTCTGGCACCCGGGCGGCCTGTCAGCAGCGTGGCAGATATTGCCGGCAAGGCACGTGCATCCAACCCAGCGCGGGGAATCACCGGCCTGCTGATCTTCGATGGCATGCGCTTCTGCCAGCAAGTTGAGGGGGTAAAAAAACAGGTCGTGGCTCTATTGGAGAAGATCAGGCACGACCCGCGTCACATCAATGTGAAGATCGTTCACCACGACGAGCTGGTCCGCCGGCGCTTCGAGAACTTCCGCCTGGGCTACACCTCGTTCGTAGACCCGACGGTGCTGGAGCGGCTGGAGAAACTTCAGGGACCGGCCGCTGTCAGCGCGTTTAAGGCACTGCTGCCGCAGGTGGACTCTTTTTAGGCAAGCTTCTCAACCCTGCAACGCCGCCCACATTTCCTTGTCACGCTCGGCGGTCCAGATGCGCGGATGCTTGATGCCGCTGGCCTCGTCGAAGGCACGGCTGACATCAAATGGCAGGCAGTGCTCATAGATGAATACGTGGCCAAAAATCGGGTCCATGCTTTTACGGGTGTGCGCCATCGCGGCCTTCAAATTCATGCCCGCAGCGGCAGCTTCCTTGCCAGCGGCAAACAGCATTTCGACCCAGCGCTGCGTGTAGTCAAGCGCCTTGTTGACATTGGCCGCCCCCTTCATCGCCTCACCGCGACCGGGCACGATGGCTTCGGCCTTCAGCGCGCGCAGGGCTTGCAGCGTGGCGGGCCATTCTTCGAGTTGCGCATCGCCGGTGTACACGCCGGCTTCGTATTCGACCAGGTCGCCTGAAAACAGGACTTTTTCGTCTTCAACCCAGGCAATCGTGTCGCCGCGTGTGTGGCCCGGGCCGGGGTGCCAAATCTGTACTTTCACGCCGCCCAGATCAATCACTAGTTTGCCTGGCACCTCGCCCCGGGTCGGGTCGCCGCCGGCAATCAGCATCGTCGGCCAGGTCAGGCCGGGGATGCTGCCCGCGTTGCGAAACAGGCGCGGAAAGCGCTCCATCTCGCTTTGCATGTCCTGCGCGCCGCGCTCTGCTATCAACTCATAGGTGCCCTGGCTCGCTATGACTTCGGTAGCGCCTTCTGCAAGGTAGGCGCTGGCACCCAGCACGCGCACCGCATGGTAGTGGGTCAGCAGCACGTACTTGATCGGCTTGTCGCTGACGCTGCGGATGCGCGCGATCAGGTCTTGCGCCATCGCCGGTGTGGCGGTCGCGTCGCTCACCATGATGAATTTGTCGCCGATGATCACGCCCGAATTCGGGTCGCCTTCGGCGGTGTAGGCCCAGCAGTGCGCGCTGAGCTGTTCAAAGGTGATGACTTTGTCGTCGAGGTCGGATTGCGAGGCGAAGGCTTTGGACATGGTGGGCTCGGTGGGATGGTTCAGGGAATCTTACTGGGCGTGGCCGGCAGTTGATGTCAGCCACTGCGCCGCACCGTGTCCAAGTTCCGTCAGAGGCGCCTCGCCATCAAGCGCCAGCACGCCCGCCTCGCCAGATGGGTCTTGCAAGGCAGCGAACTGGCTGGCGACCAGGCTGGGCGGGTAAAAATGACCGGCCCGCCGGGCAACGCGCCGCAGTGCTTCGGCTTCTGAAATTTTCAGGTGAATGAAAAAGAGCGGCGTTGCGGCGGCGCGCAGGCTGTCGCGGTAGGCGGCTTTCAACGCCGAGCAGGTCAGCACCGCGCCTTCGGTGTGCCGCGCCAGCTCCAGCCCCAGCGTCCGCAGCCAGTCGGCGCGGTCATCGTCAGTCAGCGCCTCGCCGCGCTGCATTTTGCTGACGTTGCTGGCGGGGTGAAAGTCATCGCCTTCAATCAGCGGCAAGCCCAGTTTCGACGCGATCAACTCGCCAACCGCCGATTTTCCGCAGCCGGCCACACCCATCACCACCACGCGAACGCAGGCGCCGGGCCGCTGGGTGGGCGTGATCGCAGTGGGCAAAACATCAACATCAGACATGCCGAAATTATGACGGCCCGCCCTATCCCCCTGCGGCGGTTTTGTTGCGTCAGTACAGCCGGCCCAGGGCCGCTGAATCTTTGCATGCAGCATCAAAAGTGCCTGCAGCCCCCGAATTACGTGCGTAACCAGCTACGAAAATCATAGCGATGTAATTTGCAACCTGCATTCCCTCGGCGGCGGCGGCGTGACCGAATCCGAGGAACAGGCGGCCCGTCGCCCGTGCTGCCAGCCCGGCAGCGTGGCGCAAGTCCAGCAGCGGCAGCAGCACGCCACCGCGCCAGTTTGCAGTAGCCGCTGCTGGCGTAGCGGCGGCCACAGCCTCCGGCGGGCCCCAGCTGAATTGCGCCGATGTCTTTTCACCGCGCCCGAAAGGCTCAATCACCAGTTCCTGCCCCGGCAGCAGCGTCAGGTTGTCGCCCCGGCTTAAAAAATGGTCGCCTGCAGTCACACGGCTGTACGGCCCGACGTCGGTCACCGTGAGCCACACGCGGCCATGCGCAATACGCAACACGCTGAGCGCTTCGGCGCGCAGGGTGACGGCCTGGTTGGCAGTCAGAAGGCAGGCGGCTGGTTGGTCATTGGCGTGGTCCATGGTGTTCTCCAAAAAAGACCTGAATCGAATTATTCAGGGCTTGATGGTCCGCCGACTGCCCTTCCCCGTCCAATGAAATCGCGGTACGCTATTCATTCCTGATCAGCATCAATCCTTTCACTCTACTGTCATGCAGCATTCACAAACCCATTTACGCTCCCGGCCAATTGCCGCCGGCCAGCTGCGGGCGTTTGAAGCCGTGGCGCGGCACCTGAACTTCCGTCTGGCTTCGGAAGAGCTGGCGTTGACGCAATCGGCCGTCAGCCGGCAGATTCAAAGCCTGGAAGAAGATGTCGGCGTGAGCCTGTTTCACCGCCACACGCGGGCGGTGGAATTGACCGGCGCGGGTGCGCAGCTGCTGCGCGCCGTGGTGCCGTCGCTGGAACGCATCGACAGCGCGGTGCGCATGATTCGCCAGAGCGTGGGGCGTAAAAGTGTCGCCATCAGCACCTGGGCGTCGTTTGCTTCCATGTGGCTGATTCCCCGGCTGGAGGCGTTCCAGACCGAGCACCCCGACATCGACATCCGCATTGACGCGACGGACGCGCCGGTGGACCTGGAAACCACCGACGTTGACCTGGCGCTGCGCTATGCGACACCGGCGCATGTGCCAGCCCACGCCCAGCGCCTGTTCGGCGAGCAGCTGGCACCGGTCGTCAGCCCCTGGTTGCTCAAAAGCAGCCCGGCGCTGACAAAGGCGGCTGACCTGTCCCGGTTCGCGCTGATTGAAGCCGGTGACACCCACCGCAGCCAGCACCTCGAATGGCTGAGCTGGCAACGCTGGTTTGAGGTGCAGCAACTCAAGCGCCTGGAGCCCAAGCGCTGGCTGTATTTCAACTACGCCCACCAGATCGCGCAGGCAGCTGTGGCTGGCCAGGGCGTGGCGCTGTTGCGTACGCCACTGGTTGCCGAAAGCCTGGCGTCGGGCGACCTGGTCGAGCCGTTTCCGAAGCTCAGGCTGGATTCACCGCTGGCGTATTGGCTGATCGTCGGACCGCGAAGTCAGGGCCGGCCGGAAGTGCTGGCGTTTTGCAACTGGCTGAAAAATCAGGCGGCGATTACGCGGCAGGCCATCGGCGATGTGGCTGACGCGGATACCGTGGATTCGATTGATTAGGTGGAGCCCCCACGCTCCCCACTGCGTGTGGTTCGCTGCCCCCCGAGGGGGCCGCTGCGCCTGCGGCCCCTGCTTGCAGCTGCCCCATCAGCTAGCAATTGAAGCCCGTTTGCCAAGCTCTAGCCGCAGGGCCGGCTTTGCCGGACTGCAGGCGGGCGGCCCCCGAGGGGCTGGAGCCTTCAGCTCCAAAGCTGCTTGAGCAGCTTTGGACAGGCGACAGAGGCGAAGCGTCTCGCCATCCGCAGCCTGCAAGGCCTCGGGAGCTACGCGAAGCGAGCGATCGTGGGGGCCCCTAAATTGGCCACACCACCCCGTTGTCGTTCAAAAGCGCATCGAGCGGCAAGTCATGTGGCTCGGGCTCGAAATCGGGCAGCCACCCGTGCGTGTAACCCAGCCCCACCGTGAACGGGCGCGGCTGCAGCGTGGCCAGGGTGCGGTCGTAAAAACCGCCGCCATAGCCGAGCCGAAAGCCGCCCGGTCCGTAGCCGACGCAGGGCACGAACAGCAGCGTCGGCACCACGACTTCGGTGCCCTTGGGTTTCGGTATGCCGTAGGCGTCTTCTTCCATCGGGCAGCCGGGGTACCAAGCGTGAAACGTCAGCGTCTTGTGCTGCTTGTTGACGACCGGCAAACCGATCTTGCGCGGCGACCGGCTTGCTATGCTTTCAGTAGCTAGTTGCGCACGCTCTACCTGGGCTAGAGCCGGATTTGATGATAAATCTTGACTCAAGATAGCATCTTCCTGCCAGCGGTACAGCGCCGGCAGCGGATCAAACTCGCCCTTGATCGGCCAGTAGGCGCCAATCACCTCATCGGGCCGCCCCACCAGCCAGATGCGCATCACGCGCTGCAGCAGATCAGCCCGCGCCAGGCGGTCGGGCATGTTGAGGCGCGCTTCGATCAGCGCTTTGCGGGTACTTGATTTGTCCATAATGGGGCAATGCTATACACATTTGTTT
>JANLYY010000159.1:0-4414 GCA_031365885.1 Polaromonas sp. | reverse complement strand
TTTCTTGATCGCTGGAAGGAGGCGATGGCCCTGACAGACGGGTCATCGCTACCCGAAGTGGCGCAGGACCGGGCACTGATTGAAGCGGCTGCTTTCGCGATCAGGATTGACGTGGCAGAGGAAATAACGCGCATCTCCTCGCACCTCGATGAGATTGACCGACTGCTCGCGGCAGGCGGCGAGTTGGGCAAACGCCTCGATTTCCTGATTCAGGAACTTCACCGGGAGGCCAACACGCTGGGCTCAAAGTCGGTATCACTGGATCTGACCCGCATTTCGGTCGACATGAAGGTGCTGATCGAGCAAATTCGCGAGCAAGTGCAAAACATTGAGTGATGAGTATTTGCTAGCTTACAAGACCGTAACAAACCAGCGAACCAACGCGAATGGACTATCCAGGAAATCTTTTTGTTGTCGCAGCTCCCAGTGGAGCCGGAAAATCCAGTCTCGTCAAAGCGTTGATGGAACTTGACTCGCGCGTTCAGCCAGCAGTTTCACACACTACCCGCCCGCCGCGCGGTCAGGAAAAGCACGGTCGTGAGTATTTTTTTCTGTCATCTGAAGAATTCGATGGCATGGTCCTCCGCAACTCTTTTCTGGAATGGGCTCATGTTCATCAGCAGCGCTATGGCACGTCGCGTCAGGCAATTGAGGAGCGCATGGCAAATGGCTCCGATGTGATCCTTGAGATCGATTTCCAGGGCGCCGTCAATATCAAGCGGATTTTTGCCAATGCGGTACTGATTTTCATCCTGCCGCCAAGCTGGGAAGAACTTCGCTCCCGTCTGCAACGGCGTGGAGAAGATTCCCCGGAAGTGATCGAGATGAGGCTCAAGAACGCAGCCGAGGAAATGGCGCAAGCCCGCGAGTTCGACTTCGTTATAATCAATGAGTTGTTTGAACGCGCAGTTTTCGACCTGAAAACGATTGTGCATGCGCAAAGACTGAAGTTTTCTGCCCAGAAACGCGCCCGTGCCGACGTTTTTTCGGCCCTTCAAATTAGTTGAATTCCTGACCTAACCGGAGACCTCCATGGCCCGCATTACCGTTGAAGACTGCCTCGAAAAAATCCCGAACCGCTTTCAGTTGGTACTGGCAGCAACTTACCGGGCTCGTATGTTGAGCCAGGGACACGCGGCCAAAATCGAGAGCAAAAACAAGCCCGGCGTCACGGCTTTGCGCGAAATCGCCGAAGGAAAAATCGGGCTGGAGATGCTGAAAAAGGTTCCGGGCTGAACGCAGTGATCAGGTCCAGAAAAAGCACCGCCCTGCGGTGCTTTTTTCATGGTGCTTTGCGAAAAGCCATTTTTCCGTGTTTGCATTGCCAGCGCGATACATTTGAGGCATGAACGCATTGCTTTCGCCTGCTGCTTCCAGCAAGTCGACGCCTGCCGCTGCCAACGCGGCGGCCGCCAGCTTTGCCGCGCTCACCGCAAGACTCAACTACCTGAGTGCTGCAGACGTCGAGAGTGTGCGACAGGCCTACCGATTTGCAGACGAGGCCCATCTCGGGCAGTTGAGAAACAGCGGCGAGCCCTACATCACTCATCCAATTGCAGTGGCACTGCAGTGCGCCCAATGGAAACTGGACGCGCAGGCGCTGATGGCGGCTTTGCTCCATGATGCAATAGAGGATTGTGGGGTCACCAAACCAGAACTGATCGAGCGCTTCGGCGCGCCGGTGGCGGATCTGGTGGACGGCCTGACCAAGCTGGAAAAGCTCGAATTCAACACCCGGGAAGAAAATCAGGCCGAGTCTTTTCGAAAGATGCTTCTCGCGATGGCACGCGACGTCAGGGTTATCCTGATCAAGCTCGCTGACCGCACGCACAACATGCGCACGCTGGGCGACGCGCCTCGCAGCAAGTGGACACGAATCTCCCGCGAGACGCTTGATATTTATGCCCCCATTGCTCACCGACTCGGACTTAACGCCACCTACCGAGAATTGCAGGACCTCTCCTTCCAGCACTTGCACCCGTGGCGTTATATGACGCTGACCAAAGCGATTCAGCGCGCGCGCGGGCGCAGACGAGACGTGATCAAACGCGTGCAGTCGGAGGTCGAATCTTCATTCGCAACGTCGCATGTGCCGGTACATATATACGGTAGGGAAAAGACGCTTTATTCGATTTATCGAAAAATGGACGAAAAGCATCTGTCGTTTGCGCAGGTCACTGATCTTTATGGATTCAGGATCATCGTGCGCGATCTGACGGCCTGCTATACCGCGATGGGCGTACTGCATCAGCTTTACAAACCTCTGCCAGGCAAGTTCAAGGACTACATCGCCATTCCAAAAATAAATGGCTACCAGTCGCTGCATACGACGCTGGTCGGTCCGTTTGGAACCAACATCGAGTTCCAGATGCGCACCGAGGCCATGCATGTTGTGGCGGAATCTGGCGTCGCGGCGCACTGGCTTTACAAGGCGACTGAGCCCGGCAGCGACGCATCGGAGCGACTAGGCACCAAGTGGCTGCAATCGTTGCTGGATATCCAGCAGGAAACCGGCGATGCCGCAGAATTCTGGGATCATGTGAAGGTTGATCTTTTTCCAGACGCGGTCTATGTGTTTACGCCAAAAAGTCAGATCATGGCGATGCCCAGAGGCGCTACGATTGTTGACTTCGCTTACGCGATTCACAGTGATGTTGGACATCGCGCTGTAGCCGCCAAGGTAAACGGTGAGCAGGTTCCGCTGCGATCCGAACTGCACAACGGCGATTTGATTGAAATCATCACGGCCTCCGTTTCGAGTCCCAATCCGGGTTGGCTGAGCTTTGTGCGCACCGGCAAGGCAAGATCGAAAATACGCCACCACCTGAAGACCATGGCGGTTGTCGAGTCGCAGGAGCTTGGCGAAAAAATGCTCGCGCAAGCGCTACGGGCTGAGGGATTTGAACGTGAACGCCTGCCCAAGGATGACGATGCGAATCGCGCGACCTGGGAAAAGATCCTGCGATTTACTGGCAACCGTTCGCGGGCAGATCTAATGACCGACATCGGGTTGGGTAGACGCATTGCCATGATGGTCGCCAAACGCATCGTCACGCTGCTCGCAGAAACAGGCGAAAAGCCTGATGCTTTATTGCTGAGCCGGGAGCGCTATGTGGCGCACGATTCGGTGTCGCAGGGTGGACTCGTACTGGACGGGGGTGAAGGCACATCGGTGCAGTTTGCATCCTGCTGCCGTCCTATCCCAGGTGACGCCATCGTCGGTTACCTCGGACGTGGCGAAGGTCTGGTTGTTCACACAGAAGATTGCGCCTTAGCCAAACGTCTCCAGCATCGCGACAGCGAGCGGTTTATTGCCGTCGATTGGTCAGACGAACCTGTCCGAGCTTTTGAAACCAATCTTTTGATCACTGTTTCCAATGGCAAGGGCGTTCTTGCGCGCGTTGCGGCTGCGTTGGCAAATGCAGAAGCTGACATTACACACGTGGATATGGCACACGAGCCGTCGCACGATGCCACTGATCTTCGCTTCGGTATTGCCGTGCGTGACCGCGTTCACCTCGCCTCGGCGATGCGAAGTGTCAAACGTATTTCTTCCGTGTTACGGGTTCAACGGGCCAAGTCGGCTGTTTGAACGGTGCGAAGCCGCTCTTGACGGCAGGTGCTGGACGACCGCGATGCGGTACTGCACACGCTCTAGGACGACGACTCTAAGGTATGCGGCGCAGGATACTGGACATCCAGCACTTCCAGAGCATGAACGCCACTGGGCGTCGTAAATATGACTTCGTCCCCGGCGCGCGCTTTTAGTAGAGCCCTGGCCACCGGAGAAATCCAGCTGACCTGGTGTGCGGAACTGCTTGCTTCGTCGATTCCCAAAATTGTGATGGTTCGTTCGTTCCCAGCGTCATCGGAGTACCGAACAGTGGCGCCGAAAAATATTTGCGCACTCCCGTAGTGGATGGAAGGATCGCTGATCTCCGCAATCTCCAGACGTTGAGTCAAAAACCGGATTCGACGATCTATTTCACGCAGCCGTTTCTTCCCGTAGTGATAGTCGCCATTTTCAGATCGGTCGCCATTGCTGGCTGCCCAATGAACGATCTCAACGACTTTTGGCCTCTCATCATCAATTAGGCCAAGCAATTCTGCCCGGAGCCGCTCATAACCCTGTCGGGTCATGTAATTTTTTCCGCCCGCAGGTATTGGAGCAAGCTCCAGATCGTCGTCGTCGCCTTCGGTTTCCTTGGTAAATGCTTTGCTCATGTCCTACAGAGGGTAGCAGTGGCTAAGACCGTATGTGAAGAAAGGGATACTCACCAAATCACGGAAAAAGAAAAAGCCTGCAACTCTCGTTGCAGGCTTTCATTTTTGGTGCGGCTGGCAGGAATTGAACCCACGACCCCTTGGTTCGTAGCCAAGTACTCTATCCAACTGAGCTACAGCCGCCTCAGCC
>JANLYY010000116.1:0-12680 GCA_031365885.1 Polaromonas sp. | reverse complement strand
GGCTGATCCTGCAGGGAATCGAAACCCTGCCGCTGCGCATGGCGCGCCACATGAGCAATACCGAAAAAGTCGTCGCTTACCTGGCCGGCCAAGGAAGCCTGATCAGCGCAAGCAGCGCTTCGCGCGGCAACTTGCTGCTGCCGTTGCGCGGCAAACTCGTCACCAGCTTGAGCGGTCGGGGCAAAAACGCCGGCGCAATCTTGCGCCGCAACTCGGTCTGCAAGGTCTCAACCGTGTGCGCCGGCGCCACCACCACAGCCGCCAGACGCGTGGTGCTGCCGGTGCCTTCCGTTGATGCGCCCTGAACAAAAAAAGCACCGTCCTCGACGCCTTCTATCGACAACAGTTGATGATTCAGGTAGTCCAGTGTGGTGCTCTTGCCAGCCACGTTGACCATGTCCGCGGTGCGGCCGTGCAGGATGAAAACGCGTTCGCTTTTCAACTCCAGCACGTCGTTGATGGGCACATCACCCTCAACCTGCGTGCCGCTAGCGATTGACATGGCTTCGGTCTGGTGGATGACGATGCCATCGAAGGTCGTCCAGTCTGACGTTTTGGTGGTGCGGCGGGTCGCGAGTTGTCCGGTCTCGGTGCTGCCGTAAATTTCGAGCAGCCGCGCGCCGGTCTTGCGCTCGGCTTCCTCTGCCAGCGCGATAGCCAGCGGCGCTGTGGCGCTGACCAGCAGGTCAAGCGCTGAGGGCGCGGCCACTTCGGCCAGCCAGGCGCGCAAGTGGAAAGGCGTCGTGACCAGTGCGCGCGGCCGCGGCAGGCCGGCAATCGCGCGCTCAATGTCAGCCGGATAAAACGGCTTTCCGGCTTCAAACGCAGCCCCGTTTTGCAGCGCCACCAATACGGTGGACTCGAAGCCGTACATGTGCTGCGGCGGCACCGTGGCGACGATGGTGTAGCCGCTGCCCGGCACAATGCCCAGCCGCGCGCCCTCACTTTGCACGTTGACCACCAGCTTGTCCCAGTGCTTGGGATGCGCGACTGGCAGGCCGGTGCTGCCAGAGGTATAAACATAGGCCGCGACGTGATCGGCGGCGATCATCGGAACAGTTGGAGTAGGCGGCGGATTTTCGGATCCCCGCCTTTCGCCGAGCAGCCAATCACCCATCTGCGTTTGCGGCAAGTCAAAAATGCAGGCGGGGTCATCGGTCATGCAATAAAGCGCTTCGTAGCTGCTGGCCAGGTTGGCGATCAGCTCGACGGTGTGGGTGGACGGTAGCAGGCAGCTTTGCCTGCGCACCATCGCCGCGCCAAAACCGACCGCAAACGCGTACCGGTCCTGGCAGGCCAGCAGCACATAGTTTGATGCGGGTAGCCGTTTCGCGCAGAGGTACACATCAACCAGGTATTGGGCTGCGGTGATGACCGCGCCATGCCGATAGGCCAGCGGGTGCTGCAGTTCTGCATACGCGATCAGTGGCAGCATCGAAGACGAACCAGCCATCACAGTTTCGAAGCGCAGGCAGGCGGTGCCGTGCGCGACTGATGCTGGTTATAAGCGTCGAAGCCCTGCTTCAGACTGGCATGCTCAAACTGGCTGAACAGACGCCTGCGCAGCAGGTACTCACCGACAAAGAAAACCGCCACCGACGGCCACTGCAGCAGCACCGCAAACGCAGACCACACCGCCAGCGACGCCGCAAAAAACAGCACCGCCGAGATCGTGCAGGTCAGCAGAAAAAATACCGTCCAAGCCGCCGTCACCTTGCGCGCATAGGCTGCAATCTCTAGCGGCAGATCCGGATGCACCATGCGCGCGAACGTCACCACCAGCGGGGTTGCGCCTGCCGCCAGCGTATGCCCGAAAACCCAGGCCAGCAGCGCGTTGGTGCCGACATGCTGCGTGAAGTAAAGCGCCTGCGCGTTGGCGAGTATCAACGGCCAGACCATCCACAGAAAAGCAGACATCGGCAACACCGCGACGAGACCCGAAACTGAAAATTTGACGGCGGCGTTCGCACGGCCCGCCATCCGCCCAGCCACCCCTTGAAAGACAAAAACAGCCAGTGCAACAGCCGGCACACCAATCGCGAGCGCCGCAGCCACCGCCCGACCGTTCGGCAAAGTCAGCGCGAAATGGCTTGCCAATGCATAGCCTGCGATGAGCCCGACCATCAGCGTGCCCTTGATCCATCCAGCCATGTCGCGAGCGCGCGGCAATGCAGCTTATTTGGTGCGCTCTTGCGCGATGTACAAACTCAGCGCCCGAATCGATGCAAAGCTCTCGACATTGCGCGGGTCGTCGGATCGCATCTGAAAGCCGTAGCGCTTCGATACCGCCAGCGCAATCTCCAGAATGTCGATGGAGTCGAGTCCCAGGCCGTCGCCATACAGCGGCGTGTCGGGCGTGACTTCACTGGGCTTGACTTCCAGGTTCAGCGCGCTGATCAGCAGCGCAATCACTTCTGCCTCCAGTTCGTGTTGCGGTACGGCGGTAAAAGATACTGCTGCTGGGGATTCCATTAGACTGAGCCTGTGTTGGGAAAGAGGGTGAGCGGACTTGTGGCCGTGCTGTCAGGTGCCCTTGGCGGACACAACTGTCAGCCAAAATTAGCTCGTCGATTTTATCATTCGCACTGCACACCGTCGGCGTACAGCGCCATCGGCCTGCAAGGCCCGCCTACCGGTTTCTCATGACTGCCACTACTACTGCATCTGCCACTTTCCCCTCTTCAACCCACCTGGTGCTGATTCCCTGCTACAACCCCGGCGCCAGGGTGGTCGATATGGTGCGTCAGGTGCGCCAGCAGTGGACGCCGGTCTGGGTCGTGGTCGATGGCAGCACCGATAACAGCACGCAGCTTCTGCAGCAACTGGCCGCGCAGGATGCCGGATTGAAAGTCATCGTTCAGCCAGTCAACGGCGGCAAAGGCAGCGCCGTGCTGCGCGGCATCACCGAAGCGCTCGCCGCCGGCTACACGCACGCGCTGACCATGGACGCCGATGGCCAGCACCCGGCCGAGATGGTTGCGCATTTCATGGCCCGCTCGATCGCCGAGCCCCGCGCGCTGATCCTCGGCAAGCCGGTTTTTGATGCCAGCGCGCCAGCGCTTCGTGTCAACGGCCGCAAAATCTCCAACAGCTGGGCCAATCTGGAAACACTGGGCGCGGGCGTCGGTGATTCTCTCTACGGCTTTCGCGTTTACCCGATGCATGAGCTGCAGACCGTGATGCTGCGCAGCCGCTGGATGCGGCGCTTTGACTTCGACCCCGAAGTGGCGGTGCGCCTATGCTGGGAAGGGCTCAAGCCGATCAACATCGACGCGCCGGTGAAGTACTTCAATGCCGGCGAAGGCGGCGTCTCGCACTTCAACTACCTGCGCGACAACCTCTTGCTGACCTGGATGCACACACGGCTGTTTCTGGAGTTTCTGGTGCGCCTGCCGCGCCTGCTGACCCGACCTGGACAGGCGGCTCCGCGGCAATCCTGATGCTATTATTTTAGTAGCAACTTACGCACGTAATTATTGGGCTACAGGCCTTTTTTGTCATTGATTCTGATGTGCAGCGTACAGACCGCCGCGCCAACAAGCCGACGTGTCAATTCAGTAATCAATCAGGTAGACTGGTTTTGCAAGGCTGCTCTCCCGCAGGCAGGTAACTCGGAAATTCGTTTAAAAGAAGAAGCGTCAACATGAAACCCTGTCCTCGTCCATGACGCCAAATCCCGTCTTCAAAACGCGGCTCGCCTGCGCACTGGTCAGGCCGGACGTTCTGGCCCAGACTCCAGCGCTGCCATGACAGCGGCAAAGAAGCCACCGCGCCCGGTTTTAAAACGCGTCACCACGGGGCCGGCAGCTCAGCTGCCCAAAACGCGTCTTTCACCGGCAGACCGGGAGCGACAAATCATCGACGGTGCCATCGCCTATTTTTCTGAAGTCGGGTTTTCCGGACAAACGCGCGAGCTTTCCAAACGACTCGGCATCACGCAACCGCTGCTGTACCGCTATTTTTCGAACAAGCAGGCCTTGATCGATCGCGTTTACCAGACGGTATTTGAGGGGCGGTGGAATCAGGGCTGGATCGCACTGCTGGAGGACCGGAGCATCCCCTTCAGAGACCGCCTGATCGAGTTTTACCGGCAATATTCAGAGGCGACTTTTCGGCCTGACTGGATTCGCATCTACATGCACGCCGGGCTCTCCATCCCGGCCCTGAACCAGCGCTACATCAAGCTTGTCAGGCAGGAACTGATGCCGGTTTACTGCCGCGAGTTACGGCATTTCTGCGGCCTTCACCAACTGGACACGAACGTTTCGGACGACGAAATGGAATTCGTTTACAGCCTGCACGGCGGCATTTTTTATTACGCCATTCGGCAGCACATTTACAAGGTACGAACCAGCAGCGGCTTCATGACCCGGGTAGCGTTTGCGGTGGACAACTTCCTGGCAGGCGCCCCAATGGTTTATCCGAGGCTGCTGGCAGGCGGCGCAAACGACACCAGGCAGCCAGCCCAAAAAATCAGAGGCGCTGGCGCTCGCTGAGGATTTCTGCTTTGCGGTGCTCGTCCAAGCGGAAAAGCCGTCAGACGCCGCTGGGCGGCAGGCTCGCGTGGCGTTGCTCGATACCGTCTGCCCAGCCCAGCCAGCGCACCAGCTGCGCGGCAATCACCTCGCTGTTGAGCAGCGCCATGTGGTCCGTGCCATAGGCAATAAACTGGTTTTGAGGCGGAAATGCCAGCGCCAGGGCGGCGTTGGTGTGCTGGCCCAGGGCGCTGGCCACCGGCACCAGGCCGTCACCGATCAAATTGCTGCTTGCGGCTTCTGTTGACACGGTCCCGGCCACGGCAAAACACGCCACACCCTCGGGCAGCGGCAAAACTTGCCGGGCCGTCAGGCGGTCACTCGACGCGAAATCGAAGCGGTCCTGACCTTCCCAATGCGTCGCCAGTACATGGCCGTGGCGCAGGTCGGTGATGCCGCTGCTGCGTATCTGGCCGATGCGGGCGAACGGCCGGGTGACTGGATTGCTGCCCAGCATCCGGTCAAGCCAGCTGCCGATCCGCTCCAGCGGCGCGCCGTGGTGGGGCGTTCCCAAAAACACCATTTGTTTAAGGTGCGCGCGCCAGCCCAGGCCCGCCGTGCGCGCATGCTCGCAAGCGCTGCGCGCCACCAGCCCGCCCATGCTGTGAACCAGCAGGCTCAGCTCGGTGATCGGCACGGGCCAGGCGCGCGCGAGCTCGTCAAGCAGCACCGCCAGTTGCTGGCCGTTGATGCTGGTGTGAAGGCCGCTGTTGTAGCGCAGGAAGACCGGCGTGTAGCCAAGCGCGTGGGCCAGGATTTCGCCGTGATGGTGGTGGCCGCCGGCCACCGCCGCGAGCCACTGTAAATCGTTCATGCACAAGCCGTGTATCAGCAGCAGGATTTTGCCAGTCGCGTCTGGCAGGGCTTGCGCCAGCGCCGATTTATCCAGCACCAGCGTTTGCCCCTGATGGCGCAGGCTCATCGCGATTGTCAGCGGGTTGGCTGTGTCCAGCAATTGGTCGCCCAGCACGCCGTTCAGTACTGACAGCATGGCTTCGCGCTGCGGTGAGGAAGCCCGGCGCGCCAGCAAGGGCGCGGCGCCAGCCAGCGCGGCATTGACAGCGCCGCCCGCCAGCCGCGCCACGCCGCGAACGCTGCCATAAACCAGTCCGGTGATGCCCCGGGCCCGCACGCCGGTCCGGCCCGGTTCGCGGTCAATAAATGCCTGGCCGAGCGGCCCGAACGGCACAGCAACGGTTCTGTACACATTGCCATGGACGGTTTCGGCCAGATCGGCAACCCCTAAAACGCCACGCATCACAAGTTGGGCCAGCCCCTGAATATCAGACGCATGCAGCCAGGTCGGCAGCCAGGTTTTTAACCGAGCGGATCGGGCGAGTCTGTTTACGGGCGGTACAGCGGAGTTCACGTCCCAATTGTCAGGCAGGTGGCGTAATTAGAGTCGCTCCAATCAGAGGTGGAGCGCAATCCGATCAGGCTGCTGAACACGCTTCCACACCAGCGCAACCATGAAAACAGCTTTTAGCCCACGTAATACGTGCGTAAACAGCTATTTTTTTTGTAGCAGATGACTATCAATGCAAGAGCGGCTTGTAGCCCGCCCCTGGCAGCACACGAAGGGCCGTCTGCTCGGCACAGTAGGCAAACAGCGCGTCCAGCTCGCTGGATTTGTCAAAAACCGCGTTGGCGCCGAGCTCGGTGGCCCGCTTTCGTATTTCGGCGGTGGCGTAGTTAGTCAAAACAACTACTTTCTGACTGAAATGGCGGTTTCGACAGCCCGCCAGCACGCCCAGGCCACTGCCTTCCTTTAAAAACAGATCGACGATGGCCAAGTCCCACTCCGTGCCATGCAGCGCAAGCCACTGACTGGCTTCAGTCTGGGTAGCGCCCACAGCAACCACCTTCACCTCGCAGATTTCCTGCAGGGTTTCGATGAGGTTTCGGGCGATGGCCTCGTTGTCTTCGGCGAGATAGCTGATGAGTGACATGCTTACCAGCTTAATCCCGCTTAAAGATGTCTCTGCCGTCTGTTCACTCGCATCAACGTAGGACACTTTGTAGATACCAGCCGGTCATTTTCAGCAGGCGCTGCTAACTTCCGCGAATTGCCGTCACGTAACCCGACTCGCCACCTCCTGCATCGGGTGGGGGCTAGAACTGCTCGTGCGGCGCCAGATAGCGCCACTGCCCGACCGGCAAATGACCCAGGTTGACCTGGCCGATCCGCACGCGTTTCAGGCCGGTGACAAACAGCCCGACATGCTCGCACATGCGCCTGATCTGACGTTTTTTGCCTTCGCGCAGCACAAAACGCAGCTGCTCCTGGTTTTGCCAGCTCACCTGCGCCGGGCGCAGCGGCTGGCCGTCCAGGCTCAGGCCGTGACACAGCAGCTGGAGTTTTCCGGGCGGAAAGGCGGCCTGCACATTGATCGATTCGGTTCCGTAGCTGACCCGGACCAGATATTCCTTTTCAACCGTCGAATCTTCACCAATCAGTTGTCGGGCAACGCGCCCATCCTGAGTAAGCACTAACAACCCAATTGAATCAATGTCCAGGCGCCCGGCCGGCGCCAGCCCGCGCAATTGCTCATGGCCCCAACGCATGCGGCTGTTGCATTCGCGCCAGCGGTTTTGCGGCTGCACCAGCACCACCGCCGGCTCATGGCCATCTTCGGCCTGCCCGCTGACATAGCCGACCGGCTTGTTAATCAGAATCGTCACCTGCTGACGCTGCTGCTGCTCGGCCTGGCGGTCGATATCGATGCGTGCGTTCATTGCCACCGGCTGGCCGATCACCGCCGGCTGGCCATTGACCCGCACCCAGCCGCGCGCAATCCAGTCGTCGGCCTCGCGGCGCGAACAGATGCCCAGCTCGGCCATGCGCTTGTTCAAACGCATCGTCAGCACCGGCTCGCCAGCGGCGGGTTTCGCGATGCGCACCGCAGGGCCGGTCGGGTTCAGCAGTTTTTTGGGGTCGGTCGGGTGGGGCATCTGGCGGTGTCTGACTTCTGTGTTGCTATTTAATTATTAGCTGCTTACGCACGTAATTCCTGGGCTAGAGGCGATTTTCTCTATATTCCTCTCGGGAAAACTGCCTGGCAGCATGCGCTGGATTGTCGCCCACCCTTCACGCCGCCCAGGCAACCGGGTGACCTGGCAACCGGCACCTCAAACCAGTCTGCGGCCGGGGCAACTCCCAGCCCGCATCTTCGTCGTTTCAGACGCCTTCGCAATCATCTTCAATGCTATTATTTTAATAGCTGCTTGCGCATATATTATCAGGGCTAAAGCGTCTTTTTACCTGTAAACACGCTGGTCCGAAGGGCTGCAAGATCAAGCACGCGCAGGCCGCCATATTCAATCCGGATATTGCCGCGTTCCTGCAAGGCGGACAGTGCTTCATTGACGCGCTGGCGCGACAGACCCACCAGGTAAGCCATTTCCTGCTGCGTGATGCGCAGCACATCGCCGACGCCGGGGTATAGCACCGGATTGAAGAGTGAAGCCAGCGAGCGCGCCACGCGCAGGTCAGGGTTGTTCATGCGGTCAATTTCCCGCGCGGCGATGAACTGGCCCAGGCGTTCGTTGAGCTGCCGCATCACGAAGCGGTTGAACCCTATCGAGTGGTCCAGCAGCCAGTGAAAAGTGTCAATAGGCAAGCCGGCCACCACACTTTTGCGCAGCGCCTGGATGTTGTAGCGGTAGGGTTCGCGCTTGAGCGCCGTGCCCTCGCCAAACCAGCCGCCCGGTGGCACCCCGAGAAACGTCATGCTCACGCCGTCAACGTTGTCGCTGCTCATTTTCAGCAGCCCGTCAATCACGCCAAACCAGTAGGTAATGGGTTTGCCGACGCGGCAGACATATTCGCCGGCAAGCGCATCGCTGACCCGCAGCTCCTCCGCCGCGCGTTCATTTTCAGCCGGGGAAAGCAGTTTCAGCCATGGAATGCTGGCCAGCTCGGATGCGCTGGCGCCGCGCTTGCGGTACTGAAGATGGGTGCTGGGCTGCATGGCTGGTTCAGGTAAAACTAGGGAAGCGCAGATTTATTCGCGTGGATGCGATGAATTGATCAGCGCATCCCTAGGGGAAAGTCCGGGGGAGAGTCATCCCTAAATTGTCGTCCAAACGACAACATGGCGTCAAATGACAAATTAGTATCGCGGCTTGTCGGTGCATCCAGCGGTCGCAAACGTCTTGCGTCGCCGCTGGTCAGCCCAGAACCCCAGCCAAGAGACACGGACCCATGCAGACCACGTTTCCCCATTTGCTGCTCAAGCACGCCGCCGAGCGCCCTGACGCGCCCGCCATGCGGGAAAAAGAGTACGGCATCTGGCAAGCACACAGCTGGGCCGTCATGGCGACGCTGGTCGAGCATATTGCCTGCGGACTCAGCCAGGCCGGCCTCATGCGCGGCGAACACATGGTGATCATCGGCGCCAATCGTCCGCGCCTCTACGCCACCATGCTGGCAGCCCAGTCGCTGGGCGCGATTCCCGTCGCGCTGTACCAGGACGCCGTAGGCGCCGAATGCGTGTTTCCCATCGTCAATGCCGATGTGCGCTTTGCGATGGTCGAGGACCAGGAGCAGGTCGACAAGCTGCTGGAGATCAGGGACCGCTGCCCGTTGCTGACCCACATTGTTTTTGACGAGGCACGCGGCCTGCGTAACTACGAGGAAGCGGGCCTGGTGTCGCTAGACCAGCTGATTGAAACGGGCCGCGCGTTTTCACAAAGCCAGCCGCTCTGGTTCAAGGCGGAAGTTGACAAGGTCATGCCGAACGACGTGGCCGCTATGTTCTTCACCTCGGGCACCACCGGCAACCCCAAGGGTGTCGTGCATACCCACAGCACACTGCTGGACCGCGCCCAGGCCGGCGCCGCTTTTGACAAACTCACAGCTAGCGAAGAAGTGCTGGCCTACATGCCGATGGCGTGGATCGGCCAGAACATCTTCAGCTATGCCCAGTGGCTGGCCTGTGGCTACGTGGTGAATTGCCCCGAGAGCGCCAGCACCGTCACGATTGACCTGAAAGAGATCGGGCCGACCTACTACTTCGCGCCGCCGCGCGTTTTTGAAGGCCTGCTGACCAGCGTGATGATTCGCATGGAAGACGCCAGCCGCATCAAGCGCGGCATCTTCAATTTCTTCATGGGCGTTGCCAAACGCGTCGGCCCTGAACGCATGGACGGCAAGCCGGTGAGTGCCCTGCAGTCCGCGCTGTATGCCATCGGCAATGTGATGGTTTACGGCCCGCTGCGCAACAACCTCGGTCTTTCTCGCGTGCGCGTGGCCTACACCGCCGGCGAGGCCATTGGACCTGACCTGTTCACGTTCTACCGCTCTATCGGCATCAACCTGAAGCAGCTCTACGGTTCGACTGAAACCGCCGTCTTCGTTTGCCTGCAGCCCGACAACCAGGCCCGGGCTGATACCGTCGGCGTGCCGATTCAGGGTGTGGAAATCAAGGTCGCAGACAACGGCGAAATCCTCGTCAGATCAGCCGGCCTGCTGAAGGAATACTATAAAAACCCCGAGGCGACGGCTGAAGTTTTGACCGCTGACGGCTGGTACCACACCAGCGACGCTGGCTTCATCGACGCCAGTGGTCACCTGAAAATCATCGACCGCGTGAAAGACGTTGGACGCATCCGGGGCGGCGCGAACGACGGCGCCATGTTCGCGCCCAAGTATGTCGAGAACAAACTGAAATTCTTCCCGCACATCAAGGAAGTCGTGGCCTACGGCGATGGCCGCGAAAAAGTCTGCGTCTTCATCAACATTGATTTCGACGCAGTGGGCAACTGGGCCGAGCGACGCAACCTGCCCTACGCCGGCTACACCGACCTGGCGCAAAAGCCCGAGGTTTACCAGCTCATCAAGGAATGCGTGGAGAAGGTCAACGCCGACCTGAGCGTCGATGCCTTGCTGGCCGGCTCGCAGATCAGCCGCTTTCTGGTGCTGCACAAAGAGCTGGATGCCGACGACGGCGAGCTGACGCGAACCAACAAGGTGCGGCGCGGCTTCATTGCCGACAAATACCAGCCCCTGATTGATGCGCTGTACGACGGCAAGGCCGAGCAGTTCATTGAGACGGTGGTGAAGTTCGAAGACGGACGCAGCGGCAGCGTCAGTGCGACTTTGAAAATTGGTGACTGCAAAACCTTTGCATCCGTGAAGGCGGCAGCATGAGCAAAAAAATCGGTGACGTCATTCTTGACGTTCAGAACATTTCATTGGCTTTCGGTGGCGTTAAAGCGCTGCAGGACATTTCGTTCAACGTCAAAGAGCACGAGATTCGCGCCATCATCGGGCCCAACGGCGCCGGCAAAAGTTCGATGCTCAACTGCATCAACGGCGTCTACCAGCCGCAGCAGGGCTCAATCACCTTTCGCGGCCAGACCTTCAGGCACATGAACAGCCACCAGGTGGCGGTAATGGGCGTAGCCCGCACCTTCCAGAACCTGGCGCTGTTCAAGGGCATGAGCGTGCTCGACAACATCATGTCGGGCCGCAACCTGAAGATCAAAAGCAATCTGCTGCTGCAGGCGCTGCGCATCGGCCCGGCTGAAAAAGAAGAAATTAAACACCGTGAAGCGGTTGAAAAGATCATCGACTTTCTGGAAATCCAGGCTTACCGCAAAACCCCGGTCGGCCAGCTTTCCTACGGCCTGCAAAAGCGCGTTGACCTGGGCCGCGCACTGGCGATGGAGCCGCAGGTGCTGCTGCTTGATGAACCGATGGCCGGCATGAATGTCGAAGAAAAGCAGGACATGTGCCGCTTTGTGCTGGACGTGAATGATGAATTCGGCACCACGGTGGTGTTGATCGAGCACGACATGGGTGTGGTGATGGATATCTCTGACCGCGTGGTGGTGCTGGACTACGGCAAAAAAATTGGCGACGGCAGCCCGGATGAAGTTCGCAACAACCCGGATGTGATTCGGGCTTATCTCGGCGTGGAGCACTGAACAAATGGCATTCTTTCTAGAAACTCTTCTTGGCGGCCTGATGGCTGGCATGCTGTATTCGCTGGTTGCACTCGGCTTTGTGCTGATCTTCAAGGCGTCTGGCGTTTTTAACTTTGCACAGGGCGCGATGGTGCTGTTTGCAGCACTGGCAATGGCGCGGTTTTCTGAATGGATTCCGAAGTGGACCGGCATTGAAAGTCTGATTTTTGCCAACCTGGCAGCCTTTGCCATTGCCGCCGTGATCATGTTTGCCGTGGCCTGGCTGGTTGAGCGTCTGGTGCTGCGGCACCTGGTCAATCAGGAAGGCTCCCCGCTGCTGATGGCCACGCTGGGCATCACCTACTTCATGGAAGGCCTGGGCCAAACACTCTTTGGAAGCAACATTTACAAGATCGACATCGGCATGCCGAAAGAGCCGATTTTTGCCTTTGACACGGTTTTTCCGGGTGGCATTTTGATCAACAAGGAAGACCTGATTGCCGCAGCGATCGCGGCAGCACTGGTTGCCCTGCTCAGCGTGTTCTTCCAGAAAACATCAACCGGCCGGGCTCTGCGTGCGGTGGCCGATGACCACCAGGCAGCCCAGTCGATTGGCATCCCGTTGAACCGCATCTGGGTCGTGGTGTGGTGCGTCGCCGGCGTTGTCGCGCTGGTGGCCGGCATGATCTGGGGCAGCAAACTGGGCGTGCAGTTTTCGCTTACCACCGTCGCCCTGCGCGCTCTGCCGGTGGTGATTCTGGGCGGGCTGACATCGGTGCCGGGCGCCATTATTGGCGGGCTGATTATTGGTGTCGGCGAGAAACTGTCGGAGGTATACCTCGGCCCTTATGTGGGCGGCGGCATCGAGATCTGGTTTGCCTACGTGCTCGCGCTGGGATTTTTGCTGTTCAGGCCGCAAGGCTTGTTCGGCGAAAAAATTATCGACCGTGTCTAACCGCTAGCAAGAACAAAGAAGATCATGCTCTACAGAGAAAACGGTCAATTCAAAACCAGCTACCGCGCTGACCAGCAGATCTTTCCGATCCTGCAGGACCGCGTGGTGATCGGGCTTTTTCTGGTGTTCGCGTTTGCAGTGGTTCCCATGCTGGCCAGCGACTACCTTTTCCGTGCCATTCTGACGCCCTTCCTGATCATTTCGCTGGCCGCGCTGGGCGTGAATATTCTGGTCGGCTATTGCGGGCAGATCTCGCTCGGCTCCGGTGCCTTCATGGCGGT
>JANLYY010000094.1:0-22217 GCA_031365885.1 Polaromonas sp. | reverse complement strand
TGGGTTCAGGCTGGTAATTCGCCCGCTTTCGGTGCCGGCTGTTTCGTCAATGATCGCGTTGATCAAGGTAGGCCTGCCAGATGCAACGGCTTCGTCCAGTGCTTTGGACAATTCTTCCGGTGTATTTGCCAGCACACCAACGCCGCCAAAAGCCTGCATCATCATCTCATAACGGGCATTTTTTACGAAGACCGTGGGTGCCACGTCACCGCCTCTCGGGTTGACGTCCGTGCCCTTGTAAATGCCGTTGTTGTTGAAGACGATCACGCACACGGGCAGGTTGTAGCGGCAGATTGTTTCGACTTCCATGCCGCTGAATCCAAAAGCGCTGTCGCCCTCGATGGCAATCACCGGCTTGCCAGTTACTACGGCAGCCGCGATGGAAAAACCCATGCCGATGCCCATGATGCCCCAGGTGCCCACGTCAAGACGTTTGCGCGGCAGGTACATGTCAACGATGCTGCGAGCAAAGTCCAGCGTGTTGGCGCCTTCGTTGACCACAATGGCTTCGGGATTGGCCTTGACTACATTGCGGATGACATTCAGCGCGCTGTGGAAGTTCATCACTGGCGGGTTCTTCGCCAGCGTCTCGGCCATCTTGGCTACGTTCTTGTCCCTACGATCATAGATGGCGCCAGTCCAATCGACGGGAGGCTCGGCCCAATTCGAACCCATGCCTGCAACCAATGCAGACACGCAGGAGCCGATGTCGCCAATCAGCGGTGCTTCAATGGCGACGTTGCTGTCGATCTCGGTTGGCGCGATGTCGATTTGAATGAATTGCTTAGCGCCCTTGTCTTGAGCCCAGGTTTTGCCCTTGCCGTGCGAAAGCAACCAGTTCAGTCGCGCACCGACCAGCATCACCACGTCGGCCTCGGCCAGCACATAAGAGCGTGCCGCAGAAGCTGATTGACGATGCGTGTCGGGCAGCAAGCCTTTGGCCATGGACATTGGCAGGTACGGGATGCCGGATTTCTCGACCAGCGCGCGAATGTCTGCATCGGCGCGGGCATAAGCTGCTCCCTTGCCCAGAATGATCAGCGGACGTTGGGCTCCTTTCAGCAGGTCGAGTGCGCGCTGCACGGAATCGGGCGCCGGAATCTGGCGCGGGGCTGCATCGACCACCTTGATGAGAGATTTCCTGCCAGCCTCGGCTGTCATGGTCTGCGAGAACAATTTGGCTGGCAGGTCAAGGTAAACACCTCCCGGCCGCCCTGACAACGCGGAACGGATAGCCCGTGCAATTCCAACGCCAATGTGTTCCGCATGCAGAACACGGAATGCTGCCTTGCACAGTGGTTTCGCGATGGCGAGCTGGTCCATCTCTTCGTAGTCTCCCTGCTGCAGGTCGACAATCTCGCGCTCGCTGGAGCCGCTGATCAGGATCATCGGGAAGCAATTGGTCGTCGCGTTTGTCAGCGCGGTCAGGCCATTCAGAAAGCCCGGCGCCGATACCGTCAGCGCGATACCGGGCTTCTGGGTCAAAAAACCGGCCGCTGCCGCTGCGTTGCCAGCATGCTGCTCATGGCGAAAGGAGATAACCCTCATGCCTTCGGCTTGTGCCATGCGCGTGAGATCGGTGATGGGAATTCCGGGAACACCAAAGATGGTGTCGATGCCGTTGAGCTTCAGCGCATCAATGACGAGATGGAATCCATCTGTCATTTCAGGTGAGTGCATGTTGTCCGTCATGGTGAGGTATCTCTTGGTTGACTTTGATGGAAATGACTCTGTACGCCAAGCACGGCCTATCGACCTGGCAGGCATCTTTCCGAACCTGAAATTGATTTCGGCGGGTTGTTTTCACTGCCATTACCAGCGGATCAGGGAGGCGATTTACACCGTCGGGGTATCATAGAAAATGATTCTGGTTCTAGCCTTGACCCCGGTCAATTTTCGATGCATGGAAGGCGTTTCGCCGTAACGCCCTGCGTACTCCCAACATTGGTGCGGCCATGTCGTCAGTCAAAAATCATCCCGATAAAAACATCATCCGGGTTCAGCTGGGGCAAAACCTTGTATTGAAGGGAATGACGGTTGAGCAAAGTGCGGAGCTTGAATCCCATCTGGTGATTGTTGATGCCCAAAAAGGCGACATCTTGCTGCATCAGGGTGCTCACGAAATGGAGCAGTACTTCGTTCTTGACGGCATCCTCAAGCGCGTCGTGACCAACCAGCAGGCGAAGGAAATGATCCTGCGATTCGCCGATGAGCGCGATATGGAAACCAGTTACGCGGCTTGGCGATTGGGAACGCCGACGCCGTACAGCACGGTGTGCGTGACCAGGGCCAGGGTGGCAAAGCTGCCGCTGCCAGATTGGGTAGCATTTCTGAACCGTAACCAGGAAATCAAGCAGTCGTTTGAATACTACGTGATGCGGCTGATGAGCGAGATCATGGCTCATACCATTACGCTTCATCTGCTTGACGCGCCGGGTCGGGTCAAGCGATTTTTGCGCAAGAACCCTGAGCTTTTTGAGCGGATTCCCAAAAAAGAGCTGGCCTCCTATTTGAATCTTTCTGCGGAGACGCTGAGTCGTTTAAAGCAGCGCGGAAAAATCTAGTCATTTTCGATATGAACGCAATTGATCGAGTCCATACCTCATAAAAAAGCCCCTGCCAGATGACTGGTCAGGGGCTCAATAATCCGACGGTTTTGGTTTAGTCGACCGGCTGCTCAGCCGCAAACTCGCTTCGTTTGGGTGGCCTGATTTTGGCAATTGCACCCGAGAGTAGCGGCCACAACAGCAGCACCAATGCAAGCGTTGAGATGCCGCCCACCAGCGGATTCGACCAAAGAATAGACAGCTCGCCCTGGGACACCAGCATTGCTTGGCGAAACGAATCTTCAGCCTTGTCACCAAGCACCAGCGCCAGTACCAACGGTGCCAAGGGATAGTCCAGTTTTTTGAACAGGTAGCCCACTACACCGAACAGCATCATGAACCAGATATCCAGCATGGCGTTGTGAACGGTGTATGCACCGATAGCGCAGATGACGACGATGACTGGGGCAATAATCGAGAAAGGAATTCTCAGGATCGAGGCAAACAGCGGAACCGTCGTTAGCACGACAATCAGGCCGACCAGATTACCCAGATACATGCTGGCGATCAGACCCCAAACAAAGTCTTTTTGCTCCACGAAAAGCAGAGGTCCAGGTTGCAAGCCCCAAATAAGGAGGCCGCCGAGCAACACGGCTGCCGTTGGCGAGCCGGGGATGCCGAGAGCCAGCATTGGAAGCAATGCACTGGTGCCTGCGGCGTGCGCAGCGGTCTCTGGAGCAATCACACCCTCGATCTGACCGGTTCCAAACTTGGCGCCGTTTTTGGACATCTTTTTGGCCAAACCGTAGCTCATGAAAGATGCTGGTGTCGCTCCGCCGGGGGTGATGCCCATCCATATGCCAACCAGCGAGCTCCGTAGCGTTGTCATCCAGTATTGTGGAAGTTTTTTCCATGTTTCAAAAACAACTTTTGAATCGATCTTTGCGCTCTTACCCGAAAACGCAAGACCTTCTTCCATGGACAGGAGGATTTCTCCGATGCCGAACAGGCCAATCACGCCAATCAGAAAGTCAAATCCGCGCATCAGATCGGGGAAACCGAAAGTGAGGCGCAACTGCCCTGTCACGGTGTCCATGCCAACAGCCGCCAAAGCAAAGCCGATAGCCATGGAGGCCAGGATTTTGAATGGTGAGCCTTTGCCCATCCCGACGAAACTGCAGAAGGTAAGTAAATATACGGCAAAGAATTCTGGCGGTCCAAACTTCAGTGCAAATTTTGCGACCAGCGGCGCAAGAAAAGTGATCATGATCACTGCTACCAGCGCACCGATGAACGATGAGGTGAACGCAGTAGTAAGCGCAGCTCCGGCTTGTCCGTTCTGGGCCATAGGATAGCCATCAAAAGTCGTGGCAACCGACCACGGCTCTCCCGGGATGTTGAAAAGAATTGATGTGATGGCGCCGCCAAACAGCGCACCCCAGTAAATGCATGAAAGCATGATGATCGCCGACGTCGGTGACATCGTGAAAGTCAACGGCAGCAAGATAGCCACGCCGTTTGCGCCGCCAAGGCCGGGTAACACGCCAATCAGTACGCCAAGGATGATTCCAACAAACATGAGGAGCATGTTCATCGGCGTCAGGATGACGCTGAAACCGTGAAACAGTGCGTTGAGTTCTTCCATTTTTTATCCGGTCGGTAAGGTCAGTAGGCGTGGGTGCGAAGAGCGGGCTCAGTAGCCAAGAAAGCGCAGCGGGTCAAATTGACCCTTAAATAACGGCACCTTGAACCAGATTTCAAACATAACGAAAAACAGGATGACAACTGCAGTCGAAACGATGATGCTTTTGAGCCAGGAGTACTTGCCGAGGATCACCATAAACAAGGCGATGTAGACCACCGATGCAAGGTACAGACCCAAAAACTGCACGGCACCGACGTAGATCAGTGCGGGCAAAAGTACTGAGAGAACGCGCCTGAGTTGCTCGCTATCGACAAACACCGCTGTATTTTTGTTCTTGCCGAACATAGATTGGTAAATGACGCCAACACCGGAAATACAGAGCAGTACGCCGATGTAAAACGGGAAATATCCCGAGCCTGGGCCATCGCTGGTCCAGCCTGAGCCCAGCGCTCGGCTGCCCACGATAACGACTATTCCCATTGCAAGAACGAGGAGCGCAACTACGGCTTCGACAATATGTGTAGAAATGCCTGTCGCTGGGGTGTGGTTTGGCTCCATGCGGAACTCCTGTTGCATAGCTTGCCCTGCAAAGGGCAGAAACTGATGAGATGGCAGGGGCGGCTGGTGCCTGGGCCTGCCCGAAGAAAAAGACGCCTGTGGCAGGCGTCTTTCAAACTTCTTATTTGGCGAGGAAGCCCGCTTCTTTCATCAGCTCACGATGTTGATTCTCTGCCGTACCGAGCCATTTTCCAAACTCGTCGCCTGACATCACGGTCTGATTTAAGGCGCCTTTTTCCATGTAATCTTTCCACTCTGGCGTGTCTCGAACTTTTTTCAGCATGGTGACGTAAAAGTCCGTCTGGTCTTTGGTCACTCCCGGCGGCATAAAGACACCACGAAGCATGGTGTAGTCAGTCGGTACGCCAGACTCTTTGCATGTCGGGATATCTCCCCAGGCCATCGTGTCAGTAACCTTTGCCTTGTACGGCATCCGCTTGTCATCAAACACACACAATGCGCGAAGCTGACCGGCGCGCCATTGGGCGACCGCTTCAATCGGGTTGTTGACCGTCGAATCGAGGTGCTTGCCCACGAGTTGAACCGCCACTTCACCGCCGCCTTTAAACGGGATGTAAATAAACTTGGTGCCAGTTGCCTTCTCAATGCCGACGGTGATGATCTGGTCTTCCTGTTTGGAGCCGGTACCGCCCATCTTCATTTTGTTTGGACCTGCAGCCTTGACGGCAGCTAGATAGTCTTTTGCCGTTTTGTAGGGAGACTCTGCATTCACCCACAGCACAAACTGATCGAGCGCCATCATGGAAACTGGCGTCATATCGCGCCAATTGAACGGCACACCGGTGGCGAGCGGTGTTGTGAACAGATTTGAAAGGGTGACCACAATCTTGTGGGGATCACCTTTGGCGCCTTTAATCTCAAGAAAGCCTTCTGCACCTGCACCACCAGATTTGTTCACGACGATAAGCGGCTCTTTCATCAATTTGTGCTTGATGACAATGCCCTGAATCAGGCGCGCCATCTGGTCGGCGCCTCCACCGGTGCCAGCAGGAACCACAAACTCAACCGGTTTGGTGGGCTCCCACGCCGCATGCGCCGGTGCAGCCATTGCAAGCAGGCCTAATACGACGGCTACGGTTGCTGTTGCCACTTCGATCCTGAACGCTACGAATCTGTTCTGCATCTCGTTTTCTCCTGTGTAAGGTAACGTTGTCCTGGGCTGCGAAATTTTAGTTACAAGCCGAAAGGTAACACATACAGATGGTGTTCCATCACGGCAGAAAAGCTCTTGACGAGCGTCAAGTTTTAACCCCTTGTGGAGCTGTTCAAGGGTAAGTCCTGAGACTGGAAAGTGGCAACATTGGTCACGGCTGACCTGTCCCCTTGCCTGATGGAGGGTATATTTTTCTATCACGCTTACCGAAGATAGCGAGAGAAAGTTTTGGGCGGCAGCTCTGGAGGAAAACGCCAAGCGAAAGCATTTATCGGAGCAGCTAACGCATTACAAAATACGCGGCCAGCGCGTAAAGCGCACAAGCGAATATTTTTTTCAGGGGCCGTATATCCGTTCCGTGCGCAGTTCGTGCACCCAGAGGAGCCGTTATGACACTCGCCGCAGAAATGACAAGCAGTCCTGGCAAGTAAAGATAGCCAAACGAGCCCGATGGCATTTGCGGCATGTCTTGCCCGGCCCAAATGTAGCCCAGTGTGCCGGCAAGCGCGATCGGGAAGCCCAGGGCTGACGACGTGCCTACCGCGTCGTGAATCTTGATGTTGCACCAGGTCATAAAGGGCACTGAGATGAACGCACCGCCGGCACCCACCAGCGAAGACAGCATGCCGATGACCCCGCCCACACCGAAGGTAGCCAGACGACCTGGCAAGGTTCGCGTGGGCTTGGGCTTGCGATCAATAAACATCTGGGTCGCCGAAAAGGTAACGAAGAAAGCAAATTAGAACTCCGAGCGCGTTGGTAGGCAGCGCCACCGCAGCCTGCGCACCGAGCATCGAACCGACCACAATGCCTGGCGCCAATAGTCTGACGACCGGCCAGAGCACCGCGCCTCGGCGATGGTGGGCACGCACGGAAGCCAGTGATGTAAAACAAATCGTGGCCAGCGACGTGGCCACTGCCATCTTCACAAGGTACTGCTCCGGGTAGCCCTGCGACCCCAGGATGAAGGTCACAAACGGCACCATCAGCATGCCGCCACCAATGCCAAGCAGGCCGGCAAGAAAGCCAGTACAAAGTCCCAATAAGGCCAGTTGCCCTATCAGAAAAGGTTCCAGGATCACAGCGTTCTTATTCTTGGTGATGGACATTGCCATCCACTGGGGCGCACTGATTAATCGCCAGACGCACAGAGCAAATGCTTCAGAGCCGTTGGCGCAAGTCAATAGAAAAAAAAGGTGTCTGCGAGTACCACTGGACCGTCATCCTGAACCAGGGTTCAGGTGGGCGAGGGCAGCTTGGCTTCGGGTTCGTCTAACGCGAGACGATCACACCTGCCAGACAATTTACCAAGCCCGTGCTCAAAGAGCATTGGTTCAAGGAAATATAAAGCCCAATGCGCACCGCAGACGAAGGAATTGTAGGCTCTTGCAGAAAAAGTCTACCGCTGATTTGCGACTGACCGGGCATGCAGAAAGGTCAAAGTAGACGGCCGTCCCCGCCGAGCGCAGCGTCCAGCTTTTGCAGAAGCGACGTGAGCTGCGGTTCTGCCGCTGACCCGCTAGCTACAGGCAGATCGTCCTGGGCTTGTGAATCGGGTAAAGGTGTAGACCGAACTGCCGCGCTGGAACGCTCGGGAAGCTCAAACGCCAGATTGAGGGCGGCTAGCACCGCAATCCGGTCACGCGCCTTGATTTTTCCGGCGTCCCGAATCTTGCACATGGCAATGTCGACGCGATTGACCGCGTCAAGCATGCGCGCGTCACCGTTTTCAGGGCATCCGAGCAGATAGCTCTGACCCATGATCTGGACTTCAAGTTGCTTCATCACTGATTTCCTGCTGATGGTTTCCCGCCATGAAACATGCTTTCCGGCAGACGCTCCAGCAAGGCATCAACACGGGCGCGGGCCGCGTTCAGACGTGATTGCAGCGAATCGCGCTCATGCATCAAAACGCTGACCTGGTCGCTCAAAAGCGCGTTGGTGCGCTGCAGTTCTTCATAACGCAGCAACAGACGCTCCACACGCTCTGTGATCTGGTCAATTTGTGTTTGGTTCGACATGGCAGAGGCGATTGTAGGGTTTGGCGAAACTGGCAGCGTAGAATGCGCCTCGTTGGTGCTCGCGGTGTGGTTCACACGCCGCAGTTCAACGGGAAGCAGGAGGAAGTCAAGTCCGGCTGAACGGGTTTAAGCCCGCTCAGTTGCGCCAAGACGACTAACCTGCGCTGCCCCCGCAACGGTAAACGGACGAATGCGCTTTTTTGACGAACAGTTAGAAAAGGCATTTCGCTTTCATCACTAGCCACTGAGCGTTTTGAACACGCGCTTGGGAAGGCGATGAAGGTAGTTCCGTCAGCCCGGATACCGGCCAACAAGGTGAGTCATCGTGTCGATTTTTCGATTCGGTTGCTCGTAACGCTCATGCACTGGCGGGGAGGCCGGTGAGAGCACTTTGTTGAATGTTCCTCATGAAAAATCGTAGTTTTTGTGCGCGACCGGCTTTGCTGGCGCTCTCTTTCGTCTGTACCCACGCCGCGCTGGCGCAATCCGCCGCGGTATCGGGTCAGCTCAATCCAGTCGTCGTGACTGCCACGCGAAATTCACAGCTGTTGGGTTCGGCGTTGCCATTCACCAGCGTCATTACCCGCGACGACATCGAGCGCTCGCAAGCCACCGATCTGGTCACGCTGCTGCAGCGCGAAGCGGGTCTGCAGCGCACGCAAAATGGCGGCATCGGTTCGGTCTCCAGCATCTTTATTCGCGGCGCGGCTTCCCTGCAAACCCTGATACTGATTGACGGTGTTCCGCAGAACAAGCAGGACGCTTCGGGCGCGGTGAGTCTGGAGCATCTGATGCTGGAAAACGTCGAACGGGTGGAAATTGTTCGCGGCAACGTGTCGGCCATCTACGGTTCAGGCGCCATTGGCGGCGTGATCCAGATATTCACCAAGACAGGCAGCCGCGAACCGTCGGTCAGCGTGTCCGCGCAGGTCGGGCCACGCGCTACGCGCAAACTCTCGGCCAGCATCAGCGGCAGTGCGGGCAACACGGCTATCAGCGTGGGCGTTTCGCGGTTCTCGACCGACGGGTTTTCGACCATCGACACGACCCAGTTTCCATCGGCTAATCCTGATGCCGACGGCTACCGGAACACCTCCGGCAATCTGTCGCTCACGCACACGCTGTCGCCAGATCATCAATTCGGCGTGCGGTTTTCGAAAGCAACTGGCGACACCGCTTATGACAACGCCTATGGCGCGCCGTCCGACCTTCAGACCGCCACCACACGCCTGAGTCAGGCGGCTCTGTTCACTGACAATACGTTTGGTCGCTGGCGCAGCCGAATCACTTTGAGCGAGCAGGCTGACAAAAGCGAAACACGCGACGACGGCGTATTCGGTTCCAACGACGGTTTCAGGACAAAAGCCAAAGTTATCAACTGGGTCAACACCGTCGCGCTAAGCGGTGACTGGCTCGCCACGGCCGGACTGGAAAGGCAAAAGCAAAGCGTCGACACCACCACCACATCTGCATTCGGCACGCCGTATGCAAGCTCGCGCAATGCCACCGCTGTCTTCGCTGGCGTGGAAGGAAAAGTCGCGGGGGGTGGTCTCCAGCTCAACGTCAGACGCGATAAGGTCGGCGAACTGGCGCAAATCACCGGCTACGCCGGTTATGGTTATGCGTTGACGCAGCAGCTCAAGCTGATCGGCAGCATCTCAACGGCCTTCAATGCACCACCCCTGGGTTATCTTTTTGCCCCTGGTTTCGGTAACCCCAACCTGCGCCCGGAACTGGCGCGCAGCAAGGAACTCGGTTTGCAGTACGAGCAGGGCAGTCAGTTTGTGCGTGCTGCCTATTTCGATACCCGTGTCAGGGACCAGCTCAATTTCGACAACACCACGTTTGCATTCGCCAACATCGGACGTACCCGCAATAAGGGCTGGGAGCTGTCATACAAGGCATCGCTCGGCAGCACTGATCTTCGCAGCAGCTTGACCGTGCAGGACCCGGTCGACGAAACTACCGGTCAGCCGCTGACCCGACGCGCCAAAACCCTGTTCTCCGCCGGTGTGTCGCACGCGGTCGGCGCCTGGCGCCTGGGTGGCGATCTGCAGTACAGTGGAAAAAGGTCTGATGCCTACGCTGACCCGGTCACCTTCGCGCCCGTCAACACCACGCTGGCAGCCTATTCGGTGGTCGATTTGAGCTTGTCTTATCGCGTCAGTCCGGCAGTGGAACTCAAAGCCCGTCTCGACAATGTGAGCAACGAAAAATACCAGACGGTTTATGGCTACAAGCAGCAGCCCCGCAGCGCGTATGTGGGCGTGACATGGACGCCGATGCGCTAGCACGCCAGCTTTGAAACTCATTTCAAGATCACCTCGCCATGCAATCAACTTCACCATTGGGTCCGCAGCGCATCGTCTGCCTCACGGAAGAAACCACGGAGTGGCTGTACCTGCTCGGCGAAGAAGCCCGCATCGTCGGCATTTCAGGCTACACGGTGAGGCCGCGTCGGGCGCGTGAAGAAAAGCCGAAAGTCAGCGCCTTCCTCAGCGCCAAAATCGACAAGATTCTGGCGCTGGAGCCCGACTGCGTTTTTGGTTTTTCTGACTTGCAGGCCGACATTGCCAGTGCGCTCATCCGGCACGGCGTGCAGGTCACGGTGTTCAATCAGCGTAGCGTGGCCGAGATTTTTTCCATGCTGTACCAGGTCGCCGCGATGGTCGGGCAGGCCGACAAGGGGCTGGTGCTGATGCAGGCGATGCGCAAGCGTCTGCAGTCCATCGAAGCGGCCGGAAAGGCCCTTCCACGCCGGCCCCGGGTGTTTTTCGAGGAATGGGACGAGCCGCACATCAGCGCGATTCGCTGGGTGTCAGAACTGCTCGGCATCGCAGGCGGCGACGACTGCTTTACCGAACTCAGCACTGAATCGTTGGGCAAAAATCGCATCATTGCCGACGGCGGCGAGATCGTGCGGCGCAACCCCGACATCATCATCGGCTCGTGGTGCGGCAAAAAATTCCGTACCGAAAAAGTCGCTGCGCGTGAGGGCTGGCGGGGCGTCAACGCCGTCAAAAACCAGCAGCTCTTTGAAGTGAAATCGGCTGACATTCTGCAACCCGGTCCGGCCGCGCTGACCGATGGCGTTGAACACCTGCACCGCATCGTCACCGCCTGGGCCAGTCGCCATGCCTGAGGGCTTGACGATTGCGCGCTCCGAATTGATTTTGGGCGGCCAGAGAAGCGGCAAGTCGCGCCGCGCCGAACAGCTGGCCAGCGCCTGGCTGACGCAGTCACCGCAGCACCGGGCCGTGTTGATTGCCACCGCGCATGCCGGTGACGACGAGATGCGGCAACGCATCGCCCGCCACCAGCAAGACCGGGCCGCACGCGTTCCCGACATGGTGACCATCGAGGAGCCGCTGGCGCCGGCCGAGGCAGTGGCACAGCACGGCAATGCGCAGACGCTGGTGCTGGTCGATTGCCTGACGCTGTGGCTGACCAACTGGCTGTTTCCAAGCCAAGAATTTGTGACAAATCGGCCCCTAGCCCCCGATACACGTGCGCAAGCAGCTATGCTTTTAATAGCGATCAAACAAGCCGCCGGTCCCGTGGTGCTGGTCGGCAATGAGATTGGTCTGGGCGTCATTCCGATGGGCCGCGAGACGCGTGACTTTGTCGATGCGCTGGGGCGGCTCAATCAGGACGTGGCCGCTATTTGCGAGCGCGTGACCTTCATGGCGGCGGGTTTGCCGTTGACGTTGAAGGGTTTGCCATGATGCGTACGGCGCTGCGAATCCTGCTTGTACTTGCGGTGGTTTCACCGGCCCACGCCCTGCAAGTCACCGACGACCGGGGCGTCACCGTCACGTTCGCGCAAACGCCGCAGCGCATCGTCAGTATGCTGCCATCGCTGACTGAAAGCGTCTGCGCGATGGAGCAGTGCCAGCGGCTGGTCGGCGTGGACCGTTACTCCAACTACCCCGCCAGCGTCAGAGCGTTGCCGGTGCTGGGCGGCGGACTGGACCCGAACATCGAAGGCATCGTCGCGCTCAAACCTGATGTGGTGCTGGTGGCCGCGTCGTCGCGTGCCAGCAGCCGGCTGGAGTCGCTAGGCCTGAAAGTGGTAGCGCTGGAAACCAAAACCCATGCCGACGTCAGGCGGGTTCTGCAGACGCTGGGCGTGTTGCTGGACGTGCCGGCCAGCCAGGGCTCGGACCGGCTGTGGCGCGTCATCGACAGCAGCGTGTCGGCGGCGGCGCAGTCGCTTTCCGCCCGGGCAAAAAACACCAGGGTTTATTTTGAAGTCGGCCGGGGGCCGTATGCCGCTGGCGAGTCGTCCTTCATTGGCGAAACCTTGATCCGCCTGGGCGTCAAAAACGTCGTTCCGGCGTCGCTCGGCCCTTTTCCCAAGCTCAACCCCGAGTTCGTGGTGCGCGCCAATCCGGACCTGATCATGATTGGCAACCAAAGCATGCAGACCCTGGTGCCTTACCCCGGCTGGAACAGCATCAAGGCCGTTCGGGACAAGCGTATCTGTGTCTTTGGCGTTGAGGAATCGGACGTGGTGGTGCGGCCTGGTCCGCGCATGGCAGAGGCGGCGCGCATCATGGCAAATTGCCTTGAAAAGCACGCTGCCGGACCAGCGCCATGAGCGCCGTGCGCCGCAGCCAGAACCGCAAGGCATGGCTGCTGGCGGGCGGCTTGCTGCTGGCGACGGCGGGGTTGCTGCTGCTGGGCGTGGCGGTCGGCAGCACGGGCTTTGAGTCTGTTCTGAACATCCAGCATGACCCGCAAGCCTTGCAGATCGTGCAAGAGATTCGCCTGCCGCGCACCGCGGGCGCCTGGCTGGCTGGTGCGCTGCTCGGGCTGGCCGGCGCGGTGGCGCAGGGCCTGTTCCGCAATCCGCTGGCTGACCCGTATCTGCTGGGCAGTGCGTCTGGCGCCTCGCTGGGTGTAGCCCTAGCGATGGTGCTGTTTGGCGTGTCACCGCTGGCCACGCACTGGCTGGCACGCATCGGGCTGACCGGCGCCGCCTTTGTCGGCGCCGTGCTGGCCGTGTTGTTGACCTTGCTGTTGGCCAAGGGTGTGCAGCACACGTTGCGCCTGCTGCTGGCGGGCGTGGTGGTCGGCGTGGTGCTGGGGGCGGTGACCTCGCTAATCCTGCTGCTCACGCCCGACATCCTGCAGGCCATGCAGTCATTCATGCTGGGCAGCACCGCGTTTGTCGGCTGGGTGGCCTGTGCGGTGATGGCTTCGGCGCTGCTGGCCTGCCTGCTGGCCGCCTGGGCCATGAGCCATGTGCTCGACGGCCTGGCGCTGGGCGAGGCCACAGCGCAAAGCCTGGGTTTGAAATTGCCGCAGATGCGCGTCGCGCTGGTCGCTGTGCTGGCGCTAGCCACTGGCACCGCTGTGGCGCAAACCGGCTTGATTGCGTTTGTCGGCCTGGCTGCGCCGCACCTGGTGCGCTCAGTCGTCAAAACCACGCATGGCAGGCTGATTGTGTTGTCCAGCCTGATGGGCGCGGTGCTGCTGGTGGCAGCTGACATTCTGGCGCGCTGGCTGATTGCGCCGCAAGAGCTGCCAGTGGGCGTGCTAACGGCCGTGCTGGGCGGCGGCTATTTGCTGTGGTTGATGCACCGGCACACGGGGCGCGGTGCCGGCCTATGACAGTCGCTATTAATTCGATAGCTGTCTACGCACGTAATATAAGGGCTAGCCTCGGAAACGTTGAGGTATTGCACGACATTTCGCTGACGCTGCCGCGCGCCCGCTGGACCAGCATCGTTGGCCCCAACGGCGCCGGCAAGTCCACGCTGCTCAAGGTGCTGGCGGGGTTGTTGCCGCACGGCGGCGCGGTAGATTTGCTGGGTCAGCCCTTGAGAAACCTGCGTGTGCGCGAGCGTGCGCAGCAGCTGTCGTGGCTGGGTCAGAACGAAGCCTCCGCCGATGACCTGACCGCCTACGACGTCGCCATGCTGGGCCGGCTGCCGCATCAGGCCTGGCTGGCACCGCCCAGCGCAGCCGACCATGCGGCGGTTGAAAAGGCATTGCGCAGCACGCAGGCCTGGGACTGGCGCGCCCGGGCTTTGGGGCAACTGTCAGGCGGCGAGCGCCAGCGCGTATTGCTGGCGCGGGCGCTTGCCGTTGAAGCGCAAGTGTTGTTGATGGACGAGCCGCTGGCCAACCTCGACCCGCCGCACCAGACCGACTGGCTGCTGCTGACCAAAGCGCTGGTGGCCAGCGGCAAAACCGTGGTCAGCGTACTGCATGAAATTTCGTTCGCGCTGCAGGCCGACGAGCTGGTGGTGATGGCCGGCGGCCGCGTGACGCACCAGGGCGATTGTGGTGATGCGGCCACGCACCGTGCGCTGGAAGAGGTTTTTGATCACCGAATCGCCGTGCATTCGCTGGCTGGTCAGTGGGTGGCGCTGCCCAAAATTTAAACAAACTGAACCGCTCAAAAGGCCCGTCATGGAAATCGAAACCCCGCCCATTTGCAAGCCCTACGACAAACCCGAAGGCGAACGCCGCGGCCTGCTGATCGTCAACACCGGCGACGGCAAGGGCAAGAGCACGGCTGCGTTTGGCCTGGCCCTGCGCGCCCACGGCCGCAGCAAGGCCGTGAAGATTTTCCAGTTCATGAAAGTGCCGAGCGCGCGCTTTGGCGAGCACCGCATGTTCGAGCAGCTCGGCATTCCGATTGAGGGGCTGGGCGACGGTTTTAGCTGGAAGAGTCAGGACCTGGAACGCTCCGGCCAGCTCGCCCGCGACGGCTGGCGGAAAGCCAAAGCGGCGATTCAAGGCGGCGACTACTTCATGGTGGTGCTCGACGAGTTCACCTGTCCGCTGATCTACGGCTGGATGGAGCCCATCGGCGGTGTCGAAGAAGTGGTGCAGACCCTGTTCGACCGCCCCACGCATGTGCATGTGGTGATCACCGGCAGGCGCTGCCCGCCCGAGATCATCGAGCTGGCCGACACCGTGACCGAGATGACCAAGATCAAACACGCCTTCGAAGCGGGGATTCCCGCTCAACGCGGCATTGAAGACTGAGTCTGATTCGAGCTATAGACAGCCATGCACTTTGTCGCTTTCGCGTTAACGCTTGATTGAAAAATCGGATCAGCTGCTAATGGCCTGGGCACTGGTGATGGCGGGGGTGTTGATCGTTGCGCTCTGGCTTGACCGCCGCTTTGGCGAGCCGCCCGTGGTCGTCCATCCAGTCGTCTGGATCGGGCGTTACCTGCACGCTTGTGGCCACGTCACCGTGCGTTGCCCGCCTGCGCTGGCTTTTGTGCTGGGTGCGATGGCTTGGTGTGTCGGTGCCGTCGTGGTGGGGGCTCTGGCCTGGTTACTGCAGGTGCTGGCTTTTCGTCAGTTTGAACACCTGGTTGCAGCGCCGGCGACGCAGGGCGGCCTCTTTACCGTACTGCTGTTTGCCCTGATGGCCTGGCTGCTCAAGGCGATGCTGTCGTGGCGCATGCTGCGAGATGAGGTCTCGGCGGTAGAGGCCGCGCTGCAGCAGTCGCTCGATGCCGGGCGCCAACGCCTGGCCATGGTGGTCAGTCGCGACACGGCGAAGTTAAGCGAATCCGAGGTTCACGAAAGCGCCATCGAGACGCTGGCTGAAAATCTGAATGACTCGGTGGTCGCGCCGATCTTCTGGTTTGTGCTTTTCGGCCTGCCGGGTGCGGCGGTGTACCGCTTTGCCAATACGGCTGATGCGATGTGGGGATACCCCGGCTTGCGGAATGGCGTCGACTGGAAATGGGCGGGCAGGTGGGCGGCCCGGACCGACGATGTGCTGTCGTGGCTGCCCGCGCGCATCACGGCCTTGCTTCTGTGGCTCGTCGCAGGCAGGTTCAAGCTGCGAATGCTGGCTGATGAAGCCCGCAAAACGCCGTCGCCCAACAGCGGCTGGCCGATGGCAGCCATGGCGCTGACGCTGGACGTGTGCCTGCGTAAACCGGGTGTGTATGTGCTGCGTGGGGCAGGGCGGTCGCCGAAAGCACAAGATGTCGTTCTGGCTCAAAAATATGCATCAAAAGTGCTTTTAGCCCTGGTTTTATGTGCGCAAGCAGCTATTATTTTGATAGCGATTGTGAGTTTTTTATGACGCAAGGCTCGAGCTTCCCCGAACGTATTCACGGTGGCCCCGACCAGCACGGCGTGCCGCTGCATGACTTTTCAGCCAACAGCAACGCCTGCGGCCCGTGCCCGCAAGCGCTGGCCGCCGTGGCGCAGGCTGACGCAAGGCACTACCCCGACGCCAGCTACACCGCGCTGCGCCAGCAACTGGCCAGGTTTCATGGCGTGGCGGTGCAGCGCATCGTGCTGGCAGCCAGTGCCAGCGAGTTTATTTTTCGCATCACTGCCGTGGCAGCGCAGCAGGGCGGGCGCGGCGTCTGGTTGCCGCCGCACGGCTACGGCGACTATGCGCAAGCTGCCCGCGCGCATCGCTTCACACTGACCGCTGAGCCCGAACGCGCTGCGCTGCGCTGGGCCTGCGACCCGTCCAGTCCACTCGGTGCTGCGCACGAGGGGCTGCAAGCTCTGACCGCCCCGCCAGCGGCCATCACCGTGCTCGACCGCGCCTACGAGCCACTGCGCTTGAGCGGCGCGCTGGCGCTTGATACGGCACAACTGCAAACCGTCTGGCAGCTCTACACGCCCAACAAGGCGCTGGGTTTGACGGGTGTACGCGCCGCGTATGCCATCGCACCGACGGGCTCGGAAGACCTCGTTGGCGCGCTGGATCAAATGTGCCCGTCCTGGCCGATAGGCGCGCATGGTGTGGCCATGTTGCAAGCCTGGGTCAGCCCGCACGCACAGGCCTGGCTGGGTGACAGTCTTGCGACCTTGCAAGAATGGAAGGTGCAGCAAGTCGCAGTTTGCGAATCAATGGGCTGGCGCTGTCTGCCCAGCCAAGCCAATTTTTTCTGTGCGCAGCCCGCGCTGCCCACCACCATGAACTTGCAACAAACGTTGGGCGCCTTGCGCGCGCAAGGCATCAAGCTGCGCGATACCACGTCGTTTGGCTTGCCCGGCCATGTGCGCATCAGCATTCAACCGACCGCTGCGCAAGCCGGCTTGAGGCAGGCCTGGCAACAATTTGTGGAGGCCACCGCATGACCGAAAAGACCGCCCAATGCGTGATGGTTTTAGGCACCACCAGCGGTGCCGGCAAAAGCTGGCTGACTACGGCGCTGTGCCGCTACTACGCGCGTCGGGGGTTGAAAGTCGCGCCGTTCAAGGCCCAAAACATGAGCAATAACGCCAGGGTCGTGGCCCCCACGCTGGTCGCTTCGCGTACTGCGCTGCCCCCCGAGGGGGCTAATTTTTCTTGGGGCAGCCCGGCGAAAAATTGGGGCGGTGAAATCGGCAGCGCCCAATACTTTCAGGCGCTGGCCGCACGGGCGGTGCCCGACGTGCGCATGAACCCGCTGCTGCTCAAGCCCGAGAAAGACACGCACCGCCAGGTGGTGCTGATGGGGCAGGTCAACGCCGCGCTGACGGCGATGGACTGGCGTGGGCGCGGTGCGCTGGTGTGGCCCACGATAGCCCAGGCGCTGGACTCGCTTCGGGCTGAAAACGACGTGGTGGTGATTGAAGGCGCGGGCTCGCCGGCCGAGATCAACCTCAAGCACAGCGACATCGTCAACATGCGTGTGGCGCTGCATGCCGATGCCGCGTGTTTGCTGGTCACTGACATTGACCGGGGCGGCGCCTTTGCGCATCTATATGGCACCTGGGCCCTGCTGGATGCGGCGGAGAAAAAACTGATCAAAGGATTTGTTCTTAACAAGTTTCGCGGTGATGAGACGCTGCTGGCACCCGGCCCGGAGATGCTGCTGGACCTGACAGGTATTCCGACCGTGGCTGCGCTCCCGATGTGGTGGCAGCACGGCTTGCCAGAAGAGGACGGTGCTTTCGACGACCGCAGCCGGGCCAGCGGTGCGATCACCAAAACCATTGCGGTCGTGGCCTACCCACGTATCAGCAACCTTGACGAATTTCAGGCGCTCAAGAACGTGCCGGGTGTATGCCTGAAGTGGTTGCGAAGTCCATCCGCGCTGGCCGGTCTGAAAGCGGCCGACTGGGTCATCCCTGCCCGGCTCCAAGCACACCAGCGGCGACCTGGCCTGGCTGCGCGCGCAGCGGCTGGACCAGGCGATTGCGGCGCACGCCCGGCGGGGCGGCAGGGTGCTGGGGATTTGCGGTGGCCTGCAGATGCTCGGTGAGGCGCTGATCGACCCGCACGGAATTGACGGTAATGCGCCCGGCCTGGGTTTGCTGCCGGTGGTTACCGTGTTTGAAGAAGCCAAAACCGTGCAGCACCGGCAAGCGACGTTTGCCGATTTGCGCGGCGTGTGGCATGACTTGTCTGGTCTGGCTGTGCAAGGCTACGAGATTCACCACGGCCAGACGGCAGCGCATCCGGCCATGGTTGCTGCGGGTGACATTGCCTACCCCGTGATGCCCGATGGCCTGGCATGGCAAAACGCCGCAGGCAATGTGCTGGGCCTGTATCTGCACGGCATGTTTGAAGACTCGCGCGTGCTGGCGGCGCTGTTTGGCGCCGCAACGCCGACGCTCGATTCCGTGTTTGAGGGGCTGGCCGACTACATTGGGCAGCATTTTCAGCCAGGTGTGTTGCCTTCGCTGATTGGCCGCTAGCAGGCACGTCTACGCACTTATTTGGGCGCCCGCTTCAATGGTCCAAAGCAGGCCTTGAGCGACTCTTCCCTGCAGACAATCATCTGGTCGAGCTTGGGGCTGAACTGGATGAACCGCGTGACGCTGTTGCCCGAGGCCTCGTGCAAGTCACCCGCGCAGTCCGGCTTGCCGTTGGACTGCGTGACGGTTTCGACCAGCCGGTAGAACCCCAGCAGACTGGGCATGGGCGTGATCTGGAACTCGCTCTCAAGCACTTCCTCGCCGCTGTGGCCCAGTCGCTTGTCGCCGGTGCGGTATCGAAGGGTTTCAGTGCAGGCTTTGCCCGGCAGCGTCCAAGTCCACTGGCCCGAAATCGGGTGTGTTCCCGTCGGCGCATTCGCTGGGCCAGCCGCGATGGACGGCGCACCAACCGAACACAGCGCGGCGACAAGCAAGAGCTTGACTGCCGGCTGGCAGAGCATGGTTTGCAGCGCGCACCGGATGGCGGCGGAAGTAACGCGATGGGCTGGGAAGTATGCATTCATCTGCCCATTATCCGCACCGTGACGCCTGCGCATGTGAAGTCGCGCCCGGAGTTGTCAGAGGCACGACTATTCTGGCTATTGAAGATTAAATAGACCGGTAGCCCCCGTAACACGTGCGCAAGCAGCTATATAAATAATAGCGTTCAGATTGCTGCCTTCCCGCTTACACCAGTGCCGTGCTACGCGTTCAGCTGCCGCGCCAGCAGCACCGCGACATGAATCGCCTCACGCTGTGCGCCGTCCCGGATCTGGTGGCGGCAACTGGTGCCGTCGGCCACGACGATGGCGTCAGGTTGCTGACGCAGGGCGGGCAGCAGACTCAGTTCAGCCATCTGCATCGAGACCTCGTAATGCGCTGACTCGTAGCCGAAGCTGCCAGCCATGCCGCAACAGCTGGACTCGATCAGCTCTGGCTTCGCGCCCGGAATCAGCTTCAGCACATCGATGATCGGGCTGACCGCCCCAAACGCTTTCTGGTGGCAATGGCCGTGCAGCAGGATGGCCTGCGTGGTCGGCTTCAACGCGGCTTTCAATGTTTCGAGTTTTCCTGCGGCGGCTTCTTGCGCCAGAAATTCTTCCAGCAGCAACGCGTGCCGGCTGATGGTCTGCGCTTCCTCGCCCAGACCCATCACCAGCATCTCGTCGCGCATCGTCAGCAGACACGACGGCTCCAGCCCGACGATGGCAATACCTTTCTCGGCAAAAGGCAGCAGGGCCGCGACCAGTTCGCGCGCCTTGGCCTTCGCTTTATCGACCATGCCGCTTGCCAGGTAAGTTCGCCCGCAACAAAGCGCGTTTCCGTCTGCTATGGTTTTAGTAGCTACGTGCGCTGTGTATCCTGCGGCTTGAAGCACTTTTAATGCTGAAGTGACGTTGTCTGACTCGAAATAGCCGTTGAAGGTGTCGACAAACAGCACGACGGGTTTGCTGGCCGCCAAAACTTCGTCGCGGCTGGCGCTGATCACGTGTGAATTAAAGAAAGTTTGCGTATTCCATTGCGGCAGCGTGCGTTTGCTCGACAAGCCCAGTAGCTTTTCGCTCAAGGCCGCGAGCCCCGGAATCCTGTCGCGCAGATTGAGCAGCGGCGCGAAGCGGCTGGCCCACGGCGCGTAGTCGGGCAGGTAGGCGACCAGTTTGTCCTTGAAGCTGTAGCCGTGTTTTGCTTTGTAGTGGTGAAGAAACTCCACCTTCATTTTTGCCATGTCAACGCCGGTAGGGCAGTCGCGCTTGCAGCCTTTACAGCTTACACACAGCTCAAAAGCCTCTTTGACCGCTTCGCTTGTCAAAGCGTCTTCTGCGCCGTGTGCAAGCTGCGGCTGCATTTGCAGCACGTTGCTGCCCCCACCCCCAACCCCGCCCCCCGAGGGGGTAGGGCTTAACTGCCCCGACAGCGCCAGCCGCAGCGTGTTGGCACGGCCCCGCGTCAAATGCTTTTCGTCGCGCGTCACGCGGTAGCTCGGGCACATGGTGCCCGCGTCGAACTTCCTGCAGTGGCCGTTGTTGTTGCACATCTCCACGGCCTTCGCAAAGCCCTGGGCCGCATCGCCACCGCTGCCCGGTGCGCTGGTTTGTTCGGTCAGCGGGTCGTTTTGTACGTTCCATGCACTCCAGTCAAGTGCGGTCTTGATGGGTATGACTTTGTAGCCCGGCGGAAAACGCATCAGCCGCGTGTCGTCCATTTTTGGCGCGTTGACGATGCGCTGCGGGCTGAGCAGATTGAGCGGGTCAAGGTAACTTTTGATCTGGGCAAACGCGTCGTTGATTTTGGGGCCAAACTGCCAGCCGATCCACTCGCCCCGGCACAGCCCGTCGCCATGCTCGCCGCTGTAGGCGCCTTTGTAGTGGCGCACGAGCGCTGACGCTTCTTCCGCAATGGCACGCATTTTCTGCGCGCCATTGCGGCGCATGTCCAGAATCGGCCGCACATGCAGCGTGCCGACCGACGCATGCGCGTACCAGGTTCCCTTGCTGCCGTGTTTGCGAAATACTTCAGTCAATGCGTTGGTGTATTCAGCCAGGTGTTCGAGCGGCACTGCGCAGTCTTCAATAAAGCTCACCGGCTTGCCGTCGCCTTTCAGGCTCATCATGATGTTGAGCCCGGCCTTGCGCACTTCCCACAGGCTTTTTTGCGGCGCGTCGTCAATTAGTTCAACCACCGAGCCGGGCAGGCCCAGTTCACCCATCAACTCGACCAGTTGCTTGATCTTCGGCGTCAGCTCTGCTTTGGAGTGGCCTGAAAACTCGACCAGCAAAATCGCGTCGGGCTGGCCGATCAGTGCGGTGCGCACCGTGAGCGCAAACGCCGGGTTCTGCAGCGACAGCTCGATCATCGTGCGGTCAACCAGTTCGACAGCGGTCAAGCTTCCATCGCCCAGCTTGACGATGTGCTGCGCCGAATCCATCGCCTGGTAGAAGGTCGGGAAATTCACCACGCCCAGCACCTTGGTGCGTGGCATCTCGCTGAGTCGCAGCGTGAGTGATTTCGTCAGCGCCAGTGTGCCTTCGCTGCCGACCAGCAGATGCGCCAGATTGACCGAGCCGTCTGGCGTATACGGCTTTTCGCTCTGGTTATTGAAGATGTCGAGGTTGTAGCCCGCCACGCGGCGCAGCACCTTGGGCCAGTGGGCTTCGATCTCTGGCTTCAATTGGTCGGACAGGGTTTTGACGTAGTCGCCGAGTGCGCGCGCCTGGCCTGTGGCGCGGTCATAGCGCCCCAATTGCAGCAGGCTGCCGTTGGATGTCCAGGCGGTCGCGCCGATCACGTTATGCACCATGTTGCCGTACGCAATGCTGCGGCTGCCGCAGGAGTTGTTGCCCGCCATGCCGCCCAGCGTGGCCTGTGCGCTGGTAGATACGTCCACCGGAAACCACAGGCCGTGTTTTTTCAGCACAGCATTCAGGTGGTCAAGCACGATGCCGGGCTCGACTTCGGCGGTGCGATTGTCGACATCGACATTGACGATGTTGCGGATGTGTTTGGCATGGTCAATCACCAGCCCGGCGCCTACCGTTTGCCCGCACTGGCTGGTGCCGCCACCGCGCGGCACGATGGGCACCGACAGGTCGCGGCAGATATCGAGCGCGGTTTTGACGTCATCAGTATTGCGCGGCACGAAGACGCCG
>JANLYY010000047.1:0-29761 GCA_031365885.1 Polaromonas sp. | reverse complement strand
CCAACCATCAAAGAGGGAGAAGCCGCACCAGCAGCCTGAACGCCAAACTTATCCACAGCCGCATTGCCCGGCTTTAAACTGCAATGGGCGGGGTCAATCTTGGATGGAAAGAGGGGGTCAAGTTTGGATGGAAATCAACACGCGTTGCCACTGCCAGCGTTGAAGCCGGCGCACATTCCAGTAGTCAGTTCGGTCTCGCCTTCTTCTGTGTGAAGAATGAGGGCACCAGACACCACGTACACAAATTCATCCTGCCTGGTGTGAGCATGGCGCAACGCAGATACGGCACCCGGCGGTACGACCGTAATGTTCACACCAAAGTTTGTGATGCCGAAAAGTTCCGATAAGGGCCGCTTTATTCGGCCTGCCATCATTGTGCGGAAGGGCTCAGGATAGTTGGACGGCTTTGTGCGGGGTGAAGCGTCGAGTGCCGACACGGCAATTGGTTTTGAGGACATGGGAGTGCTGAAAGTGTTTGTTGCGCGGCCTAACGTTGGAGCTGACCGGACCGCAACACAAGCGGCGAAGCCGCCTTCTGCAGTTGTGGGTCCGTGTCGAGCGACATGTTAAAGCTCATTTTCTCAGGGACTTGCGCTGGCTGGCAATCTCAACCAAGCACGCTCGCTTTGCGGCTTGGAGCCGTTGCGCGCTTACTCGTTGAAGTGCGCGCTCTGCATTCAAAAGATATGCGAGATGCCCCGAGCTGGGTTCTTCGGCAGATAAAAACGGGACACAAATATTTGACGCCTTCAGTTCAGGCGACGAATCGACGAGGGCGAGCACGCCCGACGTTGCAGGAACAATAGCCCGCGCGATCGCATCGTGAAGAGACGTTGTGTAGCACGCATCCGCGTGCGGGAGAAGCCGAACGGCAATCGCCAGCCATTGACGCGAACCAGAGGACACCCGCGCATAGGCTTCGTTGCCGGAGTCATCGCAAGCAAAGAACTGTGCCAGCGCTGCCTTCTCGCCTCGCGCGTTCGCAAATGCAACAGCATCACTCGCACTTGCCGCCACGGCACATACCGGCAGGAGGCTTGCGAAGACTAGTAAAAAAGCGCGCGATTGCATGAGCTTTAACGTAATGTATGCCGCAAAACCTGCGGCTTAATCTGGGCGCTGCAACATAACTTGGCCATCAAATTCCTCCGAGAGCCGCATGTTGATTGGGCTGGCACTGAATGTACGGCACATTTGTACAGGTATAAAAAGTTTGTGAAACCCGGTGCAGTTTGTCTCTTGATCTGGATAGCGAATGCGTTGATGCATCTGGCGTTGATGCATCTGGCATTGCTGCAGGCCGTTTATCTAACATTCAGGCCGAAAGCCCAATGAATACGTGCGTAAGCAGCTATTAAAAACGTAGCGGCATTGAGCCCGCAAAGCGGGCTCAATGCTCCCCGAATCCGGAACCCGTCCCCGCAAAACCCTTCTGTCTGCGCCGAGGAGCGGAGCTTCAAGTGGATCAGGGCCCGCGATTGTCTGAGCCGGGAGAGTGCTAGCGGGACCCCACTTGAAGCGAGCACCACAGGCAGGTTATTGGGGTCAGACACCGATTTCGCTGCGATGCAAAGCATCGCACCCGCAGGGCGAGCCATAGGCTTGGCGAATTCGGGCTCTGACCCCAATAACCTCAGCAGACAGTAGGGTCGCCTTTTTTTGGCTTACCTTATTTTGGCGAAGCAAAAAAAGGTGAGTCGCCCGCCGTGGCGACAGAGCGGCACCGGAACATCGCAACGTAGTCAACCTCTGATTCACGCAAAAGACTCCGACAAACTCAGCAAGAACGAAGCGAATTAACTTGCCACTGCGTACGACATAAAATGACCGAATCGCAATTTCACGGGATTTCTAAATGCTACAGATGAAAATGTCAGAAGGCGGCCGTGTTGTCATTCCCATTGAAATTCGCCAGGCTTTGGGACTAAAAGAAGGCGATGCCATTTTGTGGGAACTGCTGGACGGCGAGGCGCGCATCACCACGCGTCTACAGCGCATCCGCCAGGCCCAGGCGCTGGTACGAAAGCATGTGGCGCCTGCCACCTCGCTGGCAGACGAGTTGATTGCCGACCGGCGGCTGGAAGCTTCGAATGGCTAAGCCAGCCCGGTCGTCGCCACGCACCGCTACGGTTCTTGACGCGTCAGCCTTGCTGGCCTTGTTCAATGACGAGCCTGGAGCCCAGACGGTGCTGGATGCGCTTGACGGGCACTGTCTGATCAGTGCGGTCAACCAGACCGAGGTGTTGACCAAACTGCTGGACAAGGGCATGACTGACGCTGAAGCTGCGTCCGTCATGCAATCGGTGGAAATTGAGGTGCTGGCGTTTGATGCAAATCAGTCGCTGGAGGCGGCCTGGTTGCGCCGCAGAACCCGCAGCATCGGTTTGTCACTCGGCGACCGCGCTTGCCTGGCGCTGGCGCGTTCCCGCAAGGCGGTCGCGTTGACGGCTGACCGGCCCTGGTCGCAAGTGGCTGACGCCTTGGGGGTGACGGTGCGGTGCATTCCGTGATTCACGTGACAAATCGGCAGTGCAGATTGCTACATATTTAATAGCTGCTTGCGCCCGTGTTACGGGGGCTGGAAGCTGATTTGACTGTTTGAATGTCTCTGGTCAGCTGCGCTGGAAGCCCCCATCCCTGCCTTCCCCCAAAGGCGGGAAGGAGCCACACCGGGATGGCGTTTGGTTAGCGAAAAATCGCCTGCTAGCCGAGGCAAAACCTGCGCAAGCTGCTATGAATTAGATAGCGCCGGGTAATCCGTATACCCCTTTGCGCCACCACCATAAAACGTTGCCTTGTCGGGTTTGTTCAACACCGCGCCGGTGCGCAGGCGTTCGGGCAGGTCGGGGTTGGCGAGGAAGGGCACGCCGAAGGCGACCAGGTCGTCACCTTCGGCCACGGCGGTTTCAGCCAGGGGCTTGTCGTAGCCGTTGTTGACCATCCACGCGCCCTGGCCGCCGGCTTCGCGGTAGGCGGCTTTCAGTGCTTCGTAGTTGAAGGGCCGGTCAGGCAGCTCGCGCGGGCCACCGGTGGCGCCTTCGATGATGTGGATGTAGGCCAGGTTCAGCGTGGCGAGCTGGCGCACCAGGTAGTCGAACAGCGGCTGCGGGTCGGCGTCGAACGCGTCGTTGGCCGGTGTGACGGGCGACAGGCGAATGCCGGTGCGGCCGCCGCCGACAGCGCTGGTGACGGCGCGGGTGACTTCGAGCAGCAGGCGGGCGCGGTTGGCTATGCTGCCGCCGTAGTCGTCGGTACGCTGGTTGGAGCCGCTCTTCAAAAACTGGTCCAGCAGGTAGCCGTTGGCACCGTGGATCTCAACGCCGTCAAAGCCGGCGGTGTGTACCGCGTTGCGGGCGGCGGCCTCGTAACTGTGGACCAGTTCGGGCAGCTCTTGGGCTTCCAGCGCGCGGGGTGCCGATGTTTCAACCATCTCGGGTTTGCCGTCTTTGATCAACACTGTTTTACTTTTGGCAGTGATGGCCGAGGGCGCGACCGGTGCGCCGCCGTCAGGCTGCAGGCTGGTGTGCGAGATGCGGCCAACATGCCACAGCTGCACGACGATTTTGCCTTTAGCGTGGTGAACCGCATCGGTCACTTTTTTCCACGCATCAAGCTGCTCCGTGCCGTACAGGCCGGGCACGTCAGAGTAACCCTGCGCCTGGTGGCTGACGGCGGTGGCTTCGGTGATCAGCAGGCCGCCGCTGGCGCGCTGCGAATAGTAGTCAGCCGCAAACGGTCCGGGGATGGCGCCTGGCGAGCGGTTGCGCGTCAGTGGCGCCAGCACGATGCGGTTGGCGAGTTGCAGGTCGCCGGCTTGAACCGGGTCGAACAGGGTGGGGGTGCGGGAAGAGGTCATGGCAAATAAAACGCGGATAAGGCGCGAGCGTCCAAAAAAGTAAAACAGAGGGGAGTGTGGGCCGATTTGAATGGGCCTGCGGCCTGCGGGGCTGCTGGTTTCGTGTTAGTCCGCAGTGCCCGCGCCGTTACCGGATGATGACCAATTTACATGGTCTTGTTGTCGCTTACTTGCAAGCGCGCCGCCGCACGGTTAGGCTGAACTGCCTATTTCGGCAGTGATTTCAAAATACTTGGAGATTCCTTTCATGAAAAAACTTTTCTCTGGCCTGGTGGCCTTGTCTTTTGTGCTGGCGTCGGGTGCCTCTTTTGCCGCAGCTCATGTGGGCAAAGACGACAAAGCGATGGAAGAAAAAAAGGCCGCCTGTGCCAAAGCTGATCCGAAAATGGACGACAAAATGAAGGCTGAATGCAAGGCCATGATGGACAAGAAGGGCTGATTGACGGCGTCTTGGTAACGGCGCTTTGATCGCCATTAAAAAAACGGGCCGCTGCGGCCCGTTTTTTTTTGGTCTTAAGCGCGGGCCGGCCAGCGCTGTTGCGGCTTCAATTACCGAATCAGGCCTTCGGCCTTCATGGCGGCATGCACCGCCGGACGTGCTGACATGCGGGCGCGGAATGCGGCGATGTTGGCAAAGCTGGAGATGTCCACCTTGACGACGGCGGCCCAGTTGGTCACGGTGAACAAGTAGGGGTCGGCGACGCTGAAATGCTCGCCCATCAGGTAACTTTTGCCGGCCAGTTGCTGGTCAACCCACTTGAGGCGCGACATCAGCTTGTCAACCACGATGAGCTTGAAGTCGGCTGGCGTGGCGGCATTGAACAGCGGCGAAAAGCCCTTGTGCAGTTCGGTGCTGATGAAATTGAGCCACGACTGCATCTGCGTGCGGGCAATGGTGCCGTTGGCGGGTGCCAGGTTTTTGCCGGGCACCTGGTCGGCGATGTATTGGACGATGGCCGGGCCTTCGGTGAGGCGCGTACCGTCGTCCAATTCGAGCAGCGGCACATAGCCGAGCGCATTGATGGTGTAGTAGTCGCTACCGTCGGGCAGCTTGTGGGTTTTGGTCGGGGCCAAAACGATGTCGAAAGTCATGCCGGCTTCATGCAGGCAGATGTGGGGCGCCAGTGAGCAGGCGCCGGTGGAGTAATAAAGTTTCATAGCTGGCTTGAAGTAGTGGTGGCTAGGGTTATGGGTATGTTGTTTTGGCTCGCGGGGTCTGGTGACCAAAAATAGGCGAAAGCGCTCCATCCTAGCCGCAAGCAGGCGGTCGTGCGGTATTGAAGCGGCTTGCACGCTCGTCCAGTGCCCAATAAGCCCTGCAGCCCAGGTAAAGCATGCGCGAGCAGCTACAAAAATAATAGCGTAATGCGCCTGGCGTCAGCGCGATTTTGTCCTACAGGGGCTTGGGGGGCCTGCCGATGACCCTTTCAATTATCGATTTGTAATATGTAACTGTATGACGGAAGATGGGACGTGTTCAAGCGATAGCGCTGGCAATTCACACACACTTGGGGCGCCGCGCCGCCAGCAGATGCCCGACTTCATCGCCCATCCTTCGATCAGGTGCTAGTGGCCGGTTGAAGTTTTTTCGAGGAGAAACCTGATGCTGAAATATGCGATTATTTTTGCCCTTATTTCATTGGTTGCGGGTGCATTCGGCTTTGGTGGTGTGGCTGCAGGAACGGCCGGTATTGCCAAGATTTTGTTCGGCCTGTTTTTGATTCTTGCCGTGGTCTTCGTCGTGCTGGCCGCGCTCGGCGTAGGCGCCGTTAGAAAAGTGATGAAGTAAATGGCACAGCCTGTGCGCCCGTCCGTCCTCGTGGAGACGATGCCATTGCCGCGCTCTGGCGGAATGCTGGCGAGGGTCAAGCGGGGGCTGATGGAAGCACCGCGAGCGGTGGGCGGTTTGCCTGCCTCGGCAGTGCGCATGTCTATCAAACTGCGGGCCAGCGTGGCCGAGTTTTTACTGATCAGTCACCTGCGCGCACGCAGCCAATCAGCCCCGTCACGCAGCCAGTCGCAAGACGTGATTCAACGCGGCGCCCTGATTATTGACGTGACCTGCAACAACTGGTTTGCCGCCATGGGGACCGGTCGTGCGCCTGCCTATCGCACGCTGATTTAAAGCAGGGCGGGCTTGTGCGCGCTGATGGCCGATTGACGCCGCCTTCAGCGCTGATTTGCAACCAAATTTAGCAGCGGTAGTTATCGCCGAGCTTGTCAAGCTTGCGGATCAGTGCAGGCCATACAAACGCACCGCCCATGCCGCCGGTCTGCACGCGCAGCGCTTCACCGACGCCCTTGATGATTTCAGGATTGACATGCGTCAGCTCGCCGCCGCCGTGCTGGGCGTCGATCTGGATGCGGCAGGTGTTCTCAAAAGTATTCATGCGCAAAAACGCCTCGGGAATGCTCGGCCCCACCACCAGCAGGCCGTGGTTGCGCAGCATCAAAAAGTTGGCATCGCCCAGGTCGGCCTGCAGGCGCGGCTTTTCGTCGTCGCGGAACGCCACGCCTTCGTAGTCGTGGTAGGCCAGTGAGGCCAGCACGAAGGTGGACTGCTGGCTGATCGGCAGCACACCGGCTTTTTGTGCGCTGACGGCCACGCCTGCGCGCGTGTGGGTGTGCAGCACGCAGCCCGCGTCATGGCGGGCCGCATGCACGGCGCTGTGAATCACAAAACCGGCCGGGTTCACGGGGAAGGGCGAGTCGATGACCTTGTTGCATTTTTCATCGACCTTGACCAGGCTGGACGCTGTGATTTCGTCGAACATCAGGCCATAGGGGTTGATGAGGAAATGGTGCGCGCCGGCGCCGCTGACCGACTCGGGCAGCTTGGCGGTGATGTGGGTGAAGACCAGGTCAGTCCAGCCGTACAGCGCCGTCAGTCGGTAGCAGGCGGCAAGGTCGCAACGAAGCTGCCATTCTTCGGCGCTGACGACTTCTTTCAGGGAGGGGATGTGCATGGTGTGTCTCCGGTGGGGTGTTGCTGGATTTTGCAGTGCGTGGGAAGGAAAGATCGAGTGCCTACCTTACGCCATTGCGTCGCGCTTAGGTGTCAGGAAGATGACTAATCAAAAAGCTTTTACTGATTGTGCAGATGCAAGTGCTATTAAAATAATAGCTGCTTACGCACGTATTACGGGGGCTGGAGGGTTGTTTTATACATATCCGGAGGCCAAACCAGTCACCCAGCCAGCCGCGCCGCCGCAAACAGCACCTGGTCGACCACGGCCTGCACGCTCTGGCGGTGGCTGTCGTTGACCAGCTTGCCATCAGCATCGAACGCATCCCCGGCGCGGCTGAGCGCGAAGGCTTTGGGCGCGACCCAGCACTGCAGATTGATCAGCAGCGGCAGCAGATGACTTTGCGAGCGCAGACCGCCCAGCGCGCCGGGCGATGCGCTGAGCATGCCGACGACCTTGCCGGTGAACGACTTGAAGCCGTCAGCCCATGCCGGGTCTGACTTGACGGGGCTGGACGCCCAGTCAATGGTGTTTTTCAGCAGGGCGCTGTAGCTGCCGTTGTATTCGGGCGTGCAGATGATCCAGGCCGGGTGCTCGAGCAGGATCTGCTTGAGCTTCATCACGTCGGGCGGTGTGGCGCGGGCTTCCAGGTCGGCGTTGTACATCGGGATGTCAAGCTCGCCGAGTTCGAGCTGCGTCACGTCAGCACCGCTGGCGCGTGCCAGGTCGGCTGCTGCCCGGGCCAGCCTGCGGTTGAAGGAGTTCTGGCGCGTACTGCCAGCGAAGATCAGGAGTTTTTCGACAGGTTTGGCGGTTGGATTCATGTGCAGATTTCAACATGCTTGCGGGTTTGATGCATGCCGTAGACAGCCGCTTGAAAATGACTAAAATGTACAAAACAACTTGATTTGTACAAAATGCACACCATTCCACTTAGCGAATTCCGGGCCCATGCCTCGGCCATGATTGACCTCGTCGAAAAGGGCGAGACGGTCCGCATTTTGCGGCACGGTAAGGCGGTGGCTGAGCTGGTTCCCGCCAGACCCGATGAGCCGGTAAAAATCCCGAGCTGGAAGCAGCCGATCACGCCACTTAATATCGTGCGGCCCGACGGCAAGACGGGCGCCCAAATAATCATCGAAGAGCGCGAAGGCGGCTGGTGATGCGGGTTCTATTCGACCCATCGGCGCTGTTCAAGCGCTACAACCGCGAATCCGGGCGTGACCAGGTGCTGGCAGTTGGCGACCGCGCGTCCGAGGTGATGGTGGCGGCGCACTGCAAATCTGAAATTGCGTCGGCGCTGAATCGCAATCGCCATGACGGTTTACTCAATGGCAACGACTATGGCGACATCATGCGCGCCATTCAAAGCGATTTTGCCGACTTTACGCTGGTGGCGCTGAATGCCCAGGTCGAAGCGCATGCGATTTCGGCCATGGAAATCAGTCGTTTGCGCGCGATGGATGCGCTGCATATCGGTAGTGCGCAGGCCGCGCGGGTTGATTTGTTTGTCACCGCCGACCGCCGTCAGGCACTGGCTGCACAGGCCGTGGGCCTAAAAACCGAGCTGGTCGAAGCCTGAAAATTGATGAAAGAACGGCGCCAATCAAGCTGGCGCGCTGGAAAGAAGCCGATGTTTTACCCGCAAGAATTTGACGTGATCGTGGTTGGTGGTGGCCATGCCGGCACCGAAGCGGCGCTGGCCGCTGCCCGCATGGGCTGCAAGACGCTGCTGCTGACGCACAATATTGAAACTCTGGGCCAGATGAGTTGCAACCCGTCCATTGGCGGGATCGGCAAGGGCCATCTGGTCAAAGAGGTCGATGCCATGGGCGGTGCGATGGCGCTCGCAACTGATGAAGGCGGCATCCAGTTCCGTATTTTGAACAGCTCGAAAGGCCCGGCGGTGCGCGCCACGCGGGCGCAGGCCGACCGCATTTTGTACAAGGCCGCCATTCGCCGGATGATCGAGAACCAGCCCAACTTGTGGCTGTTCCAGCAAGCAGTGGACGATTTAATGGTTGAAGGCGACCGGGTGGTGGGCGCGGTGACGCAGGTCGGCATCAAGTTCCGTTCGCGCACCGTGGTACTGACGGCCGGGACGTTTCTGGACGGCAAGATTCATGTCGGTCTGCAAAACTATGCGGCCGGCCGGGCGGGTGACCCACCCGCGCTGTCGCTCTCGGCAAGGCTGAAGGAACTCAAGCTGCCGCAGGGCCGGCTGAAAACCGGGACACCGCCGCGCATCGACGGCCGTACCATCAACTTCAGCAAATGCACGCCGCAACCGGGGGATGGCATGCTTGGCGGCGCCGAGGGGTCCGTTCCAGTGTTCAGCTTTATGGGCGGCGCGATTGCGCACCCGCAGCAGGTGCCGTGCTACATCACCCACACCAATGCCCGCACGCACGAGATCATTCGCTCGGGTTTTGACCGCAGCCCGATGTTTACCGGCAAGATTGACGGCGTCGGCCCGCGCTATTGCCCGAGCGTGGAAGACAAGGTCAACCGCTTTGCTGACAAGGAGAGTCATCAGATTTTCCTGGAGCCGGAAGGCTTGACTACGCATGAAATCTACCCGAATGGCATCTCCACCAGCCTGCCGTTTGATGTTCAGTACGACCTGGTGCGTTCGATGGCCGGCATGGAAAACGCGCATATTTTGCGGCCCGGCTATGCGATTGAGTACGACTACTTTGACCCGCGTTCGCTGAAAACCAGCTTTGAAACCCGCGCGGTGCAAGGCCTGTTTTTTGCGGGGCAGATCAATGGCACGACCGGCTATGAAGAAGCGGCGGCGCAGGGCATGTTTGCTGGTGTCAACGCGGCGCTGCAATGCCAGGACAAGGGCAATTGGCTTCCGGGGCGCGACGAAGCCTATTTGGGTGTGCTGGTCGATGACCTGATCACCAAGGGCGTGACCGAGCCCTACCGCATGTTCACCAGCCGGGCCGAATACCGCTTGATGCTGCGCGAGGACAATGCCGACATGCGGCTGACCGAAAAAGGGCGCAAATTGGGGCTGGTTGATGACGCGCGCTGGACTGCGTTTAACCGCAAGCGTGATGCTGTTTCACGTGAAACAGAGCGTCTGCGTTCTATTTGGGTGAATCCGCATCATTTGCCAGCCGGTGAAGCTGAGCGCGTTTTAGGCAAGGCCATCGAGCGCGAATACACTTTGGCTGACTTGCTACGCCGACCCGAAGTTAATTATGCCGGATTGATGACGCTGGAGGGCCGCCGCTATGTCAACGCGGCACTGGAGACGGAGGCGGGCGGGGCTGTCCAGGTAAAGAGCGTGATCGAGCAAATCGAGATTTCCGCCAAATATGCCGGCTATATTGACCTGCAAAAAGTAGAAGTCGAGCGTGCTGCGCACTACGAAAACCTCAAGCTGCCGCCAGAATTGGATTATCTGCAGGTGCCTGCCTTGAGTGTTGAGGCGCGGCAAACGCTCGCCAAGCACCGACCGGAAACTCTGGGGCTGGCATCACGCATCTCGGGCATCACGCCCGCCACGGTATCGCTGCTGCTGGTGCATTTGAAGAAGAAACTGTGGAAAACTACAGCGCCCCTGCCGCAGACAGCGTCCCCTTTCGAAAAGGCTGACGCTTGAGCAGCGGGGCAGAGCAGACGCTGCGCGACGGTTTGCGCGAGTTGGGTCTCGAGCTTGATGACCGTCAGGTCGGGCAGTTACTTGCCTATCTGGCGATGGTCGGGAAATGGACTCAGGTCTATAACCTGACATCAGTGCGCGACCCGGCGGAGATGATGACGCACCACTTGCTCGACAGCCTGGCCGCAATACCGCCTTTGAATCGCCAAATAAAGCAGATGGGGCTGGAAAGTGTCGCGCGCCTGCTTGACGTTGGCGCAGGGGCTGGACTCCCAGGCGCGGTAATCGCCATTTGCTGCCCGACGGTGGCGGTGACCTGCGTAGATGCAGTGGGGAAAAAGGCTGCCTTCATCAAGCAAGCTGCGCTGGAATTGAAGCTAGGCAATTTGGCTGGGTTGCACAAGCGGGTAGAGCAAGTGACCGAGCCCTTCAGCGTGATTTGCTCGCGGGCTTTTGCAGCGCTGGGAGATTTCACCGGCTGGTCTGACAAGGCACTTGCCCCCGGCGGCGTATGGATGGCGATGAAGGGCAAACACCCAATCAGCGAGATCGACGCGCTTGATACGGTGGTCGAAGTGTTTCACGTGGAACAGCTCACAGTGCCGGGTTTGGAAGCCGAGCGCTGCATAGTGTGGATGCGCCACGTAGAAGCCCCAACTATTTAGCGTCTTTTGTCGGAATGCCGCTTCGTTGCGGTTCGGTCCGCATCACCCCTGTCGTAAACTCGTCGCTGTACTTTGCAGGGTTTTTTATGTCGGGATCTTTCGTTGGTGTGGCCGATTACGGCTCGTTTGTCGTCGCCATCATCGTTTTTCTGCTGATTCCAGGCCCCGGCAATCTGGCGTTGATCACGTCGACCAGCAAGGGTGGTATCGCCGGCGGCATCGGTGCGACGTTCGGTGTGATCGCTGGAGACCAGGTGCTGATGTGGGCGGCCGTGGCCGGTGTGTCGGCCGTCATGGCGGCGTATCCAGCAGCTTTTCGCGCGGTGCAGTGGATGGGCGCGGTTTACTTGACCTGGCTGGGCATCAAGATGCTGGTGGCCAAAGCGGGCGATGGCCCGATTTTGCAAATCAAGCCCCGGCACTACTTTAGACAGGCGTTGGTAATCACTTTGCTCAACCCCAAGGCCATCGTTTTCTACCTGGCTTTCTTCCCGCTGTTCGTAGACCAATCCCAGCATCAGGGACTGCAAACCTTCGCTGTCATGGCGGCGACGATTGCGCTGCTGACGTTTTTGTATGGATTGACCGCCGTGTTGTTGACCTGCTTTCTGGCTGAACGCATTCGTGCCAATCCGAAAATATCTGGCATTTTGCAGAAAGCGGCGGGCGTTTTCCTGATTGGTTTTGGTATCAAGCTGGCAGTCTCCAGGTAGTCTTCCAATCTTTGTTAAAACAAAAACAAGAATCCAGATGGCCAAAATATTTTGCATTGCCAATCAAAAAGGCGGCGTCGGCAAGACCACGACAACCGTTAATCTTGCCGCCGGATTGGCCAAAGTCGGCCAGCGCGTGTTGATGATCGACCTCGACCCCCAGGGCAATGCCACCATGGGTTCGGGCGTGGACAAGCGCAAGCTCGAAATGACGATTTATGACGTGCTGCTCGAATCGGCGTCGATTCTGGAAGCCCGTGTCACCAGCCAGAAGCTGATCGACGGCGGCTGCAGCTATGACGTGCTGGGCGCCAACCGCGAGCTGGCGGGTGCAGAGGTGGAACTGGTGCAACTCGAGCGTCGCGAAAAGCGCCTCAAGCTGGCATTGGCCGAAGTGACTGATGCCTATGATTTTGTGCTGATCGACTGCCCGCCGTCGTTGTCGATGCTGACGCTCAACGGCCTGTGCAGCGCGCATGGCGTGATCGTGCCGATGCAGTGCGAGTACTTCGCGCTCGAAGGGCTGACCGATCTGGTCAACACCATCAAACAGGTGCATGCCAACCTGAACAAAGACCTGCAGATCATCGGCCTGCTGCGCGTCATGTTTGACCCGCGCATCACGCTGCAACAACAGGTCAGCGATCAGCTCAAACAGCATTTCGGTGACAAGGTCTTCAACACCGTTATTCCGCGCAATGTGCGCCTGGCTGAAGCGCCCAGCTACGGCTTGCCGGGTGTGGTGTTTGACCCTTCGTCAAAAGGTGCGCAGGCTTTTGTCACCTTCGCGCAAGAGATGGTCGAGCGCATCAAGGGCATGTGAGGCCATTGAAATGCCGCGCAAAGAATTTTCACAAAGAGATCAAGGAGGTCAAGAGGTGAAGACGAGGGCGGTTGGAAGCGTCAGTGAAACGATTCAAGCAAACAGTCTTACCACTTATTGCTTTGCTTTTTTGTTTTTTTTGTGATGAGTATTTGAGGGCATTTGCCTTGTAGCCCAGTAAATACATGTGTAAGCAGCTATAAAAATAATAGTACTAAATTTTCGTCCCGCATGAACCCGAGCAACGTCCTGATTCTTCCCGGCTGGCAAAACAGCGGCGCCGACCACTGGCAAAGCCGCTGGGAGCGCGGGTATGGCTACGCGCGGGTCGAACAACACGACTGGATGCGGCCGCTGCGCGGTGACTGGATTTCGCGCCTGGAAGACGAGCTGCTGGCGCGTGATCTGGGGCAACACTCGCGCGCCGTGCTGGTCGCTCACAGTCTGGGCTGCATGGCCGCTGTCGCCTGGGCCGCGCATTCACAAAACACGCAGCGCGTCGGCGGTGCCTTGCTGGTAGCGCCGCCTGACTGCGAACGCGAGAATTTGCGCCATATGCTGCCCAGCTGGTCGCCAGTTCCGCAACAAAAATTGCCTTTCCCGACGGTGCTTCTGGCCAGCAGCAATGACCCGTTTTGTCCGCTCGAGCGGGCGCGGTTTTTTGCCGACGCGTGGGGTTCCGTGCTGATCGACGCAGGCCCGCGCGGCCACCTCAATGCCGACAGCGGGTTGGGCGACTGGCCCGAGGCGCATCTGCATCTGAAGCGGCTGGCGCGTGCCAGCTCACCCACTATTCACGACTGATTCAAGAAAGCACTTATCAATATGGTCACTAAAAAACCAAAAGGCCTCGGCCTCGGACTCGAAGCGCTGCTGGGCCCGCGAGTCAGCGACTCGCTCGATGCCGACAACGCCGCCAGCGCGACCAGCCCCGGTCTGCCCGCGTCGCTGCGCCTGAACGACCTGGTCGCCGGCCAATACCAGCCGCGAACCCGCATGGACGAGGGCGCGCTGTATGAGCTGGCCGAGTCAATCAAGGTGCAGGGCATCATGCAGCCGATACTGGTACGGCGCCTGACCAGCGGTGCCAATGACGGCAAATACGAAATCATTGCCGGTGAGCGCCGCTTTCGCGCCGCCAAAATCGCCGGCCTGGACAGCGTACCGGTGCTGGTGCGCAATGTGCCCGACGAGTCGGCAGCGGCCATGTCGCTGATCGAAAATATCCAGCGCGAAGACCTGAACCCGCTGGAAGAGGCCCAAGGCCTGCAACGTCTGGTCAAAGAGTTTGGGCTGACGCACGAACTGGCGGCCAAGGCGGTGGGACGCTCTCGCAGCGCCGCGTCCAATCTGCTGCGGCTGCTCAATCTGGCCGATCCGGTGCAGACCATGCTGATGGCCGGCGACATCGACATGGGCCACGCCCGGGCGCTGCTCAGTCTGGACCGTGCCACCCAGATCACCGCCGGCAACCAGATCGCCGCCAAAAAAATGTCGGTACGCGAAGCCGAAAGCCTGGTCAAAAAGCTCGGTGCCGAGTTTTCATTGAAGCCGCAAAAACGGCCGAAAGAGAAATCCCGCGACACCCGCCGCGTCGAAGAAGAACTCGCCGACTTGCTGATGGCCGAGGTCGAGGTGCGCGTTAAAAAGCAGGTCAAACGCAACGGCCGGCATGAAGACACCGGCGAGGTGGCGATCCATTTTTCATCGATGGACGAATTAAATGGGCTGATCGAGCGGCTGCGCGGTGGAAAGTAAAACGCCCTGGGGTAGATTGAGCGCCACCCACTGCCGGGTCTCAACCCCGGCTGACGTGAAATGCCAGCGCCGTCATCAGCAGTCCCATGGCCGCCACCCACGAGCCCAAGACCCGCCGGGCGATGGGCAAAACAGCCGCAAGCCGAGGCAGCTTGATCAAATCTTCAGACGCGGCAAGTGCGGCGAACAAAGGCAGCATCATGGCCGCAGCCACCCCGATGGAGCCCTGCCAGCTGCGCGCGTCAAGGTCAGCGGCAAGGCCTGCCGCCGTGCCGCCCAGCACCGCCAGCGCCAGCGCTGCGGTGCGTGAAGGCGTCCAGCCAGCGACCGCCGCAAGTCCGACCGCCACAATGGCCGCTGGCGCCGCTGCTGCCGGCAGCCATCCGGCCAGTGCAGCCGCGCCACCGGCACACCCGCCGGCCAGCACGATAGAAGGAAAGAACACCCGCTCTGGTGTGCCGAAAAAAGCTGCCGCCAGCCCCAGCAGTGCTGCCAGCGACAAGGGAGAGGTCAAAAAGTGCTGGGCGCCACCCCAGATGGATTTGGCGTCGCCCAGGCCGCCATGGGCCCACACCGGGCCGCAGCAGGCCAGCCCCGCAATCAGCAGCCACAGGCTGGCACCGGATTTACGCAACACCAGGCATGCCAGCGAGAATCCACACGCCCGCAGCCGCAATCAGCCCGCCGCTGGCGCGCAATATCTGCGCACCTTTGGGCAAGGTCTTGACCATGCCCAATGCAATACCGATCAGGTGCAGCAAACCCGTGCTCAGCACAAAACCAGCGACATAGCCTGCAGGGGATGCGGCCTCGGGCAACTCGGCACCGTGCGCGTATCCATGAAAAACGCCAAACGCGGCCACAATGGCCACTGCAACAGCCACGGGTGCGCGCCACGCCACAGCAATCGCCAGACCCAGCACCACCACCGACACGGCAATACCCGACTCGACGTAAGGCAGGGGCAACCCAGTGATGCCCATAATGCCGCCGACCACCATCAGCAGCGGGAAGGCCACTGGCAGTGCCCACACCAGCGGCCGCCCCAGCGTTGCGCCCCAGATACCGACTGCCACCATGGCCAGCAGGTGGTCAAAGCCGGTAATGGGATGCAGGAAACCGGAAATCAGTCCGCCTACGGTGCCTTCGCCGGTGTGGGCACTGACACTGGCAGCGCAGCCCAGCGACAGCAGACCCAACAGGATGTTTCTGCCTGGCGACCGGCTTGATCGATCGGACCTAGGATGACAAGAAAGCTGGTTCATGAAGTTCTCTCAATGTAAAACTTGCTGAAGCCGCAAGCAGGCCGGTGAATTCGGGTGACGCAACTTTAACCCGCTCAAGGCGATACTGCGCAAGCTGGCGTTGGGGCGGCGGGTGCCGTCTCCAGATACGCAGCGAACGTCGCCACGGATGCGGCGGCGGCGTCAATATTGGCTGTGTGGCGTGTTCTGACGGTGGTTGCGGTCAGCATGTTCGAAAAGCCTGCTGGCAAGAAAAATGGCTTCCAGCCCAACATCTGTCTGCGTAACCAGCTATTAAAAAGAGAGTAATCAGACGACCGGGCTGCTTTTACAGCGTAAAAATCTTTCCCGGATTCATGATGTTCTTTGGGTCCAGCGCGCGCTTGATGGCGCGCATCATCTCGACGGCGCCGTTGCCGGTCTCCGTTACCAGAAAATCCATTTTGTGCAGGCCGACGCCGTGCTCGCCGGTGCAGGTGCCTTCCAGTGCCAGCGCGCGTGCGACCAGCTTGTGGTTCAGCGCTTCGGCAACGCGCCTTTCCTCAGGAAGGTTTGGGTCAATCAGATAACCGAAGTGAAAATTGCCGTCGCCGACATGGCCGACCAGGAAGTACGGAATGCTGGTGGCGTCAACCTCGGCAATGGAGTCGAGCAGGCAGTCGGCCAGACGCGAAATCGGCACACAGGTGTCGGTAGAAATGGCGCGGCAGCCGGGACGCGACTGGATGGCAGCGAAGTAAACGTTGTGCCGTGCTGCCCACAGCCGCGTGCGTTCTTCCGGCGTGCTGGCCCACTCGAAGGCACTGCTGCCGTGGCCGCTGGCGATTTCCTGCACCAGTTCCGTCTGCTCTTTCACGCTGCCGGGCGAGCCGTGAAACTCCATCAGCAACATCGGCGCTTCTCGCAGCGTGGTTTTTGAATGCGCGTTCACCATGCGGATGGTGTTGCCGTCGATCAGCTCGACGCGCGCAATCGGCACGCCCATCTGAATGATTTCAATGGTGGTCCGCACCGCCGCTTCAATGCTCGGGAACGAACACACCGCCGCCGATATTGCTTCGGGCAGCGGATACAGCTTCACGGTCACTTCGGTGATGACGCCCAGCGTGCCTTCGCTGCCGACCACCAGCCGCGTCAGGTCATAACCGGCCGAAGATTTTTTGGCGCGCGTGCCGGTGCGGATAACGCTGCCGTCGGCGGTGACGACTTCCAGCGCCAGAACGTTCTCGCGCATGGTGCCGTAGCGCACGGCGTTGGTGCCGCTGGCGCGCGTGGCGCTCATGCCGCCCAGTGTGGCGTCCGCGCCCGGATCAATCGGGAAAAACAGACCGGTGCTTTTTATTTCTTCGTTGAGCTGCTTGCGCGTGACGCCCGGCTGCACCGTGACGGTCAAATCTTCCGCGTGAATATGCAGCACTTTGTTCATGCGGCTCACATCGATGCTGATGCCGCCCTGTACCGCCAGCAAGTGGCCTTCCAGCGAGGTGCCAACACCAAAAGGAATCACCGGCACGCTGTACTGGCTCGCCAGCTTCACGGCATCGGCCACGTCCTGCGTGCTTTCGGCAAACACCACAGCGGCCGGCGGCGGCGCGGCGAAAGACGATTCATCGCGGCCATGCTGCTCGCGTACTACCAGCGCGGTGGAGCATTGCGCGGCGAACCGGGCGGCAAGCGCTTGCAACAATGCCGCAGGCGTTTCGCGTTGGGCGATTTCAGGCAGCAGGTGGGTGGGCAGCGGTGCGTTCATGTTTGTCTCCGGATGGAGTACACAGTTTACGACTTGGCCCCGGGTCCGCCTAACCGCCCCGCCTGCAACGTGGCGCTGTCAACGCCGGCTAATTGCCCACTGCCTGATTGAACTCTTCGCGCGAAATAAAAGAGTCCCGATTCGTGTCGATCAAGTCAAAGCGTTGCGACAGCACCGGGAAATGCTCGGCCTCTTCGCGACTGAGTCGGCCGTCCCGATTGGTGTCTGCACGATCAAATGCCGCGTCGGCGCTTCTGCTGGACCCGGCGCGGGTGTTCACCTGGGTGGTCTGGACACCGCCATCGGTCGGCCGATCACCACGATCCGCTGCCGCCGATACAGCCACCGGATCGTCCAGGCTGACTCTGCCACCGGTCTGGGCACAGGCACCGCCGACCACGCTCACGGCAAAGGTGGCAATCAGCAGGAGACTGCGAATTTCGAAGTTGGGAATAAAATCCTGCTGCAGGCGCAAGCGGTTCATTTTTGCGATTTTGATAGTCATGCGCGTACCTCATGTCGGTGCTTGATCTGTGGCAATGCTTGTCAATGCATCACGGGTTTTTCTGTCGGGAATCTGCATTGAACCGTGAGTCCGGCGGCGCCACCAGTGCTTTTGCACGGTGTTTCCCGCGTGACATACGGCGGCAGCTTCGACACAATTTTTTGCTCCGCGTAACCATGCCTGCACTCAGGTTATTTCGTCTCGCTCACTAACCACCCACTACTCCATGTCCAACCGACTCACACAAATAGCCACCCGCACCGGCGACAACGGCACCACCGGCCTGGGCGACAACACCCGGGTATCCAAAGACAGCCTGCGCGTCCACGCCATGGGCGATGTGGACGAACTCAACTCAAACATCGGCGTACTGCTGTGTGAAGAGCTGCCGGTCGACGTGCGCGAGCTGCTGGTTGAAGTACAGCATCAGCTCTTCAATTTGGGTGGTGAGTTGTCCATTCCCGGTTTTGAATTGCTCAAGGCCGAGGCAGTGGCGCTTCTCGATGCCGCGCTCGAAAAGTACAACGCCACGCTGCCCCGCCTGGCCGAATTTATTTTGCCCGCCGGGTCGCGTGCCGCATCTATCGCCCATGTCTGCCGCACCGTGGCGCGCCGCGCCGAGCGCGCGGTGGTGGCGCTGGGGCATCAGGACGCGCTCAAGGAAGCACCGCGCCAGTACCTCAATCGACTCAGCGACCTGCTGTTTGTGCTGTCGCGCGTGCTCAACCGCATGAACGGTGGTGACGACGTTTACTGGAAGAGCGAAAGAATGGCCAAGGCGGAAGCCGAATAACGCCACCGGAACACAGTCGCTGGGAGCACCGCACCACGCGGTGCGTGATCAATGTGCGCACCCCGGTGCTATTTAATTAATAGCTGCTTACGCACGTAACACGGGGGCTGTAGCCCTAAAAGACTTTTAACCTGGGCAGTTCCAGCGGCCTCAGCGACGCATGACGCGTCTTTAACGTGACCCCGTCAACGCGGCTGCAGCATCGCCATCGTGATGCGTGATATGCAGGTCAGATCACCGGCATCGTTGCGCAGCTCAATCTGCCAGACCTGCGTGCTGCGGCCCCGATGCAAGGGCCGGGCAGTGCCGGTAACCCAACCCGAACTGGTGCCCTTGAGGTGGTTGGCGTTGATCTCCAAGCCGACGGCGCGGTGGCCTTCGGGCACGCTGAACGCCGCGCCGCACGAGCCCAGCGTTTCAGCCAGCACCACCGACACACCGCCATGCAGAAGGCCGTAGGGCTGCACGGTGCGGATGTCCACCGGCACGCGCGCGCGAATGAAATCGTCGCCGACTTCCAGAAATTCGATGCCCAAATGCGACACCGCGCCGTTGGCATTGCTGGCATTGAGCCGGGCTACAGAAATGTCTTGTTTCCAGATACGCATGAAATTAACTTTGTGGATGAAAAACAGGTTGGCGCGTCCGGACGGTCGCGGCCTACACCAGCAGGGTCGTTTGTCGCGTGCGCCAGGCCGACATTGCACCGTAGCATGAATCTTTTCTAACAGGTTGCCGCCGATGAAAGCCCACTACCCATGACACGTATCCGGACGTGGCTGGCTGGCCTGGGTATTTTTGTGGCCGTGGCACTGCTGGGGCTGATCGGCTGGAGTCTGATCCCAAGCGACGAGGAACTGGCCAGGCGTGCGGCTGCCAGACTCACCGAAGTCAGCGGAGTGCCGGTATCGGTCGGTACCCTGCATTGGCGTGTTTTGCCGGTGCCCAGCATGGTGCTGCAAAACGTGGTGACGCAGCAGAGCCGCCCGATTGAGCTGAAACGGCTCACGCTGTATTTCGAGCTGGGCTCGTTGCTGCAGCGGCGCGTCAAGATTGCCCGCGCGCTGCTTGAGGGCGCCACCGTGCCGCAACTGTCACTGCGCGCACTGGGCAAAACGGCACGCGCCGACGCCGCGCCGCCGACACAGCTACTGGCCATTGACGAGCTGCCGTTGGCGCGATTTGAATTTAGCGATGTGACCTGGCTGACCCGGCGCGGTCTGGCGCTGGTCTACGAAGGCGAGATCGATTTCGACGCTCACTGGCGGCCGCGCACCGGCCAGCTGCGGCGCCCGGGGCTCAATCCTGCCGCCGACCTGAGCATCGCCCGCGAAGGTCAGGAAGACCGCTGGGCTACCCGTATCAACCTGGCTAATGGCACCGCGAACGGCGAGCTGCGGCTGCAAACCCGCAGCAACGGGCGCTTGCACCTCGACGGTACCCTGAAGCCCGAAGGCATAGACGCCGCCCAGGCCGTGGCTGCCTTCAATCGCCGTGCCGTGCTGGCAGGCAAAGCGTCGGGCGTAACTACGCTGTCGGCTGATGGCGACACGATGGGCGAACTGGCGCAGTCGCTGCACACGCAGTCCACCCTGCGCATCAGCCGTGCGCGCCTGCTGCGCTTCGATCTGGAAAAAGCCGTGCGCAGTGCCGGACGCGAACACGCCGGGCAGACGCCGCTTGACTCGCTGACGGCCCAGGTCGACACGCAAAACACCTTGCAAGGCATCGTGATTGATGTCACCAATATCAAGGCCAGCTCCGGCGCGCTGACAGCGACGGGCGAGGGCCGGCTTGCGAATCAGACCATTGAGGCCGAAGTGGCGGTCGATCTGGTGTCGGGTGTTGTGGGTGTGCCCCTGAAAATCAGCGGCCCGGTCAGTGCCGTCAAGGTCAGCGTGCCAGCAGCCGCCATCGCCGGTGCTGCCGTGGGAACTGCCGTGTTGCCCGGTGTCGGCACCGCCATCGGTGCGCGGATTGGCGCCGCGCTGGGCAATATCTTCGGCGGCAAACCGGCAGCCACGCCGGGCAGGAAACCGCCTGCGTTGGCGCCGTTGACACGCTAGCTTCCCGCCAAGTACTGCAGTGGGGTTTTTTGCAGTTGATGTAAAGACGGGTAACAACCCTTCTCTGCACTGCGGCTTTTGCTCTGCTGATTGCTTGCGAGCGGGTATATTGGCGTTTTAACTCCACGGAACGGCCAGCGTTGGCCGGTGCCAGTCCGATATGTCCCAAGATTTGTTTTCTGCAGAGACCTCCATGCACTTTCAGCCCAGCACAGCAGGCAGTGCCGACACGTCGGCGCTGGACCGCGTCCGTGAAAAAAACGAGGCCGTCAAGGAAAATGTCGAGCAGTCCGCGCAGGAGCTGGTAGTGATCAATGCGGTGCTGAAGCAGGAAATTCCCGACCATGTGCAAACGGGCGAACTGGCGCAGGCGCTTGAAAATACCAACGCTATCGAGGAGCGCCTGCAGGAGTCAGCCGACGACCTGGCCCAAGTCAACCAGGCGCTGGAGCAGGAAATAGGTGAGCGTGTTGAGCTGGAACGCGAGCTGGCCATGACGAAAGCCGCGCTGGAAGAAGCCATCGGCGAGTCACAAAAAAACTGAGGCCGGCTGCGGCCTTTGCCCTTGGTGGGTCTGGCGGTTCGACGCCAAATTAATAATCGCCCTGTATGCCATATAAAAAAATCAGGCGTGTGCGCGAATTCCCAGCTTTTGTTTGATGGCCGGCAGCGCCACAATGGTGGCCTCATAGCCGGCCTGAATCAAATCCTTGCGAGCCCCAAAGTCTGAACTTGAAAATCGCAGCGTGTTGGGGCGAATAACAACATCGGCGGTTTGCGCCTCCAGCGCTGTTAGTGACCGGGCCATGATCTCGAACGACTGCAGCAGCACTTCGTAGAGTCCCGAGTTGGCATCGTTCTGCGTTTTTCCACTCACATCAACGGCAATGACCAGATCTGCGCCCAGTTGCCGGGCCGCTTTCACCGGCAGCGGGCTCACCAGGCCGCCGTCAACCATTTCCTTGCCGCCGATGACGCTCGGAATAAACACTCCGGGAATCGCGCACGAAGCACGAACAGCCGCACCCGCGTCGCCGCTGCGCAGCACCACAGCTTCCCCTGAGGACAGGTCGCAGGCCACCGCGCCAAACGGAATTTTGAACTTTTCAATCGCCACGCCACGCACGTAGTCGTTCACGGTTTTCTGCAGCGCCGAGCCCGACATCATGCCGCGCTTGCTGCCACTGCTCAGGTCGGCCACGTCAATATCGCGCACCTTGAGCGCGACTTCCTGCATCTGCCACGGGGTGTAGCCCGCCGCATAAAACACGCCGACGAGCGAGCCGGCACTGGTGCCTGCCACCACCTGGATGGGAATGCCGGCTTCGTCAAGCGCCTGCAGCACGCCAATATGCGCGAACCCCCGCGCCGAACCACCACCCAGCGCGATACCGATTTTCCCGCCAGCAGCTGCCGGTTTTTGACGCGGCGCCCCGGGTGCGGCCGGAAAGCCCGGCTTGGCGCCTGTTGCCTGAGCGGACGCGTTTGTTACTGCGCCTAGCGACATGGAGCCTATTGATACCAAAGCGAGCATGTCGCGGCGACGCAAGGCGACCGTGTTCATTTCTTTTCCACCGCTTTGACGAGACCCTTGTCGATCAGGGACTTCAGGTTGTCCCAGGCCGAAGAAAAAGCGTTGGCCGGCTCACCCCGCGTGATGTTCTCGACCTTCTCTTCCAGAATCACCAGCTCGACGCGGCGGTTCAGCTTGCGGCCTTCATCGGTCGCATTCGAGGCGATCGGGCGCTTGAAAGAATAGCCCACCATGGACAGTCGCCCGGCGGGTATTCCGCGCTCGGCAATGGCGACCATCAGTGATTTGGCGCGGGCTTCGGACAGCAGCTGATTGGATTGATCGGACCCCTGGTTGTCGGCATGTCCTTCTACCGAAACCTGCTTGGTGGTCTTGGTCTTCAGCAACGCGGCAACGCGATCAATATACGGGCCGGCAGCAGCCAGATTCAGATCGGCTTTGCCCAGTTCAAACAGCACGGTGCTGGGTAAAAAAATCTGTACGCCGCGTTCGGACTGCTCAATCGGCAGGACCGGGCCAGAGTAGACCGGCACCACGACAGGCGCAACGGGTGGTGGCGGTGTTGTGCAGCCTGCCAGCAGGCCGACCAGAGCCAGCGTAGCGGCAACAAAGATGATGGACAAGGGCGCGCGAATGGATTTCATTTGTTTTGTGATGAGTTTTAGACAGCGCGATGGTGAAGGCACGCGGCCGCAATCCATCGAAAACATCCGGTAGCGCGGGCAAACATGACTCGGGTTCGTGCAAAGGTTGACACGCTGTTTCCAGGGCGCCACGTTTTTTGTAAACACTGCCGCTGCGCCAGATGAGGCCTGTAAAGCAGACGCTGGGTAAAGTGAGTCCAAATGCAAACTCAGGACCGTACGCGCTGCCGGTATGGTCTGATGGAGTAGCTGATGCGACTGCTCAAACTTGACTGCCTTGACCTCAGGTGACCGCATGTGAAACGTCAACCAGATAGCAGAGACAAATTTGTACTCCACCCAGAACCCGACCCGTCCCGGTGCGCGCCGCAAGTGCTGCGTCGCACTGGCCACGCTGCTTTTGACCATGGATGCTCATGCGCAAGAGCCAGTCGAAGCCTATCCCGCTTATCCCGCCAGGCCCGTGCGCGTCGTGGTCGCCTTCCCCGCTGGCGGTAGCACCGACCTGATCGCGCGCAGCCTCGGCCAGCAACTCGCCAACAGGCTCAAGCAGTCGTTTGTCATCGACAACAAGCCCGGCCGCGGCGGCAATATCGGCACCGAATTTGTCGTGCGCGCACTGCCCGACGGCTACACGCTCATCGTCAATACCGCCGAGCCGATGACGGTCAGTCCCACGCTGTACAAAAAGCTGCCCTACAACCCGCTGACCGACCTGGTGCCCGTCGTGATGATTGCCAACGTGCCCCATGTGCTAGTGGTCCATCCGAGCGTGCCAGCTGCCACGCTGGACGACTTCACCACCTATGCCAAAGGCAACCCGGGCCAGCTCAACTACGGCTCCGACGGCATCGGAACGACGTCGCATCTGTCTGGCTTCATGCTGGCGCGGCGGGCCGGGTTCGAGGCGATCCATGTGCCTTACAAAGGCGTAGATGCGCTCAACGACCTGCTGGTTGGGCGCTTGCAATTCATGTTCGCCACCATTCCGTCCGTGATCGAGCATCTACAGGCCGGCCGCCTGCGTGCCATTGCGGTGACCAGCCGGCTGCGTTCCCGCTCGTTGCCCGACATTCCGACCGTGGCCGAGCGCGGCTTCCCGGGTTTTCAGGCCGGCTCGTGGGTTGGCCTGTTCGCGCCCAGGGGCACGCCCAACGCCGTGATTGCCACGCTAAACCAGGCCGTCAATGACATCATCGCGACGTCCGCCCTGCAGGCGCAGATGCTCCGCGAAGGTGCAAACCCGGTCGGCGGCACAGCCGCCATGCTGGGTCAGTTCACGCAAAAAGAATTCGAGAAATGGCGCGCGCTGCTGCGTGAGTCGGGCGCGACGATCGAGTAGCTAGGTGGTCGAACATCCGATCAGACAGTCGTCGAACAGAACGCGCCCATGCCCGTGCGGCTGCGTTTGATTGTTCCGGTGCAAGCGCACGCGCCTAGTCGGATGTCACTGGTCTGGCTACTCCCACTCATAGCGCGCACCGACCATGATCGAGCGTCCGGCCCCCGGCGCCAGAAAGCGCGCCGCGCTGGTTTCTTCGCCCGGCTGCACCGCGCGGCCTGCAGGGAACAGGTCCCGGTTGCTGCCGGCGAAACTGGCATAGCGCTTGTTCAGCGCATTGTTCACCCGCAGGTAGGTCTGCCACCGGGGCGTCACCTGGTAGCCGGCCCGCAAATGCAGCAATTCGTAGCCGGCAAGGCGGCCGAGCTCAGGCCGGGTGCCGCTTTCGTTGCCAGCCACCGCCTGCGACGACGACGCCATCACGTCGGCCGCCAGATTAAGCTGCGGTGTGGCGCGCCACAATACGCTCGCCTTGAACGCATGCCGGGGCAAGCCGGCCAATGGGGTTCCGCTACTAAAACGATTGGGTTCGGCCTGCGTGCTCAGCGGTCCCTGCAGCACGCCGTCGCCCAAGTACACCGCCTGCAGCCAGGTGTAGGCCCCTTGCCAGCTCCAGTTGCCAGCGCTCATGCGCGCGGAAAGCTCGAGGCCGCGCCGCAGCGTGCGGTCGATGTTGGTGAAATAGCCGCCTTGGGACACTCCGGAGCGCACGAACACGAGGTCGTCCTGGCTGACTGTGCGAAACAGCGCTGCCGACACCTCGGTGCCTGCGGCCGGCCGGGCCCGCAGCCCGAATTCGACGGTGCGAGCTACCACCTGCTTGAGGTAAGGGTCAGCCTGCAGGCCGGTTGGCAGCACGCACGGCTGAGCCGGGTCGGCGCAGCCCAGTTCCAGCGACGTCGGCACGCGCGTGCCCTGCGACCAATTGCCAAAGACAGTCAGCGCCGAACCCAGCGCGTGAGTGGCACCGAAGGCCGGGTTGAGCTTGCTATAACCGAAGGACTCGGCGACCGGACCGGTGCCGGAGTCCAGCAGGTTGCGCATGCGCGTGCGGTTGTAGCGTGCCGACAGCGTCAGCTGCGTGTCGGCGCTCACTGAAATCAGGTCGGAGACGTACACGCTAGCAGTGTTGCTGCGCCCACGCAGCGAGACTTCCTGCTCGTCCGGCTCGGCCGGGTCGGGTCGGGCCGCACGGCCGCTGTCGAAAGCGCCCCGCTGCGCAAACTGGTCGTAGCCGATGCGGCTGGCCGTGTACGCCGCTCCGGTCGTGATCTGGTGCTGCGCTGCCTTGCCGCTCCACTGCAGGCCGACGCCGCTAGACGACTGGTCGGCACGGCTGCGGTTGAGGACTGCCGTGTGACTGACAAAGCCTGGGTCAGTCGGGTCGCTGCAGGCCGGCGCCGTGGGTGTGGCTTCGCAACCGGTGAGCCAGTCGGTCCACTCACCGTTGACATCGCCGGTGCTGCCTTCGCGCCGGCCCTTGCGCAGCCACGCCGAAGCCGACACGCGCGTCTGCGCGTCGAGCGCGTGCCCGAAACTAAAGTTCAGCAACTGGCTGCGCTGCCGCGTCCGGTCTTCGAAGGTGTAGCCGTTGCGGGGATTGCTGTCATACAGGCTCTGGTTCAGCAGCCCGTTTCCTACCAGTTCGCTGCGGGCCTGCTGAAAACTCAGGCTCCAGTCGCTGGCACCCTGCTGACGGCCGAGCTTCAGAAACACATTAGCCAGTTCGCCCGGCGACTCGTCGCGCCAGCCACGCTCGCGAAACTGCGTACCTGCGACGTAGGCATGCCAGCCCTCGCCCCACTGCCGGCCATGGCCGAAGTCGAGCCGGCGACGGCCGAAACTACCGAGCGAAAAATCGACTTCGGTGCCTGGGTGGGTCGCGCCCGACTTGGTGGTCAGCACCAGCGCACCACCCAGCGTGTTCAAGCCGAAAAGCGGGTTCGAGCCAGGCATCAGTGTCAAGGCCGAAATGGCAGACTCGGGCAGCAGGTCCCAGTTCATCACATCGCCGAAGGGCTCATTGATGCGAACCCCGTCGAGGTAAACCGACAGGCCTTGTGCGCTACCCAGCGTGGGCGACAGGCGCTGGCCGCGGTAGTTGATGTCGACCTGAAAAGGGCTGCCTTGCACCTCGTTGACGGTCACGCCCTGCAGCTGCCGGTTCATGAACTCGGGCAGACTGCCGCCTCCGGTACGCTGAATGTCGGCGTCGTCGGCCAGCTGCACATTGCCCGGGTAGCGGTCAAGTCGTTGGGTGGCCCCGGGCAACGGGGTGCTGCCAATGACGAGAATTTCTTTGAGAACGGGAATGGCATCGATCCGCACTGATGGGGCAGGCTGCGTTTGCGCACCAGCGTTAAGCACGACGCAAACCAGCAGCATGCAGCCAACAGACGTGACGTGTCTGCTGCGGCTGTTCGAAATTCTTTTTGTCATGAAGGAAGGTCTCTTTTTTAATTGAAGTCAGGTCATGTCATGCAGCAGTCGCCTGTCACTGGATTGTGGCGTACGCGTCCAGCCTTCACGGTTTTGCAGAACTTCATCCACGTGGCAGCGACCCGGCCGATGTTGTCTGAAAGACGGTCGATCACTCAGAGGGTATTACCGCCACGCAACAACAGCAGTCCTACGCACACGCTTGACCACCAGCTCCCAATCCCTCACCGCACGCAGTGCCGCATTGACTACCCTTGAGTGATGCCGCCCATCCCTAGGCCCTACAAAGGCGTCAATGCACTCAGCGATTTGCTGGTTGGGCGATTGCAATTCATGTTCGCCACTATTCCGTCCGTGACCAAGCCCATGCAGGCTGGCTAGTGGATGGCCGTGTTCGCACCCAAAGGCACGCTTGGGGCTGTGATTGCCACGCTGAACCAGGCCATCAATGAAATCATCACCGCCCCCGCCCTGCAGACGCAAATGGTTCGCGAAGGCGCCGATCCGGTCGACGGCACGCCGGTCATGCTCAGGCAGTTCACGCAAAAAGAACTTGAGAAATGGCGCGCGCTGTTGCGCGAGTCGGGGGCGACGGTGGAGTAGGTGAGTGGTGAATAACAGCCGGGCGCGGACTCGGGCGATGAGCGGCTGTAACGCGGCGATTGCAGTCGGCAACAGGGGCCGGGTTCGGCAAGTTCCCATTCGTAAGTGTTTTGACCATGCAAAGTTGACGCATCGGCATTACCAAGCGCCTGTGCGCAGTGGCTTCGTGATCAGGCGATTAACCGCAGCAGCCGCTTTGTTTGCCGCTTTCCTGAATGGGCGGGCAAGCGCTTGTCCCAAATGAGCAATACACGCAGCAGTCACCGGGCAGCGGTTTGAGCACGGTGTGGCAATGCGTGCATTCGTAAAACCATTGACAGGCATCGGTCGGCATTATTTCAATTCTGGAAAATCCACATTCAGGACACGTCAGCGTGGACTGCAAGGTGACGGTGTTCAATTCACCGTCCCCATTACCGTGGACGGGTAACCCGCATTCCTGGTGGATTCAGCCAGAGCTCCTGCATTTGTTTTGGCATCGTCAAAGCCGACGATGGCTTGCCGCTTGTCAAAGCTCACCGTGGCCTGGCTGACGCCAGGTACTTGCAACAACGCTTTTTTCACGGTGATGGGGCACACCGGGCAGTCCATGGTGGGAATGGCCAGGGTAACCGTCTGCGGCGCGGCGTGGGCGGCCAAAGAAGAGCACGCGAGGATGATGCCGATACCGGTTGTACAAATCAAATTTTTCACGGAGAAGTCCTTTCAATAAAACAAGGGCGCAAACAGCGGAAAGACCAGCGCCATCAGTAACAGAACACACACGCCCACAAAGAGCAGTTGATAAGCAAGCCTGACACGCGGCAACGCACACATTTCGCCCGGGGCACACTGCGCGACGGGTCGCCACAGGCGCCTGCCTGCGAAGAACAGGGCGGCTGCTGCCGCGCCGATAAAGATCGGCTGATAGGGCTCCAGCATCGTCAGCCTGCTGATCCAGGCGCCCGAAAAACCCAAGGCGATCAACGCCAGCGGGCCCAGACAACAGGCGGACGCCAGCAGGGCCGCCAATCCAGCTGCCAGTAGCGAGCGAAGACCTGTTTGGTCGTTGGCTTTCCTTGTGGGGATGACATTCATGGCGTAAGCTTATCTCCGTACTCGAGTACGGAGTCAAGCACCATGAATGTATCTGTTGAAAACCTGACCATCGGCACGCTCGCCGCCACCGCCCGGGTGAATGTCGAAACGATTCGTTTTTATCAGCGCAAGGGCCTGATGCATGAGCCGCGTCGGCCAGGGGGCGGTGTGCGGCGCTACGGGCCGACTGATTTGGGGCGGGTGCGTTTTATCAAGTCGGCACAGCGGCTTGGGTTTAGTCTGGACGAGGTTGCGCAGTTGCTCACGCTGGAAGACGGGGCGCATTGCGTCGAAGCGCGGGAGCAGGCAGAGCACAAATTGCTGGATGTGCGTGCCAAAATGGCTGATCTGCTGCGCATTGAAACAGCGCTCGTCGCGCTGGTTGACCAGTGCTCTGCCGTACAGGGAAAGATCCGTTGTCCGTTGATCGCCTCGTTGCAGGGCATCGGCTGAGGGCCGAATAATGCTCGCGCAAGAGCGAGTCGTGGGATTCGAATTCACATCCAGTGCCGATCTCTAAAGGGAGTTGAACGAACCCGGCGCGGTTCATTCACCGCAAAGCCCCCAGCGACAGGATTGTTTGAATTGAAGACTTGCCCGATCGCCGCCACCACCGCTTGGCTATCATCAGCCAGATGACCGCCCCCCACCGCCCCCAAATCCGTCTCTACCAGGAGTGGCTGCAAGCCAGTCGCGGGCTGTCTTTTGACAGCTATGACGCGCTGTGGCAATGGTCAGTCACTGACCTTGACACCTTCTGGCAAAGCATCTGGGATTATTTTGATTTGCAGTCGCCGACGCCGCACAGCTCGGTGCTGGCCATCAATAAAATGCCGGGCGCGCAGTGGTTTCCCGGGGTGCAATTCAACTACGCGCGGCAGGTGTTCCGGCATGTTGATGCGGCTGCGGCGGCGGGCCTGCCTGCCGTGCTTAGCCATAACGAGCGCAGCCTGCAACGTGGTGAGTCGCCATGTGAATTGAGCTGGCCTGAACTGCGCCAGCAGGTCGCCTCGCTGGCGCTGCATTTGCGCGCGCAGGGCGTGCAGCCGGGTGACCGGGTGGCGGCCTACCTGCCGAATATTCCTGAAACCATGGTCGCTTTTCTGGCCACCGTCAGCGTCGGTGGCGTGTGGAGTTTGTGCGCGCCCGACATGGGCACCAGTGCCGTGCTGGACCGCTTCCAGCAGATCGCTCCCAAGGTATTGATCGCCTGCGACGCGGTGACGTACGGCGGGCGCGACATCGACCGCAGTGACGTGCTGGCCGAGCTGCGCGCCGGCTTGCCGAGCCTGCAGCACGTGATCATTCAGAGCGAATCAGAAAAATTAGACGCTATTAATCCAATAGCTGCTTGCGCACGTTTTACG
>JANLYY010000031.1:0-17974 GCA_031365885.1 Polaromonas sp. | reverse complement strand
CCAGCTCGCCAGCCGCGTTCCTGACCATGTGCAGCCCGACGTCATGCCACGCCGTGGCGGCGCGGTCTTCGCTGGCGCCGGTGATCGCGATCTTGAACTTGCGCGGCAGGAAGGCGAACTCGGGGTGCAGCGTGCTCCACTGGCGCATGATTTCTGCGAACGGGCGCGGGTCGGCCAGATCGTCTGCGGCAATACCGGCGCGCTCGTCGCTGGTGATGTTGCGAATGCAGTTGCCGCTGGTCTGAATGCCGTGCATGTTGACGCTGGCCAGCAGGTCCATCACGTCGGCGGACTTGTCGAGTGGAATCCAGTTGTACTGCACGTTCTGGCGTGTGGTGAAGTGCGCATAGCCCTTGGTCAGGCGGCTGTGTACCGGTGGGCCCTTCGGAACCGGAACCGCGCCGAGCTTGTCTTGCGCAGCCTGTGCACTTTCAATCAATGCGGCGTCAGGCTGGTCGTAGTCGCGGGCGATGGTGGCCAGCACGCGCAGCTGCGCACTCGACAGCTCGCCGTACGGAACGGCCACGCGCAGCATGGGCGCATAGCGCTGCACGTACCAGCCGTTTTGCAGACGCAGCGGACGAAATTCATCCTCGGGCAACTGCCCGGCTTGCCAGCGCGTAAGCTGGTCACGGTACTGGTCGGCTCTGGCTTTGACAAACTGGCGGTCGAAATCTGTGTATTGGTACATGGAGCTAGAAGTGGAGCGTTCGTGAGGGCGAAAAGGCCAGACTATATCGAAATCAGCTTGGCGCCGGCGTAGGCGAGGAGTACCGACAGCAGCGAGCGGATAACGCGATCCGGCGTCCTGTGCATCAGATGGGTGCCGAGCCAGATGCCGGGAAGTGAACCCGCCAGCAGCCAGGCCAGCAGAGACCAGTCCACCGAGCCGATCGACGCATGGCCCAGGCCCGCCACCAAAGTCAGCGGCACCGCATGCGCGATGTCTGCGGCCACGATGCGGGTCAGCGGAAGGGCAGGGTAGAGCAGCATCAGCACAATCACGCCAATGGCACCGGCACCGACCGAGGTGATGGTGACCAGTGTGCCAACTACAGCGCCAAATAGCACCGGCAGCGCCCAGTGGCGTGGCCGCGTCGCCTCGACCAGCTTTTCCGGTGTGATGGTGGTCGGTGCGACCTTGCCGCGCAAGACCTTGTAGAACGTGGCCGCCGCCGTCAGCAACAAAGCCACACCCAGTGTGGTGGTCATCAGCGTTTGCGTGGCCGCATTGGCTGGCCCCAGCCGCTGCAGCATGTAGAGCGTGGCCAGCGCAGCCGGAACACTGCCCGCCGCCATCTGCACGACGATGCGCCAGTCAATGGCACGGTGCCGCGCCAGACGTACCGTGCCGCCCATTTTGGTGAAAGCGGCGAAAAGCAGGTCGGTGCCAATGGCCAGATGCGGCTTGATACCGAAGACGAAGATCAGCAGTGGCGTCATCAATGAGCCACCACCGACGCCCGTCAGACCGACCACCAGGCCAACCACAAACCCGGCAAAAACAAAGGCAAGATCGTGCATAGCCAGCGAATGTAGGGCTTGAACTTCATACTGCAAACGATTGTTTTGTTCTGCCATTATGCAAATAAGCTTATTCCGGTCTGGTTCGTCAATGGTCTTGGGCCATTAACAGCGAGGTTGCCTTCAGCGTCGTGGGCACTGGTAAAGTCGCTGCTTTTATGACGCGGGCAAGCCGACGCGCCTCGGCTGCCCGCCGCCGACTGGATACTTCTGGAGAAAGTCTTGAAATTTTTAAAATCTGCTCTCGCGTGCGGTTTGCTATTGGCAGGGCTTATCGGCGCGAGCAGCACCTCACTGGCGCAGCCGCCCGCCGGGACACCGATCAAAATTGGCGAGATCAACAGCTATTCCAATATTCCGCAATTCACGCTGCCCTATCGGCAAGGCTGGCAGCTGGCTGTCGAAGAGGTCAATCTGGCGGGTGGTTTGTTGGGCCGCAAAGTGGAGGTTATTGCGCGCGACGACGGCGGCAAGCCCGAGGAAGCGCTGCGCCACGCGATTGAACTGACGTCGCGCGAAAAAGTCGACGTACTCGCGGGCGGGTTCTTGTCCAATGTCGGGCTGGCACTGGCCGACCACGCGCAGAAAAATAAACGGGTTTTTATCGCCAGTGAGCCGCTCAGTGACGCCATCGTCTGGGAGAAAGGCAATCGCTACACCTTCCGCCTGCGCCCCAGCACGTATATGCAAGCGGCGATGCTGGTAGAAGAAGCGGCCAAACTGCCGGCCAAACGCTGGGCCGTGATTGCGCCCAACTACGAATACGGCCAGAGCGCCGTTGCCAGCTTCAAGGAGCTGCTGAAGGCGAAGCGGCCCGATGTCGAATTTATCAGTGAGCAGTGGCCCGCGCTGGGCAAGCTCGATGCGGGCACCACGCTGCAGGCCACGATGCAGACCAAACCGGACGCCATCTTCAACGTCACCTTCGGCGCCGACCTGGCCAAGCTGGTACGGGAGGGCAATCAGCGCGGGATTTTTCCGAAAACGCCGGTGGTTTCGCTGCTGTCGGGCGAGCCCGAATACCTGGACGTCTTGAAAGACGAAACACCCAGGGGCTGGATCGTCACCGGCTACCCGTGGGACCAGATCGATTCACGCGAGCACGCCAGCTTCGCCGCCAATTACTACCGCCGTTTTAACGAATACCCGAAGGTCGGCTCGGTCGTCGGCTACGCCACCATGCAAGCGATATTTGCGGCGATCAAGAAGGCTAACTCGACGGACAACGAAAAACTGGTGATAGCCCTGCGCGGCCTGAAATTCTCGACTCCGTTCGGCCCGGCCGAGTTTCGCGCCATTGATCACCAGTCAACCATGGGTGCCTATGTCGGCAAGCTGGATCTGCGCGGAAACAAGGGCACGATGGTGCAATGGCGCTATGCCGACGGCAAGGCTTATTTGCCGCCGGATGCCTACGTGAAGGCGCGGCGACCGCCTGATGCCATGAAGTGACTTAATTGGCATGAGGTGGACAAATCTGCACAGCGTTCGCGTTTTCGGGGTAATTTCCAGCTGATTTTTCGCTAATTTCCGGCATTTCTGGCTTCTCCAGCGCCTGGATTCCTCGCATAATCCGTTGCATGGCCTCCAAGCATGACAACTCTGTCAACTCCATTTTTGTAAGCATCTGCTTTTTTTGTGCGTTCCGAGCGCACAGACAGGTGCTTGCATGAAGCAGAACTTCACCACCGGCACTGCCTCGGGTGGCCCGGCAAAAGGCGCCATGGCTGCCGGCCCGGTTAGTCATGCAACGGCGCGCGAAGCGCGTCAGCGCGGCGACATCGATCTCGATCTTCTTTCGGCGCCCAACCCCTTGAACGGTGGCGACTATGACTTTGATGTCGAAGGCGACACGCAGCCTTCGGTGGTGCAGTGGCTGGAACCGGAGCCAGAGAACATGCAGGCGCTGCTCATTGACCCTGATCGCGAATCGCGGTTCTACCTGCGCGCCAAGCTGTCGATGGCCGGTCTTTTTCTGGCTGACGAGGCCGCCAACGGTGCCGAAGCACTTTATCTGCTCAAAACCCGTCGCTACCGGGTCGTGATTCTTGATCTCGACTTGCCCGATATGGATGGCTGGTTGCTGGCGGCAAGAGTTCGTCCTGACGAAAAGACGGACCTGCCTCAATCGCTGGTGCTGACACGCCGCAAGGTCTCATGGCTGGACGAAATTCGCGCCCGCCGCACCGGCGCCAGCCGTCTGCTGCGCAAGCCGCTGCATCCGATCGAGCTGGCGCACGCGCTGCAACAGATGAGCTGAACGGTTCTGGCGCATTTTTTGAACTGCTATTAATTTAATAGCTGCTTACGCATAATTTACCTGGGCTAGAGGGCGATTCTCTTCCAGAATGGCGTGAAAATCTACTGCCAGAGGGCAAATTGCCACGTCACTCACGAGCGTCTTGTCTGGCGACAAAAACCGGAAGCAGGGCATCGGCCAGCTTGCCGCTGATCGGCAAAGGCTCCCTGTGCAATCGGCCAGCCAGCACTTCGCCGCACAGCGCGGCAAACGTCAGCCCGCGTGAGCCGAGTCCGCTGCACACCCACAAACCGGGCAGATCATGGCCGTCTTGCTGGCCGCCCGATGCCAGCGGTCCCAGCATGGGCAGACGTCCCGGTGTGGCGCAGCGTACGCCTGCCCAGGCGCTGACCGCCTGTTTTCCGGCTAACGCTTTTGCAACACCCGGTAGCAAGTTGCCCAGCCGCTGCAGGTTGTACTGATCGTCTTCGGGCCGAATTTCGATGCTCACACTGTCACGTTCATACGTCGATCCTGCAAGCCACGCAAGCTGGCCCGGCTCGCCGCCCGGTAAGGGGAGCCCCGCAATCTGGCTGCCGTGGCCGTTGACGGGAAATGCCGGAATTTGTTGTGCCACGTCGGCAGCCAGCGGTGCCCAGGTGACCTGCCCGCGGATCGCTTGCAGCGCCAGTTGACGCTCGGGCCTGGCTTGACCAGAGCTGCCTAGGTCGGCAGACGTTGCCAAAGCCGCACTGGCATGGCCAGCGGCCAGCACCACCAGTTCTGCACACGCCAGCACCCGTTTTGACCCATCCAGCACCTGCCAGACGCCGTCGTGGAACACAAGGCACCTCGCCGATGACCTGCCGCGCCAGCGAACGCCCGGTGTGGCGAGCCAGGCTTTGACCAGGCTGGCGGGCCGGATCCAGCCGCCTTTTTCATGCCACAGCGCGTGCTCAGTGGGCGCAAGCTGGCAGGCGGCGAGCTGCGCCGGGCTGGCTGTCTGCACCCAGTCGCGGGCGGCGTCTGCATTTTCGAGAAGCCATGCAGCGGGCAGGGCGCGGGGATGGTCCATGGCGCGTTCGAGTACACCGGTGGGGTTCCAGTCGCTGCCGGTGTTGAGCAGAGCGTCGGCCTGCTGCAGCGTCGCCCGCACGCCGCTGCGTGAAAGACGCGACAGCAGCCCGTCATCAGGCGACACGTGGGGTGCCAGCACCCCTGCTGGCAGGCTGGAGGCACCGCTGGCCGGCTCGGCGGCTGCATCCAGCACTGTCACCAGCCAGCCACGCCGGGCCAGACTGGCCGCGACCGCCGCGCCTGCCAGGCCAGCACCAATTACCACGCAGAGGCCCGGCGTGGCGCGGGGCGACGTGAATCGCGATTTTTTGGGCTCCCAGGCCGGATTGAAATGGCCTTCCAGTCGATCTCGTTTGGGCGGGCTGCCGGCGCATTTTTTGACGACAAAGCCGCACTGCGTCAACGCGTCGCGCACGGTGCGCGCGACTGTCCAGGTGGCAACGCGGGTGCCGCGCCGGCAGCAGCGCGCCACCGCCTTGCAGGCAGGCAAATCCCACAGGTCCGGGTTGCGTTCCGGGCTGAAGCCGTCGAGGAATACCGAATCGGCTTCAAACGATTGCTGGCGCAGCATCGCTTTGGCGTCGCCAATACACAGCGTGAGCAGCACCTGGCCCGCTTCAAAAACCAGCCGGTGCAAACCAGGCAATAAGCCCCAGAGCTGGCGCTGAAGCTGTTCCGCAAACGCGTGCAGTTCGGGGTGCGCGGAGGCGGCACGCAGCACATCAGCGGCACTGGCGGGAAAGGCTTCGAGCGAGACGAAATGCAGCAGCCGTGGGCGCAGCGGGTCGGCCTTCCAGGCTTGCCAGGTCAGTAAAAAATTCAGTCCCAGGCCAAAGCCTGTTTCAAGAACAGTCCACTGCGGCTGACGGGCCCAGGCGGTGGGCAGACCGCAGCCGTGCAAGAAAACCTCACGTGCCTGTGTCAGCCCGCCCAGCTCACTGCGGTAGCGGTCGTTAAAGCGCGGGCTGTGGGGGCTGCCGCCCGGTGTTCCGTCGTCCTGCCATTCGATGCGCTCGGCCACGGACGCAGCAATACGTTCAGGCCGCCGGAGGCACGTAGCCCTGCACCACGTCGGCGCCGCTGCCGAAGAAATGCTGCTCCATCTGACGCGCCAGGTATTGGCGCGCTCTGGCGTCGGCCAGGTTGAGCCGGTTTTCGTTGACCAGCATGGTTTGCTGCTTCATCCAGTCGGCCCACGCCTGTTTGCTGACCTCTTCCCACAGCCGTTTGCCGAGCGGGCCGGGGTAGGGTGGGAAGTCCAGTCCTTCGGCTTCTTTTCCGAGCTTGATGCAGTTAACCATGCGTGCCATTGGGGTCGTTCTTTCGTGATTTAGAAAATTAATAAATTCAGCGAACTTGTTTTCTGCTTGCCGTGCTTGTTCTGTCTGTCATAGCCAATTTACGCAAACGACGCGTTAATTCGGCATGACCTTGCAGTCTGACTTTATCAATGTTTCAACTGCGTCTGCAAGAGTTGGCGAATTCACTGTGTTGCTTTCAGCGACGGACATCCGGCTGGCAGGCATCGCGTCAATCGGGCAGCTCAATGCCAGACTTGCTATTAAAGAAATAGCTGCTCACGCACGTTTTATATGGGCGGCAAGCACTTTTTATCAACAATGGGAGTTATTCGACTGCCCTGTGGCGCGCCCGCCCGTTCCGGCGGCTGCGGAGGGAGCCTGATTGACAGGCCCGAAAGACCTGTTCGCAGCCGGGCCAAGCGCAGACCGCTGTTTCGCGGTAAAATCAGTGCTTGAACCAAAGCCTGTCAGCGTCAAACGCTATAAAATCAGTAGCGCAAAGCGCTTACCCAGGCTTCACCAGAACAGATGCAGCTACGCTGCCAGGCTTCTTGAGATGTGAATTGACAAAAACTTGTTTTTGGGAAGAAAAGCCCCAGCTGTATGTCATGAACGCCACAAAATCACAGTCCACAAAAAACAGTCTTACGGTCACGCATGTCCTGGCCGAGCTGCTCGAACGTCTTGAACACAGCACGCAGCCGGTCGCTGCCGCGCAATACCGCTCGGTTGTTTTGCACCTGATCGACGAGTTTGCAACCCTTGAACCCGGATTGGCCTTACGGGCTCTGCTTGGTACCCATCCGGCCGCGTCTGAACTTTACGAGAACGTCAATTACGAGCATGCGGGTCTTTGCCGTTCGGCGCCTGGTGCAGCAACGACTGCCGAAAGTGAAGCCAGACAGGCCATCGCACGCGCCATGAGCGCATGAGCAGCCTTATCCAATCATTCGCCCATCCATCCTCATCCACCACCCAACCCAAGGAAGATTCAAACCATGGCAAGAGCTGATGCCAAAACCGCTGTCCTCGCTGACGGCCTGCGCTACAAGTCCAAGGTGTCGGGCTCCCCGTTTGCTGCCACCACCTCGTTTGGTGCGGCCACCATGTCGTGCTTCATGTGCGGCAAACATCGCGCTCGCTCACTGATGGGCACGCGCAAGGTCTTGGGCAAATCCCAGGCCGTCTGTTCACCGTCCTGCAAGGCGCTAGACGAGGCGCTGCTCGAAAAATCTGCCGGGTGACCGGCATGCGGTGGCGCTGACAGTGAGAATCTCCCGATGTTTCATGACAAGCGCCTGCGCCCGTCTGGCTCATACAAGCTGAGCGGCGTGGCTGGCTGAAAGGAAAACACCATGACTGCCAGTGCGCGCTCCAGCTCCTTGCTTCGCCTTGACCCGGCCACTGACCATGTTCAGGGAGCGCTATCAGCCCCGGTGACGCTGATTGAATACGGCGACTACGAGTGTCCTTCGTGTTTTCAGGCCACCGCTGCGCTCAAAGTCATATTGCCACATTTCGGTGATGGCCTGTGCTACGCGTTCCGCCATTTTCCGCTCAATGAAGTACACCCGCATGCCGAACTGGCGGCCGAGGCGGCAGAAGCCGCAAGTGCACAGGGCAAATTCTGGCCCATGCACGATCTGTTATTTTCGATGCAGCATCACCTGAAAGAAAAACACCTACAAGGCTACGCGGAGCAGCTTGGCCTGGACATGGCGCGTTATCAAAACGAGATGAAAGACCATGTCTACCTGCAACGCGTGCAAGAGCAGATTCAAAGTGGTCAGCACCTGGCCATCCGCTCAACGCCGGCTTTTTACGTCAACGGCGTCTTCACCGATGTGTCGTTTGGCCTGGAACATTTGCATCAGGCGATTGAGCGCGCGCTGGCCGCCTGAAGCGACACACGGCGCTTGACAGCGCAGTGCAGTTTCGTGGCCCGATAATCCTTTGAATCGAGTCGCCGGTTCCGTGCGGCCAGGCCCCGCGCCGCAGACACCCCGACCAACCGCATCAAAGACATCAGGATTGCCCGTGAAAAAAACGTATTTATTGACCATCGAAGGTAAAAACCGGGACCGCTTGCTGGACGCCGCGAAACACGACATCCGCAAATACGTGAAACGTGAACGCAGCCGGCCGCTGCCGCCAGGGGTCGATTTTTTCGACTTCGATTGCAAGTTCGGCGCCAGCGAAGGCGCGGCGGCGACGCTTCACTTCGCCACGCTGATGGGCGCAATTGATGCGCTGGTGAAAGACGGCGCGGATCAGTTTTACGTGGAGGTGGTGACGATGCATGGACACCGCAACGCGCGGCCAATGGCAGCTGGCGCAGCTGACAATTCGGTGGCAGATTCAGCTTAACCTGGCTATCGGTTCAGTCCCCCCGACTTGCATCAGAGCGCAGTTTTTCGTCGCGTAGCTTGTCTTTCTTGCTGGGGCGTTTGCCCTTGATACCGCCCGTCGCCAGCGGATCAGCCTCGTTCGGCATCAACACTTCCGCTGGCTCAAACCCCGCCACCTGCTCGCGCGGCACCGACAGGCGCTGACGTTTTTCGATCAGCCTGAAATGTGCCCGCGTGCCGCTGCTGACAAAGCTGACGGCCAGGCCGCTTTCGCCGGCGCGGCCAGTGCGGCCGATGCGGTGCGTGTAGTCCACCGCCGAGCGCGGCAGGTCGTAATTGACCACGACCGGTAACTGCTCGATATCGATGCCGCGCGCTGCCACGTCAGTCGCTACCACCACCTGCACGGACTTGTTTTTGAAATCCAGCAGCACCTGCGTGCGTTTGCCCTGGCTTAGTTCACCGTGGAACGGCTCGGCTTCGATATGACATTTGCGCAGCTTGTCGGCGACGATTTCAGCCGCATGCTTGGTCGCCACGAAGACCAGCGCGCGGCTCCATTTTTCGGTCTGAATCAGATGGCGCAGCAGCTGCGTGCGCCGGCTCGCATCGACCTCGATGGCGCGCTGCGTGATGTCGGGCTCCGCCTGTGGCTCGGGCTTGATTTCAATGCGCAGCGGCTCCCGCAGCATGCTGGCAGCCAGCGCAACAATCGCGGGCGGAAAAGTGGCCGAAAAGAAAAGGGTTTGCCGCCCGGCTGGCAGCATGGCCAAAATGCGCCTCAGTTCCTCGCCAAAGCCCAGGTCGAGCAGCTTGTCGGCCTCGTCGAGTACCAGCGTGCTGACCGACCCCACACTCAGGGCGTTGTGGGCTATCAAATCAAGCAGCCGTCCGGGCGTGGCCACCACAATGTCGGCGCCGCCGCGCAGGTTCATCATTTGCGGGTTGATGGACACACCGCCGAAAACCACCGCCACCTTGACCCGGCGCGGCAGGTGCCTGGCAAAGTTGACCAGCGCTTCACCGACCTGCGCGGCCAGTTCGCGTGTCGGCACCAAAATGAGCCCGTGCAGGCGCCTGGGCGCCCGGGTTGGCGGCTGGTCAAGCGCCGCAAGTTGCTGCAGCAGCGACCAGGCAAACGCACCTGTTTTGCCTGAACCGGTTTGCGCGGACGCCAGCAGGTCATGCCACAGCAAAATTGCAGGAACGGCTGCCGACTGGATCGGCGTCGGTGCGGCGTATTTTTTCTCTGCAATGGCCTGCAAGAGGGCGGGGTTCAGACCCAGCGACGAAAAAGGCATGGAGGGCGCTGTCGGAAAATTGGGGGCAGGCCCACGCGTTTGAAGCGTCGCGAAGCAATCGCCTGCGTGGGAACAATGAAAGAAAAGATCAGGAACAAAGACCTGTCGCGCCTCGATTGTCGGGCAAGCAGGCCAAGGCCGGTAAGCCGGGGCGCCAGGGCTTGCGGCTGATGGCTTTCATGCCTGTGCTTGCAAAATTGGAAAATATAAATGTCGGCGGGCCGGTTCGTATTTGCAGCGGGACGAGACGACGGGCTGCCCCACAGCCGGCAATTTAAGTAAAAAGTGCCTATAGCCCAATATTTACGTGCACAAGCAGCTATTAAAAATATAGCAGATATCGATAAGGAACCGACTAGCTTGCAGCGGGCTTGGTGTCCATCAGATGGGCAAGCAGCCTGAGCTGCTCTTTCTGAATTGCCAGCAGCTCACCCCACTGGCCTTCGCGCAGCAAATCTACTTTTTCATGCAGCAGCATGATTTCAAGTTCCGCTTTTAGGTTGACTTCGTAATCGTGGCCGGCATTGAGCCGGTCTTTTTCAGCCTGGCGGTTTTGTGACATCAAAATGATTGGCGCCTGAATCGACGCCAGCATCGATAAAAACAGGTTAAGCAAAATGTAGGGGTAGGGGTCAAACTCTTTGCCATAGCGGCTCAGGATGAGCGAATTGAGAACCACCCAGGCCACCAGAACGACGCCAAAGAGCGTGATGAATGTCCACGAACCACCAAACCGCGCCACTGCATCGGCCGCACGCTGGCCCGGCGTGTTATCCCGGCCCGGCTCCGCTGCCGTATTAACGGCAATGTGTTTTCGCCCTGAAATATGGCGCAAAACTTTTTGCGTTCGCGCGTCCATCGACTCGTAAGGCAGACCCAGCAGCTTCTCGGCAATGGCGTGAGGTGTTTTCATGGGGGCTCCGATCTGCGTAAAACGCTTTTATTTCTCTTATCGCATCTATTTGAACTGGGCAAGCTGCCCTTGTCGATGATCAGCGGCAAGATTCAGATGGGCTTTCACCATATTTTCCGCAGGGGTGAAAGCCTGCTTCGCAGCTTGCTTCATACCAAATGACGATAAATTAAGAATCAACCAGTCTTTGTGATTGATGCATTTCGTCTCCACAATACAGTGTCGATTCACTTTTTTCATGCACAAGGAAACAACCATGGCTACCCTCCGACTTGGCGACATCGCCCCTGACTTCACCCAGGACTCCACCGCCGGCAAAATTTCATTCCACCAATGGGCTGGTGATTCCTGGGTGGTGCTGTTTTCGCACCCGGCTGACTTCACACCCGTCTGCACCACGGAGCTGGGGAAAACCGCAGCGCTGAGCACTGAATTTGCCAAACGCAACGTCAAACCGATTGCGCTGAGCGTCGACCCGCTGGACAAGCACGGCTTGTGGATTGCCGATATCAACGACACGCAAAATACCACGGTCAACTTCCCCATCATTGCCGACGCCGACAAGACCGTATCGAATCTGTACGACATGATTCACCCGAACGCGTCGGCCACCGCCACGGTGCGCAGCGTCTTCATCATTGATCCGAAAAAAGTCATTCGCACTACCTTCACTTACCCGGCCAGCACCGGTCGCAACTTCGACGAAATTTTGCGTGTCATCGACTCGCTGCAACTGACCGACAGCCACAAGGTCGCCACGCCCGCCAACTGGAAAGACGGTGACGACGTGGTCATCGTGCCCAGCATTCAGGATCCGGCCGAACTGGCGCAGCGCTTTCCCAAAGGCTTCAAAGCCGTACGCCCCTACCTGCGCATGACGCCGCAGCCGAATAAATAAGCCGGTTGGCGCATTCACGTTTTCGTGGCGGTGACTTCGCGCGAGGCGAAGGTGTTGGTGGAAGGTGACTACAAAAGGCAGACATCGACTGCTAAAATCAGTTGGGTGAAATATTACGCATGGGACCCCGAAAAAAATGAGCTGCTGAAAAAGCAGCGGGGCGTTAGTTTTGAGGATGTCGTTTTTCATATCGAAGCTGGAGACGAAGTCGATGTTCTGCAGCACCCCAACCCCAGGCGATATCCAAACCAGAAGGTTTCTGTCGTATTGATCGAAGGCTACGTTTATCTGGTGCCATTCGTCGAATCAGAAACAGAACTTTTTCTGAAAACTATTATTTCAAGCCGAAAAGCTACCAAACAGTATTTGGGAGAACCTGATGAAAAAACTTGATATCGAAGAGCGAGAGTTGCTTGAAGCTTTCGAAAAGGGTGACCTGAAATCAGTTGGAAATGCAAAAGCCGAGATGAAAAAACATGCGGGATATGCCACCGCCACGTTTCAAAAAGACAGTCGAATCAATATCCGCATGTCTTCGAAAGATTTGCGGGCGCTACAAAAGCGCGCCTTGGTCGAAGGGCTGCCTTACCAAACCTTGATCTCAAGCCTGCTACACAAGTACGTTGAAGGTCGCCTGATCGACAACACGCAATAACAATCAAACACGCCAATGCTTTTGAGTCTTTTCGATACCCCGCGCCGCCTGCTGGCGCTGATCTGCGCCGGCTGTGTCGCCATGCTGGCCTTTGGTCTTTACCTGCAGCACGGCGTCGGTCTGGAGCCCTGCCCGATGTGCATCGTGCAGCGTTACGCGCTGGTGCTGGTGGCTGTGGTGGCGGGCATCACGGCGCTATCAGGCAAAAAAAGCGTTCTGGTTTCGGGCTCGGTGCTGATGCTGCTGGCGTCCGGCTTTGGTGCCTTCGTTGCGGCGCGCCAGAGCTGGCTGCAGTGGTATCCGCCTGAAGTCGCATCGTGCGGTCGCGATTTTTACGGAATGATCGAAACGTTTCCCTTGAAACGCGCGATACCGATGATCTTCAAGGGCAGCGGCGACTGCACCAAAATCGACTGGACCTTTCTGGGTCTGTCGATTGCCAACTGGTCGTTCATCAGTTTTGTGCTGATTGCGCTGGTGGCGCTGGTGCTGGCTATTCGGCAGGCCGGGCGGCGCTGAAGCCGTCCCAATAAAACCCCGGTATTTCGGGGAGTGGGGCGCTGACTGGCTTCCCCGTGGTCAAAAATAACAATAAACCGGCATGACCTACCTGCTCGTTCTCACGGTCGGCCTGATCGCCGGCACCATCAGTGGCATCGTTGGTTTTGGCTCCAGCATCATGCTGATGCCGGTGCTGGTGATCACCTTCGGCCCGCGCGAAGCAGTGCCTATCATGGCAGTTGCAGCCATCATGGCCAATCTGTCGCGGGTGGTGGTGTGGTGGCGTGTGATCGACTGGCGCGTGGTGGGTGTCTATGCGCTCACCGGAATTCCGGCTGCTGCATTCGGCGCCCGCACACTGCTGGTGCTGCCACCGCGTATCGTGGAAGTGGTGCTGGCGGTGTTTTTTATCGCCATGATCCCGCTGCGGCGCTGGCTGGCCGCGCGTAACTTCAAGCTTAGGCTCTGGCACATGGCGGTGGTCGGCGCGGTCATCGGCTTTCTCACCGGTATTGTGGTGTCGACCGGTCCCATCAACACGCCGTTTTTTCTGGCTTACGGGCTGATCAAAGGCGCGTTTCTGGGCACCGAGGCGATGGCGTCACTGGCTGTTTACATCAGCAAAAGCCTGGTGTTCCGCAGCTACGGCGCCTTGCCTTTGAGCGCCATTGTTCAGGGCCTGATCATCGGCTGCTCACTCACGGCGGGCTCTTTCATCGCGAAGCGTTTTGTGCTGAGCCTGGAACCTGAGAAGTTTCGGCTGCTGATGGACGCGTTGCTGCTGGTGTCGGGTTTGACGATGCTGTGGACGGCTTTCAGGTAGCAGACGAGGACTAGGGCGAATGCTGATCAGCTTTTTAACTCCAACTGTTCCATCACCGCTACTTCAAGCTCCTGTCTGAGGCGTGCCAAGAGGCTGCACAGAAAGGCGCATTTCCATCACTTTGAGAATCGCCAAAAAGCTGCTCAGTGCGGGGTTCCCATCCGGCGACAGAGTTCGGTAAAGCTGAGTCGGATTTAGCTTCGCCTGTTCAGCCGCAGCCTGCACACCGCCAAATGCTTTTGTCATTTGGCGTAGCACGATGAGCAACTCGCCCTGATCGCCGTTTTCGTCTTGAAGAATTGTGTTGATGACTTGCCGTGCAAAGTCCGGATCCTTGCGGTAGAGCTGGGCCATGGCTTCGTCGTGTGGTTTGCTTTTCATGTGTGTTTTTTTTTCAAGCCTTCCAGTGCCGAATTTCGACCATAAATTATTTTCGTTTTTTAACGATTTTGTCCAATAAAACGCTTGCCGCGTGGCTTTTGAATTCCAGTCATATACTGTACATAAATACAGTATTTTAGATTGATTTTTGACTGCCTTTTTATCTCATGTTTTCGACCAGCTTTGCAGCTTCCGCTCTGCCAGATTCCCTCGCCAACGCCCACGTCTGGCGCGCCGGTGAGCTGGGCGGCGTCAGCCTGCAGACCGTGGCGACGGGCTACTCCCGCCTTGACCAGGCGCTGCCCGGCTACGGCTGGCCGCAGGGCGCGATGGTGGAGATGCTGCAGCCGCAGGCGGGTCTGCATGAATGGGGGCTGGTGGCGCCGGCGCTGGCGGCGATACAGCGTGCATCGAACGGCATGAACAGCATCAAAGGCCAGATGCTGGTGCTGATCGGCGCGCCGCATCTGCCGTTCGGCCCGGCGCTGGGCGCGCAGCGGCTCGACCTGCCGAGCATGCTGTGCGTGCGTGGCGCGGCGGGCAACGCACCTTCGCTGCTATGGGCCACACGAGAGGCGCTGCAGTGCGCCGATGTAGCTGCCGTGCTGGCCTGGCTGCCCGATGCACGCAGCGCGCATCTGCGGCGCCTGCAGATTGCCGCGCATGCGCACAACAAGTTGCTGTTCGTCTTCAGGCCGCTGCGCGCGCAGCAGGAGTCGTCGCCTGCGCCGCTGCGCCTGTTGCTCGAGGGTGCGGTGCATGAAGACGGCAACCTGCTGGTTCATGTGCTCAAACGCCGTGGCCCGCCGCTGGCCGCGCCGATTCTGCTCAACACCCGGCCAGCCCGACTGTCGGCGCTGCTGGCAGCCAGCCGCGAGCGCGTGCGGCGTCAGCGCGAAGACCTCGAAAAAGCCGCACCGGTTTCTTTGCCCCTTACTTCACCGCAAACATCAACACAAAGTTCTGTCCATGCCCTGCTGGATCGCCTTATTCACATCAATCAACTCGACCACCACTGAGCCCGGCGGCCCTGTGATGGACAACGCCACCGTCCAGCGCGCGGTGGGCAGCATCGCGCTCGGCTACACACCCCGCGTGGCGCTGCTTGACGAAGCTGTGCTGATGGACGTGACGGGCAGCCTGCGGCTTTTCGGCGGACTGGCACGGCTGATGGCGCTCTTGAACCAGCAATTAAGCACATTTTTTGAATCAAATCGGCTTCCAGCCCAGGTAAAACGTGCGCAAGGCGCTACATCTTTAATAGCACTCGGTCGATTGAGAGCGATGGAGTCAGCGACCGAAAAATCCGTCGGCCGCGTCGCCGACCTGCCCATGCACACACTCAGCGCTGCGCGGCTGCATCTCGGCGTGCTCGAGCGCACCGGCTGCCGCAGCTGGGACGATTTACTTCGCCTGCCGCGTGACGGCGTAGCCCGGCGCTTCGGCGCGCCGCTGCTTGAGGCGCTGGACCGCGCGCGCGGCAGCGTGCCTGACAACTACGACTGGCTCACGCTGCCCGAACAGTTCGATGAAAAGATCGAGCTGGATGCGCTGGTGATCAACGCCCCCGCACTGATGGCCGGCGCCGAGAAGTTGCTGGTGAATCTGCAAGCCTGGCTGCTCGGTCGGCAAAGCGGACTCAGCGCGCTCAAACTCATCTGGCATCTCGACAAACGGCGCGACGTTCCGCCCACCGGCGAGCTGGAAATCCGCACCGCCAACCCTGCCCAGGACCTGCGCCATGTGGCGCGGCTGGTGTCCGAACACCTGGCTCAGCAGCAACTGCCGGCACCGGTACACAGCTTGAGTCTGCAGTCGCTGGTGACTGAAAAACTCACCGATTCAGCCGCCGCCACCGGCAGCCTGCTGATGGAAGCCAGAAAGCAGGGCGACAGCGCGGTCGAACTCATCGAGCGCCTGAGCGCACGGCTGGGCAACGCCAATGTGCTGGCCTGGCAGCCACTGGCTGACCACCGGCCCGAGCAAATGCAGCGCTGGGTGAGCGCGCGAAGCGTGATGCCGGCTGCTATTAAATCAGTAGCTTCTTGCGCACGTTTTCATTGGGCTGGAGGCCAAAAACACATTCAAAAACGGCCTGGAGGTGCCCCCATTGATCATTCCATCACCCGAACCGAGGCGCTGTACCCGACCTGGTTGCTGCCCGAACCTATCCATCTCGCCACCTTCGGCAACAGCCCGGTGAACCAGGGCAAGCTGCAGCGTCTGGCCGGCCCGCAGCGGCTGGAAGCCACCGGCTGGCTGATGAAAAACGGCGACGCCGACAAGCCACCCGCCATTCGCGACTACTTTATTTACCGAAACCAGCAGGGCGCCTTGCTGTGGATTTACAACGAACGCCTGGCCGTGGCGCCAGCAGCTGCATCGCCGCTGCGTGCGTGGTATCTGCATGGTTTTTTTGCGTGAGAGGTCAAGTTTCCAACTCAAAGAGGCAAAGAACGCCAAGAACGCCAAGCACACAAAAACATCAATTTTTTACTTCGCGATCTTTGCGTCTGTGCGCCTTTGCGTTGGAAGTTTTGTCTTTCAGAAACTTGAATTTCACCTTTGATGATCTACCAACTCCCCCAGTACGCCGAACTCCACGCGCTCAGTAACTTCAGCTTCCAGCGCGGCGCCTCGCATGCCGAAGAACTCGTCGAGCGTACGCAGAGCCTGGGCTACACCGCGCTGGCCATCACCGACGAATGCTCGGTCGCCGGTGTGGTGCGTGCGCATGTCGAAGCCAAAAAGCAGGGCCTGAAATTGCTACCGGGTGCTGAATTTCTGGTGCAGACTGACGACGCTTTTCGCCTCGTCGTATTGCCGAACAACGTCTGCGGCTGGGGCAACCTGTGCGAATTCATCACGGCAGCCAAGCGCGCCGGTGACGTGATCGACAAAGGCAGCTACCGCGTGGCGCTGGACGAGAGCGATTTTGCGCAACTCACCGATTGCGAAATCCTGCTTTGCGCCTTGCCGGGCGCTATCAATACAGAAGCTGTCTGCGCACATGTTTCCTGGGCTAGAGGCCTGTTTGGTACTCAAGTATGGCTTGCAGTCGAGTTGTTGCAGGAGCTTGACGATGCGCTGCGCCTGCAGCAGTTAAGGCAGATCGCGCGGCAGACCGGCGTGCGTCTGGTCGCCGCTGGCAATGTGCAGATGCATGTGCGTTCACGCAAACCGCTGCACGACGTGATGACCGCTGTCAAGCTGGGCAAAACGGTACATGAATGCGGTTTTGCGCTGCAGACGAACGCCGAAGCGCATCTGCGTCCGCGCATGCGACTGGCCGAAATTTACCCGGCTGATCTGCTGCGCGCCACGCTGGAAGTGGCGGCGCGCTGCAGCTTCAGTCTGGATGAAATTCGCGCCCTGTACCGCTATCCGAAAGAAGATATCGTGCCGCGCGCCGAAACGCCAGCCCAATGCCTGCGCCGACTGGCTTTTGAGGGGGCGCAGACACGCTATCCGCGCGGCGTGCCTGAAAAAATTGTGCGTCAGCTTCAGCGGGAGCTGGCGCTGATTGAAGAGCTCAACTACGAAATGTATTTCATCACCGTACACGACATCGTTCGCTTTGCTGTGGCGCAAAAGATTTTGTGCCAGGGCCGTGGCTCGGCGGCCAATTCAACGGTCTGCTATTGCCTGGGCGTGACGGCGGTGAACCCGGAAGAAAACGAAACCCTGTTCGAGCGCTTCATCAGCCGCGAACGCCGCGAGCCGCCTGATATCGATGTCGATTTCGAACACCAGCGGCGCGAAGAAGTCATTCAATACATCTACGAAAAATACGGCCATGACCGTGCTGCCATCGCCGCCACCGTGACTTGCTATCGCCCCCGCAGCGCAATACGTGACGTGGGTAAGGCGCTCGGCATCGAGTTGTCATTGATCGAGGAATTCGCCCGCGAGCATTTCTGGTTCGACGGCAGCCAGATTCTGGAGAAAAAACTCGAAGAAATCGGGCTGCAGGCCGATGCCGGCCCGGTGCTGCAGTGGCTTGACCTGTCGGT
>JANLYY010000233.1:0-11157 GCA_031365885.1 Polaromonas sp. | reverse complement strand
TTTAATAGCAGGCTTGACCGTCTCAGTTTTTGCTTTTGGCGCGTCAGCAGCGGCAGACGAGGGCGCGCTGCCGGACTTCTTGGCCTCTTCACGCATTCGCTTGGCATGGTCGAGCAAATACTTCTGATAGTCGTCAAGATCACCGTCGAAGGGCTCAACACCACCTTTAGAAACCATCCAGAACTCGTCGCACACCGCGCGCAGCAAGGCGCGGTCATGGCTGACGAGCATCACGGTGCCTTCAAATTCATTGAGCGCCATGCTCAATGCTTCACGGGTAGCCAGATCAAGGTGATTGGTCGGCTCGTCCAGCAGCAGCAGATTCGGGCGTTGCCAGACGTTCATGCACAGCACCAGCCGCGCTTTCTCGCCGCCGCTCATGCTGCCGACAGACTGCTTGACCATGTCGCCGCCGAAATTGAACATGCCCAGAAAGCTGCGCAGGTCTTGCTCGCGCGTGCCCTGGCCGCTGATCCGGCCGGCGGCGGTGGTTTCTTTGACGAGGCGGATCATGTGCTCCAGCGGGTTGTCGGCCGGGCGTAGCACGTCCAATTCCTGCTGCGCGAAGTAGCCGATGTTCAGGCCCTTGCCTTCGGTCATATCTCCTTGAATAGGAGCCAGCGCGCGCGCCACGGTTTTGACGAGCGTTGACTTGCCCTGACCGTTGGCGCCCAGAATGCCGATGCGCTGGCCGGCCAGCACCGACTTGCTGACGTTCTGCACAATCACCGTGGGCGGTGTGCCTTCGGGCGCATCTTCAGGTGGCGGGTAGCCGAAGTAGGCGTTCTGCATCGACAGCATCGGATTCGGCAAATTCGCCGGTTCCTTGAACTCGAAGGTGAAGTCGGCTTCGGCCAGCAGCGGCGCGATTTTCTCCATGCGGTCAAGCGCCTTGACCCGGCTTTGCGCCTGCTTGGCCTTGCTGGCCTTGGCCTTGAAGCGGGCAATGAATTTTTGCAGGTGGGCGATCTTGTCCTGTTGCTTCGAATAGGCCCCCTGCTGCAGCGCCATCTGCTCGGCGCGCAGGTCTTCAAACTTGCTGTAGTTGCCGCCGTAGCGTGTCAGCCTGGCGCTTTCAATATGCACCGTCACATCGGTCACGGCATCCAGAAATTCACGGTCATGGCTGATGACCAGCATCGTGCCCTGATAGCGTTTGAGCCAGGCCTCTAACCAGACCAGCGCGTCCAGATCCAGGTGATTGGTCGGCTCATCAAGCAGCAGCAGATCGGACGGGCACATCAGCGCGCGCGCCAGTTGCAGGCGCATGCGCCAGCCGCCGGAAAAGCTGTTGACCGGGTTGTCGAGTTCGCTGACCTTGAAGCCCAGGCCGAGAATGAGCGCCTGCGCGCGTGCCTGCGCATCGTGCGCGCCGGCGTCGTACAGCTCCATGTAGGCATGCGCCATGCGGTCGCCGTTGCCGCTGGCTTCCGAGGCATCGACTTCAGTCTGCGCGGCCTGCAGCACAACATCACCTTCAATCACGTAGTCGGTGGCGCTCTGCTCGGTCTCGGGCATATCCTGCGCGACCTGCGCCATGCGCCATTGCGAAGGAATCGAAAATTCGCCGCCGTCCTCATGCAGCGAGCCGTTGAGCATCGCGAACAGCGTCGACTTGCCAGCGCCGTTGCGCCCGACCAGGCCGACATTTTCGCCGGGGTTGAGGGTGACAGAAGCGCTGTCAAGAATGACTTTGGCGCCGCGCCGCAGCACGACGTTTTTAAGGGAGATCATGTGAGAAATTCGGGGTAAAGAAAGGTCAAAAATCGGGTTGCCGGACGCAGAGGACGCAAAGGTTTCGCAGAAGGCGCAAAGAAATCAAATAAAGTTTTTTTGACTTTCATTTTGCGTTCTCCGCGAAACCTTTGGGTCCTCTGCGTCCTCTGCGTCCGGTAGTCCGCATTGGACTTGGAAGTTCAGATCAGACCAGTTGTTCTCGTGTGATCAGCATCACCTGGTCGCTGCCTGCGCTGGTTTCAAACCAGAGCGGCTCCAACTGCGGGAAGGCGCGCTCGAAATTGCCGCGTTCATTGCCGATTTCGAGCACCAAAACAGCATTTTCGCTCATATGCGCCGCTGCCGCTAGAAAAAGGCCTCGGATGAAGTCCATGCCGTCGCTTCCGCCCTCCAGCGCAAGGCTGGGCTCGGCTTTAAATTCGGCTGGCAGCGCAGCCATGCTGGTGGCGTTGACGTAGGGCGGGTTGCACAAGATCAGGTCATAACCGCCGTCGGTCGGCCCACGGCAAGCAGCCAGTCCGTCCGATTCGATCAGCGTGATGCGGCTGCCCAGCGCGTGTTTGTCAATGTTGATGCGGGCCACCGCCAGCGCGTCCAGGCTGATGTCGGCCGCATCGACAGACACGTCGGGATAGGTCATGGCCGCCAGCACCGCCAGGCTGCCGTTGCCGGTACACAAATCCAGAACGCGCTTCGTGTCTTCGCCCAGCCACGGATCAATACTTTCATCGACAAGCAGTTCGGCAATGAACGAGCGCGGAATGATCACCCGCTCATCGACATAAAACGGCACACCCATCAGCCAGGCCTCATGCGTCAGGTAGGCGGCAGGCTGGCGCGTGCTGATGCGTACTCCTAAAAGAGTAGCTACCTGCGCACGTTCTGCGGGGGCTACAGGCCTGTTTGATACTGAATCGAGGTCATCGAGGGGCAAACCGAGCTGCCACATGACCAGCCAGGCGGCTTCGTCAAACGCGTTGGTGGTGCCCTGACCAAAGCCGTTCTCAAACGACAGGCCGGCGGCTTCGAGCTGCGCGGCTGACGCTTCGATGAGTTCAAGCACCGTCAAGCTAAACCCCAGCCAGACGCTCCAGCACGCCCTTGTAGATATTTTTCAGCGGGTCCAGCGAGCTGACCAGCACATGTTCGTTGATCTGGTGGATCGACGCGTTGATCGGCCCGAACTCGATCAGCTGCGGGCAGATTTTGGCGATGAAGCGGCCGTCGCTGGTGCCGCCGGTGGTCGACAGCTCGGTTTGCAGGCCGGTCTCGGCCAGGATGGCACCGCGCACCGCCTGCACCAGTTCGCCCGGCGTGGTCAAAAACGGCAAACCGCCGATGACCCATGTCAGGTCGTAGTCGAGGCGGTGTTGGTCGAGCACGGCACACACCCGCTGCTGCAAACCTTCGGGCGTTGACTCGGTGCAAAACCGGAAGTTGAAATCGACGACCAGCTCGCCGGGAATGATGTTGCTCGCTCCCGTGCCGCCTTGGATATTGGAAACCTGCCAGCTGGTCGCCGGAAAAAATTCATTGCCGGCGTCCCACTCGGTAGTTACCAATTCAGCCAGCGCCGGTGCGAACAAGTGGATCGGGTTTTTGGCGAGGTGCGGATAGGCGATGTGGCCCTGCACGCCCTTGACGGTGAGCTTGCCGCTCATGGTGCCGCGCCGGCCGTTCTTGATCATGTCGCCGAGCTGGCTGACCGACGTGGGCTCGCCGACGATGCAGTAGTCCAGCACCTCGCCGCGCGCGGTCAACGCGTCGCAGACCACCACCGTGCCGTCTCTGGCCGGGCCTTCTTCGTCGCTGGTGAGCAAAAACGCAATCGACAGCGCGGGCTGCGGATGCAGCGCGAGAAATTCTTCGCAGGCCACGACCATCGCGGCAATCGAGGTTTTCATGTCGGCTGCGCCCCGGCCATAAAGCACGCCATCGCGTTGGCTGGGCGTGAACGGGTGGCTGTGCCATTGCTCGAGTGGACCGGTGGGCACGACGTCGGTGTGGCCTGCAAAGACCAGCGTCTTGGGCACAGCGGCAGTTGCTATCGAATTTATAGCTGGTTGCGAACGTTCTGCGGGGGCTACAGCACTAAAACCCTTTAACTTTGCCCACAGATTGCTGACGCGGAACTCTGGCGGGCCGCTGTCGATGCGCTCGCACTCGAAGCCGATGGCTTTCAGTCGGGCGATCAAAAGCTCAATACAACCCGCGTCCAGCGGCGTGACCGAAGGTTTGGAGATCAGTTCTTCGGCAAGCCGCAGGGTTGATGACATGGGTCGGCGGAAGTCGGTCAGATTGGGCCGTAGCCGGTGGTGCCAAAACCGGTGGTGCCAAAACCTGTCGTGCCGAACTTCGAATTTTGTTTGATGTCCAGTGTGATTTCGGTGAACGATGGCTGGTCGTCCGGGTCCTCGTACGGGTCGTCGGCCTTGGCCTTGATGGCAAAGTCATTTTCCAGGCGCCACATCAGGTTGGTCGGCGAGTCGGAATGCAGCAGGCCTTCCTTGCGCGTCACCGTGCCTTCGACAATCATTTTGGCGATGTCCTGCTCGAAGGTCTGCGAGCCCTCGGCCATCGATTTTTCCATCGCTTCCTTGACACCGGAAAAATCGCCTTTTTCAATCAGCTCTGACACCAGCTTGGTGTTGAGCATCACCTCGACCGCCGGCGCGCGGCTGCCGTCCTGCGTGCGCAGCAGGCGTTGCGAGACGATGGCTTTCATTGCCGCACCCAGATCACCCAGCATGGTATTGCGCACTTCCACCGGGTAAAAACTCAGGATGCGGTTCAACGCCTGGTAGCTGTTGTTGGCGTGCATGGTGGCCAGGCACAAGTGGCCGGATTGGGCATAGGCAATCGCCGCCGACATGGTTTCGCGGTCGCGGATTTCGCCAATCAGAATCACGTCCGGTGCCTGGCGTAGCGCGTTTTTCAGCGCGACTTGCAGCGACTGCGTGTCTGCGCCCACCTCGCGCTGGTTGACGACTGATTTTTTATTCGTGAACAAAAATTCCACCGGATCTTCGATGGTCAGGATGTGGCCTTGCGCAGTTTCATTGCGGTGGTCAATCATCGACGCCAGCGTGGTGCTTTTGCCGGCGCCGGTTGAGCCGACCATCAGCAGCAGACCGCGTTTCTCCATGATCAGGTCAGCCAGAATCGGCGGTAGATTCAAGCTTTCAAGGCGCGGGATGTCTGTCGGGATGTAGCGAATCACCGCTGCGTAAGTGCTGCGCTGGCGAAAACCGCTAATACGAAAATTTCCCATACCCGCCACCGGCAGCGCGAGGTTCAACTCGCCCATTTCTTCCAGCTCTTCAATGCGCTCGGGCGGCAGCACTTCGGCCAGCAGATTCATGGGCGCGTTGGCCGGCAAGATCTGCGCATTGATCGGAATTGCCTCGCCGTTGATCTTGATCATTGCCGGGGAGTGCGCTGACAAATAAACATCCGACGCCTTCTTGTCCACCATCAACTGGAGGATCCGGTGCATCGTGCCCATGTTGCGTGCTTCGGTCATGGTTGTCCGTTCCGGTCTGTTGTATCGGTCAAGCGGTTGCGCAAAAAATTAGTCTCTGAGCAAATCGTTCAGGCTGGTTGTCGCGCGCGTTTTCGCATCCACTTTTTTCACGATGACCGCGCAGTACAGCGAATATTTGCCGCCCGCTTTTGGCATATTGCCCGACACGACGACCGAGCCGGCCGGCACGCGGCCATAGCTGACGGTGTCCGTCTCGCGGTCATAAATTGGCGTGCTCTGACCGATGTAGACGCCCATCGACAGCACCGAGTTTTCTTCGACGATCACGCCTTCGACCACTTCAGAGCGAGCGCCGATAAAACAGTTGTCTTCAATGATGGTCGGGTTGGCCTGCATCGGCTCCAGCACGCCGCCGATGCCGACGCCGCCGGACAGATGCACGTTTTTGCCGATCTGCGCGCAGGAACCGACGGCTGCCCAGGTGTCGACCATCGTGCCTTCATCGACATAGGCGCCGATGTTCACGTAGCTGGGCATCAAAATCGCCCCTTTGGCGATGTAGCTGCCCCGGCGCGCGACGGCAGGCGGCACCACGCGCACGCCGCTGTCCCGCATTTCGGCTTCGCTCAGGTGGCTGAATTTGGTTTTGACTTTATCGAAAAAACCCAGGTCGCCGGCGCGCATCAATTCGTTGTCTTTCAGCTTGAAACTGAGCAGCACTGCTTTCTTGATCCACTGATGCACCGTCCACTGGCCTACAGCGTGCCGGGTCGCGACGCGAATGCTGCCGTTGTTAAGTTGGGTAATGGTGCTTTCAACGGCGTCAAGAATGTCCTGGGGAGCAGATTTGGCGGACAGGTTGCTGCGGTCTTCCCAGGCGGCGTTAATCAGGGCTTCGAGTTGCGTGTTGTCTTGTGTCATTGGAATATTTTTTAAGATGAAAGATCAGGAAAAGTTCAGGAAAAGTTCAGGAAAAGCTCAGGAAAAGTTCAGGCGCTGTGGGGCTGAACAAAGGCCACGATGCGCCGGGCGGCTTCGACGCATTCGGCGGTGTCTGCCACCAGCGCCATGCGGATCCGGCCTGCACCCGGGTTGCTGCCATGCGCATCACGTGCCAAATAGCTGCCGGGCAAGACGACCACATTGTAAAAGGCCAGCAAGTCGCGCGAAAACGTTTCGTCCGAGCCCTTGAACGATTCCGGAACTTTTGCCCACAAATAGAAGCCCGCGTCAGGCAAAGCAACTTCCATGACGGCAGCCAGCAACGGAGTGACCTGGGCGAATTTTTCGCGGTACAGCGCGCGGTTTTGAACCACATGCGCCTCGTCGTTCCACGCCACCAGACTCGCCGCCTGCACCACCGGGCTCACGGCGCTGCCGTGGTAGGTGCGGTAGAGCAGAAACTGCTTCATGATGGCCGCATCGCCAGCGACAAAACCGCTGCGCAGGCCGGGCACATTGCTGCGCTTGGAAAGACTGGTCAGCGCGATCAGGTTCTTGAAGTCTTTGCGCCCGAGCATTGCGGCAGCCTGCAAGCCACCGAGCGGTGGTTCATCGCGAAAATAAATCTCGCTGTAACACTCGTCAGACGCAATCACGAAGCCGTAGCGGTCACTCAGATCGAACAGCATCTTCCATTCATCAAGCGTCATCACCGCCCCCGCCGGATTGCCCGGCGTGCAGACGAGCAGCAGCTGCGTTTTGGCCCAGACCGCTTCCGGCACACCCGAATAATCGACAGCAAAGTTGCGCTTCGGGTCGCTCGGTACAAACCACACGTCGGCGCCCGCCAGCAGCGCCGCGCCTTCGTAGATTTGATAGAACGGGTTGGGACAAATGACGGTGGCGCCGGGTTTGCCGGGATCAATCACGGTCTGTGCCAAAGCAAACAAAGCTTCACGCGATCCATTGACCGGCAAAATTTGCGTCGCCGCATCCACCTTCACGCTGTAGCGGCGCTGCAGCCAATCGCTAATCGCTTGCCGCAATTTGGGTTCACCCAGCGTTCCCGGGTAACTGGCCAACCCGCCCAGGCTGGCGCTCAGCGCGTCCTTGATCAGTTGCGGGGTGGCGTGCCGCGGCTCGCCAATGCCCAGGCTGATGGGCTTGTAGGCGGCGTTCGGCGTGACGCTGGCATGCAGCTGGCGCAGCCGCTCGAAGGGGTAGGGTTGCAGTCGTGAAAGCAAGGGATTCATGCGCCTGATTATCCCGTGCGGGCAGTGGCGGCTGCGTCAAGTACGCCAGTGACCGCTGCATACTGACTTTCTAGTCGCTATGAAAATAATAGCTGCTTGCGCACGTATTACCTGGGCTAGAGGCCGATTTTATTCATAGAAACAACCTGGACAGGGCTGGCGGCCTCCTGTGGCGGTCAGCCGACAAGGGCTCGAAGCAAAATGTTGCACTGCCAAGCAGTGCGCGGCCTCTGGTCTGGCCCTGAAATGACAGGTCGCTCGGGTAACATTGCGGCTCGCAAACTGCTGCCCTCGCCGTGCGTGCGCAGGCAAAGCACCTGATAAATCAACAAGTTAGCTTCGGCCAAACAAAACAGGGACATTCGTGCGTCTCAATTCGATCAAGTTATCCGGCTTCAAGTCTTTTGCCGAGCCGACCAATTTTTTGCTGCCGGGCCAGCTGATCGGCGTCGTCGGCCCGAACGGCTGCGGCAAGTCCAACATCATGGACGCGGTGCGCTGGGTGCTGGGCGAAAGCAAGGCGTCCGAGCTGCGCGGCGAGTCGATGCAGGACGTGATTTTCAGCGGTACCACGACGCGCAAGGCGGCCAGCCGGTCGAGTGTGGAACTGGTGTTCGACAATTCAGACCACCGGGCCGGTGGCCAGTGGGGCCAGTTTGCCGAGATTGCCGTCAAGCGCGTGCTGACGCGTGACGGCACCTCAAGCTACTACCTCAACAACCAGCCGGTGCGTCGTCGCGATGTGCAGGATGTGTTTCTGGGCACCGGCCTGGGCCCGCGCGCCTACGCCATCATCGGCCAGGGCACGATCAGCCGCATCATCGAGTCCAAACCCGAAGAGCTGCGCCTTTTCCTGGAAGAAGCGGCAGGGGTTTCGAAATACAAGGAACGCCGCCGCGAAACCGCGAATCGGCTGACCGACACACGCGAGAACCTGACCCGCGTTGAAGACATTTTGCGCGAGCTCAATTCGAATCTCGAGCGGCTGGAAAAGCAGGCCGCCGTTGCGCTGCGCTACAACACACTGCAGGCCGACGGCACGCTGAAGCAACACCAGCTGTGGTTTTTGAAGCGCGTCGAGAGTGAAGCTGACCAGACCAAAGTTAAGGCCGATGCCGAGAAAGCCGTGACTGATCTTGAAAGCCGGCTAGCCGATTTACGGCACATCGAAGCCGATCTGGAAACGATTCGCCAAGCGCATTATTCGGCCGGCGACCATGTGAATCAGGCGCAGGGCAAGCTGTATGAAGCCAGCGCCGAAGTCGGCCGGCTGGAAGCTGAAATCCGCTTTGTGGTCGATGGCCGGCTGCGCGTGGAGCAGCGGCTGGCGCAGTTGCTCGAGCAAACCGCGCAGTGGGCCACGCGGCGCGAAGAAGCCGCGCTCGAAACCGAAAGCCTGTCCGGTCAAGCTGTCGATGCCGAAGAAAAAGCCGAGCTGCTGACGGCGCAATCCGAAGAGCACCAGACCCAGTTGCCGGCGCTGGAAGAAGCGCTGCGCCTGGCGCAGGCCAAGGCCAATGAGCAGCGTAGCAGCGTCGGCCAGGTGCAGCAGCAAATCCAGGTACTGGCCGCTGATCAGCGCAACATTGAAGAACAGTCGCGCGGCTTGGGTCTGCGGCTGGAAAAACTCAGCGCCGACCGCAATGCGCTCAACGCGCCTGACGAGGCGCGGCTGGTCAATCTGGGCGCGCAGTTCGCTTCTGCGCAGGAAGCGCAGGCGATGGTCGAAGCCCGCCTGCACGAGCTGACCACCAGCGTGCCGCAGCTAGATGAAGACCGCCGTGCGAAGCAGCAGGCCGTCAACACCGAATCGGCCAAACGCGCTGATCTGTCGGCCCGCATGGAGGCGCTAAAGGCGCTACAGGAAAAAGTCAAAACCGACGGTAAATTGAAGCCTTGGTTAGACAGGCACGGCCTGGGAGGGCTCCAGGGTTTGTGGAGCCGCATCCACATCGAGCAGGGCTGGGAAAACGCGCTGGAAGCGGCGCTGCGCGAGCGCTTGGGCGCGCTGGAAGTCAGCCGCCTTGAGATGGTGCGCGGCTTTGCCGGCCACGACGGGCAGGGCGCGCCGCCGGCCAAGCTGGCGTTTTATTCGCCGATCAGCGCGGCCGCACCGGCCCGGTTGAACGCTGCATTAACGTTGAAACCATTGGCCGATCTGCTGCGCCTGAATGATGCGGGCCAGTCGGCGCTGCTGGGCGACTGGCTGCAGGGCTGCTACACCGCGGCCAGTCTGGACGACGCGATGGCCGCGCGCGACAAACTGCAGGCCGGTGAGGCAATTTTTGTCAAAAGCGGCCACGCCGTCAGCCACCACAGCCTGAGTTTTTACGCGCCCGATTCCGAGCAGGCCGGCCTGCTGGCGCGTGCGCAGGAAATCGAAAATCTTGAGAAGCAATTACGCGCGCAGGCCATGATCAGCGAAGAGGCGCGCAACGCATCGGTGCGCGCCGAAGCAGCGTATTCGGATGCGACCCAGCGCCTGGCCGGTGCCCGGCGCGAAGCCGCAGAAGGTCAGAGCCGCACGCATGAATTGCAGGTCGAAGTGCTGCGCCTGACGCAGCTGGCCGAACAGACCCGCGCCCGCAGCGAGCAGATCGCGGCCGACATGAGCGAGATCAAGGAGCAGCTCGATGACTTGCAGGAACGCAAGGTTACTGCCGAAGCACGCTTTGAAGAACTCGACATGCAACTGGCCGAAAGCCAGGAGCGCCACGCGCAACTTGACGACCGCGTGATCGAGGCCGAGCGCAAACTGACCGAATCGCGCGAGCAGCAACGTGCACTGGAACGCCAGACGCAGGAAGCGCAATTCGCGCTGCGCTCGCTCGCATCGCGCCGTGAAGAACTGGTGCGGTCGATCGCGATTGCGGCGCAGCAGGCGGCATCGATCGCCAGCGAAAAAGAGCGCGCCAGCGAGGAGTTGTCTCGCCTGACGGACGCGGCCGCGCAAGCCGGTTTGCAAAGCGCACTCAGCGTGAAGCTCGAACGCGAGGCCGATCTGGGCGCCCAGCGCAGCCAGTACGACGACCTGACCAGCAAACTGCGCGCCAGCGACGAACGCCGGCTGCAACTGGAACGCGAACTGGATCCGCTGCGCCAGCGCATCACCGAATTTCAGTTGAAGGAACAGGCCGCGCGACTCGGCTTTGAGCAGTACGCGCAGCTGCTCGGAGATGCACAGGCCGATCTCGCCGCAGTGCAGCTGTCGATGGAGGCTGGCAATGTTCGACTCGCCGGTTTGCAGGGCGACATCGACCGCATCCACCGCGAGATTCAATCGCTGGGCGCGGTGAATCTGGCCGCGCTGGAAGAGCTGACCACGTCGCGGGAGCGCAAGCAGTTTCTCGATGCGCAGTCGGCCGACCTGAACGAAGCCATGTCTACGCTCGAAGACGCGATCAAGAAAATCGACATGGAAACGCGCGACCTGCTGGCCAGCACCTTCGAGACCGTCAACACGCACTTCGGCAAGATGTTTCCCGAGTTGTTTGGCGGCGGCAATGCCCGCCTGGTGATGACCGGCGAAGAAATTCTCGATGCCGGGGTGCAGGTGATGGCCCAGCCGCCGGGCAAGAAAAACCAGACGATTCATTTGCTGTCGGGCGGTGAAAAAGCATTGACGGCGATTGCGCTGGTGTTCGCGATTTTCCAGCTGAATCCGGCGCCGTTCTGTTTGCTGGACGAGGTTGATGCGCCGCTGGACGACGCCAACACCGAACGCTATGCCAAACTGGTGAC
>JANLYY010000201.1:0-25026 GCA_031365885.1 Polaromonas sp. | reverse complement strand
TCAGCTGGCTGTGCGTGTTGGCCACCATGCGCCAAAAGCGCTGCAAAGTAGGCGCTGCCACCTGCACGCCAAACTGCGGCAGGTCGCGCTCCAGCAGCAGGCGCATGAAGTCCCGTCGCCATTCAAAAGAGTCTTCATCTGTGGCAGAAGTAAAGCTTTCAGGGAAGCCGCCGCGCAGCCACAGCTGCTGTTGGCGGGCAAAGGTGGGCTCTATTTCTTGCACCAACAGCCCGCCCAGTTCCACCGTGGCCAAGCGGCCGGCTAGCGACTCGGCGCTTTGTTTGAGTAGGGAAAAGGATGCCGAACCCAACAACAAAAACCGGCCTTTGCTGCGATCGCGGTCGATTTCTGGCCGCAGGTGACGAAAAATATCGGGCGTGTACTGCACCTCGTCCAGCACGATCAAGGCGTTTTGGTGCGTTTTGAAAAATACATTGGGATCTGCAATGCGTGTGCGGTCTCGCTCGTCTTGCAGGTCAAGATAGACAAACTCACGATTGGCCATGCCCGCCAGTTGCTTTGCCAAGGTGGTTTTGCCAACCTGGCGCGGGCCGAGTACGGCGACGGCGGGGGAGCGCTTGAGGGCGGCGGCCAGTTGGGTTAAAGCCCTGCGCTGGTACATGCTGCAATTTTAACGATAAACGTTAAAATTGCAATGCTGCCTCCGATAGACGGCCTACATATTCCGCCGGTACTGCCCACCCACCTCAAACAGCGCATTCGTGATCTGCCCCAGCGAACACACGCGCACCGCGTCCATCAGCACCTCAAACACGTTAAGGTTTTCAATCACCGCCTTTTGCAGGCGTTTGAGCATCGCAGGTGACTCATCGGCGTGCGCGGCGTGGAAATCGTTCAGGCGTTTGAGCTGGCTCTGCTTTTCGTCGTCGGTCGAGCGCGCCAGTTCCAGATGGTCCTGCACGACCTCGCCGTGCGGATTGCGGAAGGTGTTGACGCCGATGATGGGCAGCTCGCCGGTGTGCTTGAGCATTTCGTAGTGCATCGACTCGTCCTGAATGCGGCCGCGCTGGTAGCCGGTTTCCATTGCGCCGAGCACGCCTCCGCGTTCGGCGATACGTTCGAATTCCAGCAGCACGGCTTCTTCCAGCAACTCGGTGAGTTCTTCGATGATGAACGCGCCTTGCGACGGGTTTTCGTTTTTTGCCAGGCCCCATTCGCGGTTGATGATGAGCTGGATCGCCATCGCGCGGCGCACCGATTCTTCGGTCGGCGTGGTGATGGCTTCGTCGAACGCGTTGGTGTGCAGCGAGTTGCAGTTGTCGTAAATCGCGATCAGCGCCTGCAGCGTGGTGCGGATGTCGTTGAACTGGATTTCCTGCGCGTGCAGGCTGCGGCCGCTGGTCTGGATGTGGTACTTGAGCTTCTGGCTGCGCTCGTTGGCGCCGTATTTTTCTTTCATCGCCACGGCCCAGATACGGCGCGCGACGCGGCCCATCACGGTGTATTCCGGGTCCATGCCGTTGCTGAAAAAGAATGAAAGGTTGGGCGCGAAGTCGTCGATATGCATACCGCGCGCCAGGTAGGCTTCGACAAACGTGAAGCCGTTCGACAGCGTGAACGCGAGTTGGCTGATCGGGTTCGCACCGGCTTCGGCGATGTGATAACCGCTGATCGACACGCTGTAGAAATTGCGCACGTTGTGGTGGACAAAATACTGCGCGATGTCGCCCATGACTTTCAGGCTGAACTCGGTCGAGAAGATGCAGGTGTTCTGGCCCTGGTCTTCTTTCAGGATGTCGGCCTGCACCGTGCCGCGCACATTGGCCAGCACCCATTCGCGGATCTTGGCGGCTTCGGTGGCGGTCGGGTCGCGGTGGTTATCAAGCTTGAACTTCTCCAGGTTCTGATCAATCGCGGTGTTCATGAACATCGCCAGAATCGACGGCGCCGGGCCGTTGATGGTCATGCTGACCGACGTGCTGGGGTTGCACAAATCAAAGCCGCCGTACAGCACCTTCATGTCGTCCAGCGTGGCGATCGACACGCCCGAATTGCCGACCTTGCCGTAGATGTCGGGCCGCTCATGCGGGTCGTTGCCGTAGAGCGTGACCGAGTCGAAAGCAGTTGACAGCCGTTTGGCCGCCATGCCCTCGCTGAGCAGCTTGAAGCGGGTGTTGGTGCGAAACGCATCGCCTTCGCCGGCGAACATGCGGGTTGGGTCTTCGCCTTCGCGCTTGAAGGCAAACGTGCCGGCGGTGTAGGGGTAGCTGCCGGGCACGTTGTCTAGCATCAGCCACTTCAGGATTTCGCCATGGTCTTCGTACTTGGGCAGGCTGACCTTGCGGATGGGCGTGCCTGACAGTGACTTGGTGACCAGCGCGGTGCGAATCTCCTTGTCGCGAATCTTCACGACGTATTCATCGCCGGCGTAGGCCTGCTGCATGTCGGGCCACTGGTTAAGCAGGGCGCGGGCATCGGCGTCCATGCGGGCCTTGCGATGGCCGGCCAGGTCGAGCGCGGCTTCGGCGGCGGGTGCGCGATCAGGCTTGTCGATCTTCAGCATTTCGGCGGCGGCTTTCAGCTGCTGCACCTCACGCGCGAGGCGTGACTGCGCCATCGCACGCTTTTTATAGCCGCGTACGGTGTCTGAAATTTCGGCCAGATAGCGCGTGCGCGCGGCCGGCACGACGGGCGTCTGGTTGGTGCTGTGGCGTACCCCGGCAATTGGCAATGTTCCCTCGCTTAAGTTGACGCCCAGCTCGATCAGGCGCGGCTTCATCGCCTGGTACAGCGCGGTGACGCCGTCGTCATTGAAGCGCGCCGCCATGGTGCCGAACACCGGCATCTCTTCCAGCGGCCGTCCCCAGGCTTCCTTGTTGCGCTGCACCTGCTTGGCGACATCCCGCAGTGCGTCTAGCGAGCCCTTGCGGTCGAACTTGTTGATGGCGACGAACTCGGCGAAGTCGAGCATGTCGATTTTCTCCAGCTGGCTGGCGGCGCCGAACTCGGGCGTCATCACATACAGCGGCACATCAACATGCGGCACGATGGCGGCGTCGCCCTGGCCGATGCCGGAGGTTTCGACAATGATCAAATCGAAGCCGGCGCATTTGCAGGCGGCGATCACGTCAGGCAGGGCGGCGGAGATTTCGCTGCCGAAGTCGCGGGTGGCCAGGCTTCGCATGAAAACACGCGCGTTACTCCCTCCCCCACTGGGGGAGGGTGGGGTGGGGGCGGTTTGCGAATTTAAGGTCTGTGCCTGATCAGGCCCCCATCCCTGCCTTCCCCCAGCGGGGGAAGGAGCCACACAGGTCGTCGTCCACGGACTGATCGCATTCATGCGAATCCGGTCACCCAGCAGCGCGCCGCCACTCTTGCGCCGCGACGGATCAATCGAGATCATCGCCACACGCAAGCTGTCGTCCTGGTCCAGCCGGAGCCGGCGAATCAGCTCGTCAGTCAGCGACGACTTGCCCGCGCCGCCGGTGCCGGTGATGCCGATGACTGCTACGTTTTTAGTAGCTGCCTGCGCAAGCAGTTCCTGGGCTAGAGCCTCATTCAATGCCGAATTCTCGATGGCGGTGATCAATTGGGCCAGTGCGCGCCAGGCCATTTCGCCGTGGCCTTCAATGGCGTTAAGGCTGGTCGGCGCGAAACCCGTCAGGTCTTTGTCGCAGCGCATCACCATCTCACCGATCATGCCGGCCAGGCCCATGGTCTGGCCGTCTTCGGGGCTGAAAATGCGCGCCACGCCGTAGGCATGAAGCTCGCGAATTTCAGGGGGCACGATGACGCCGCCGCCACCGCCGAAGACCTGAATGTGTTCGCCGCCGCGGCTTTTTAGCAGGTCAACCATGTACTTGAAATACTCGACATGCCCGCCCTGGTAGGAGCTGATGGCAATGCCCTGCGCGTCTTCCTGCAAGGCGGCGGTGACGACTTCATCGACGCTGCGGTTATGACCCAGGTGAATGACTTCAGCACCCATGCTTTGCAGGATGCGTCGCATGATGTTGATGGCCGCGTCGTGGCCGTCGAACAAGCTGGCGGCGGTAACGAAACGCACTTTGTTCGTCGGGCGATAGTTGGCAAGCGTTTTGTATTCGGCGGACAGGTCGGTCATGCAGGTCTCCGTATGCGAATCGAAAGCTGTCCGGCAGCCTGCGAAGCGAGGGTTTTGATTGACGTTTACGTCAACGTCAATCTTACCCGGTCTGCCATAAAAAAGGGATGTCAAGGCACCCCTTTCAAGACTTTGGTGACCGCATCAGCCGCCGCTGCCTTAGGGGTAATTCGGCAGCGACAGCGTCATGCCCGGCCAGATGTACATGAAAACCATGCACAAAATGACGATCAGCATGTAGGGCATCATGCTCGCGAATATCGGGTTGATGGTGACATGCGCTGGCGATACTCCATTCAGATAAAAGGCAGACATGGCGACCGGTGGCGACAGGAAGGCCGCCTGCAAAGTGACGAAAACTAGCACGCCCTACAGCATTGGGTCGATCTGGAAATGCGCCAGCAGTGGCAGAAAGATCGGCACGAAGACCACGATGATCTCGGTCCATTCCAGCGGCCAGCCCAGCACGAAAATGAGGGCTTGCGACAGCAGCAAAAACTGCATCGACGACAGGTCCATCGACAGCACCCAGGTTTCGACCAGGCGTTGGCGTCGAACTTCCGGTAGTAGTTGGCCAGCACTGCCACGGTGATCAGGCAGGTAATCAGGAAGCCGTTGTAAAAACCCTCGGGAACCGGCTCGGTCTTGGGGGCGTTGCTTCCTTCGCCGACACCCATCTCTCTCAAGGGTTCGTCCTTCTGTTCGGCGCCTGTATCAGCACGCGCAGTCGAACCGGAAAGCTCCAGCAAGTCGTCAGATCCAGGAGGAGCCGGGGAGCCGCCAGCCGCCGCTTGCTCGTTGGCACGTGGCGCGGCAGACTCTTTCGCCATCTGCACCGCTGCGACTGAACCGTTTTCGTTGTCTTCTTGCGAATAGATCGTCACGTACCACCAGGCGGCGCCCAGCATGGCAATCGCAAGAATGGTCGGCCCCAAAGCGCGCGCCAGCGACGCCAGAAGCGTCCAGTAATTGATCCGCACACCTTCGATGTTGCTGCGCAATGCCCGGGCCGGAGATACCACCGCCGTTATCAACGCAGGCAGCATGAAGCGTGAGTAGCTTGAAGAAATATGCGCAACCCAGGGCGTAATCGGTGCCCGCATCTGGTCCATCGGCAAGCATGGTGCAATTTTCGGGTTGATCATGCACCAGCCGATCACGTAGACCAGGTACAAAAACGCCAGGAAAACCCCTGGAAACATGGCGGCGGCGTACAGCTTGACGACCGACTGTCCGGCAACTGCCGCACAAACAATAATCATCACCGACGGCGGGATCAGGATGCCCAGCGTGCCGCCGGCAGTGATGACGCCCGCAGCCAGCCGCGTGTCATAACCCGCATTGAGCATGGGCCGCATGGCGATCACGCCCGTCAGCACCACCACCGCGCCCACCAAACCGCTGGCGATGCCCCAGAAGGTGCAGATCACCAGCGTGGTGACGGCCAGTGAGCCGGGCAACTTGCGGAAGGCGAGCTGCACGCTGTGGAACATTTTGTCCACCAGCGCGCCGCGTTCCATCACATAGCCCATCAGCACAAACAGCGGAATCGATAACAGCGTTTCGTTGGTCATGGCCCCGAACGCGCGTTGCACCATCAAATCGAAAATCCGGTTATCGAGCCAGGGGGCGGCGAGATCGTAGAACGCGACGTAGCCGAACAACATGCCCAGACCCATCAGGGTGAACGCCGTCGGGAAACCCATCATGATGACCACTACGATGAGACACAGCATGGTCATGCCGCGCGCTGCATTGTTCATGATTTATTCCTTCATCCCCTTGGACTTCTCTATCGCGAGCTGTCGCACTTCTTCATCGACAAACTCGCTACCCGCCAGCTGTTGGGCTACCACCTCGGATTCCTCCGCGTCTTTCAGGCGCGGCGTCCAGACACCGGTGCGAATACACACCAGACAGCGCAGCATTTCCGCCAGGCCCTGCATCAGCACGGTGGCCCCTGCCAATGGAATGATGAATTTGAAGGGGTAGAGCGGAATTGGAACGGCGTTGAAAGTCTGCTCGTGAATCCCCAGACAATCCTGGAAATAAGCCCATCCGGCCCAGGTAAGTGCCGCAATGCCGGGAATAAAAAACAGCAGCTAAAGCACCAGGTCGATGCTGGCCTGCGTGCGCGGCTTCATGTTGCCGTATAGGAAGTCGCCGCGAACATGTCCGTCATGCGCCAGGGCGTAGGCCCCACCCAGCATGAACAGCGTGCCATACAGCATGTTGTTGACGTCATAAATCCAGGCGGTCGGTGCGTTCAATGCATAGCGCTTGAAAACCTCGGCACAGACCGGCAGCATCAGCGCCATGATGAGCCAGGCTGCTGCCTTGCCGACCCAGGTGCTGATATGGTCAGTCGTGTGAAGAAGTCGCTGGACGTTCATGGAAAACCCGGTTGGCCCAATGCAGTGCTACAAAAAAACCAGCCCCCCAGGATGTCCGAAAGGCTGGCTTAGTGAAAAAAACTCAAGGGAAACCCGGAGTCAGGTTTTTTTCTGGTTGAAGTAATGGTTGTAGGCCATCTTGAAATCAACCGTGTAGTTGTTGTGAAATGGCAAGACGCGCTGGGCGAAGGCTCGCTGCGAGTCGAGCACCTTTTTAAACAGGGGGCTTTCGCCGGATTTCGTGGCAATCGTCTTGTCCCCTGCCGCCAGCTGGGCGCGCAGAACCGAATCCGGTGTCTTGTAGAGCTTGATGCCCTGCTTCTTCAATTCTTCGTAGTCTTTGGAATAACGGTCGGCGGCTTTCCAGCTCATGTCCGTTGACTTTTTTGGTGAAGTCATTGGCAAAATCATGGAAGATATCTTTGGCGGGCCAGGTGTTTTGAAAGCGAAAGGTCGTGACCTGCGCCGTGGCGATCATGGGCGCAGACATGGCACCGGCAGCAACTGCAGCACTTTTCAGCAGACTGCGGCGGCGGGGGCTTTGCTTTTTGTCATGACTGGTCTCCGATATGGTTGGTGATGTTGGCGTCTGGGTATAGGAACTGTTTGACACGGCGGCCTGATTGCAGCAAGGGTTTCCACCCACAATGAGGCGGAATTACCCTCAATCAAGGCGAAACCGATTTGACAAATAGGCGGCAATTCACACTGATGTTCAGGTTTCTGAGCCACTTTTGGACCCCCACTCCAGAGTGCTGAAAGAACAAAAAATTCCGTCTGCCTACCTGGAAAAGCGCGTTTGCTGTTCAGAATGGTGGGAACCCGACTGCGGGAACTACCCAGTCTGTTATGGATTTAAGTCGGGTAAATTAGCGGGCTGTACAAAGCCTCGAGTTTTTACGATGTGTGCCCGTTCTGCCTGGGCCGCGTCAGGAGGTGTGTGCATTCAACCTGTTTGTCAACCTGGAACCCACATGATTATTCGATTTACAAAACTGGCTACCCAAGTGGCTATTGCGTCCGCTGTTTTGAGCATGGCCGGCCTGGCGGCGGCTGCAGACCCAATCAAGATCGGTGTCGCAGGCCCATTCACAGGTGGCTCCTCTTCGATGGGCGTAAGCATGCGTGACGGTGTCAGGCTCGCCACCGAAGAAATCAACAAGTCCGGCGGCGTGTTGGGCCGCCAGCTGCAACTCATTGAGCGTGACGACGAGGCCAAAAACGAGCGCGGCGTGCAAATTGCGCAGGAACTCATTAACAAGGAAAAAGTCACCGCGGCTGTTGGCTACATCAACACGGGGGTCGCGCTCGCATCGCAGCGATTCTTCCAGGAAGCCAAGATTCCTGTGATGAACAACGTGGCTACTGGTTCGTTGGTCACGCATCAGTTCGACGACCAGCCAGAAAATTACATTTTTCGCAACTCTGCGCACGACAGCATTCAGGCACCGATGATTGTTGAAGAAGCCATTACCCGCCGCGGCTATAAAAAAGTTGCGATTCTGGCTGACTCCACCAACTACGGCCAGCTCGGTCGTGCTGACCTGGAAAAGGCGCTGGAAGTCAAATCCATCAAAGCCGTGGCGGTCGAAAAGTTCAACATCAAGGATGTGGACATGACCGCCCAATTGCTCAAGGCCAAAGAAGCTGGTGCTGAGGTCATACTGACCTATGCGATTGGACCTGAGCTGGCGCAGATTGCCAATGGCATGACCAAGTTGGGATGGAAAGTCCCGATGGTCGGCAGCTGGACCTTGTCGATGGCCAATTTCATCGACAACGCCGGCCCCGGCGGCGAAGGCGCACGCATGCCGCAGACTTTCATTCAGGAGCCGACGACACCGAAGCGCCAGTCGTTCATCGTCAACTACCTCAAAGCGTTCAACCCGAAAAACAGCCGTATAGACTCGCCTGTGTCGGCGGCGCAAGGTTATGACTCGATCTATTTGTTGGCCGCGGCCATCAAGCAGGCCAATTCAACAGACGGCCCGAAAATCAAGGCGGCGCTGGAGGATTTGAAAATGCCTGTTGAAGGCGTCGTCACGACCTACAGCAAACCTTTCACGGCAAAAGACCACGAGGCTATTACCGTCAACATTCCCGTGTTCGGCGAGGTCAAGGGCCAGCGCGTGGTGTATGCCTACCCCGATGACCAGAAAAAGGCGTCTGAAGTACGCGTGAAAGATGCAAGCGCCAAGGGCGCTTTGGCCGTTAAAAAGTAAATTTACCGCTGACCGGTTTCAATCCGGACTATGGCACCGCGCCGACTGATTAAGCCGCCGCGGTGTTTTCATGTCCGTCTCTCGGAGTAATCCGAGAACTAAATTTTTTTGGTGGAAAGTTTTATGGAAATCCTGCTCCAACTGATTTACAGCGGCGTGGCACTTGGCATGATCTACGCAGTGATCGCTTTTGGCTATCAGCTGACCTTTCAGACATCGGACACGCTTAACTTCGGCCAGGGCGACGCGCTGATGCTCGGCGCGATGGTCGGTCTGACCCTTGTCAATATGGGCGTCAACTATTGGCTGATGCTGCCACTCGTCATTGCGTTTGGCCTGTTTCAGGGCGGCCTGGTGGAACGCATTGGTGTGCGTCCGGCCATCAAGATCAAAAGCGAGTTCGGCTGGATCATGTCGACCATTGCGCTGGGCATTATTTTCAAGAACGTGGCTGAAAATATCTGGGGCCGGGACGATCTGAAATTCCCATCACCCTTGCCGGAGTCACCGATGAAAGTTTTTGGCGCCAACGTGCTGCCGATGGAAATACTGGTTGTCGTCGGCGCTGTTTTGATGATGCTGGCTGTAGAGTTTTTCAATCGCAAGACGATTTACGGCAAGGCCGTCGTGGCCACCTTCAACGACCGGGACGCTGCCAAGCTGATGGGCATCAACACGGGGCTGGTCATCACGTTTTCGTATGCACTGTCGTCGGCAACGGCCGCGTTCGCCGGCGCGCTGATTGCACCGCTGACGCTTACCGGCGCCACCATGGGCGCCGTTCTTGGGCTCAAGGCTTTTGCTGTCGCCATCATCGGTGGCCTGACGAGCGGCATGGGCATCATCGTGGGCGGCATTATTTTAGGTGTGGCTGAAACAACTACAGGCTTTTACCTGTCCACCGGCTACAAGGACGTCCCCGGACTAGTCCTGCTTCTGCTGGTGCTGGCGTTCAAACCCGCCGGTCTTTTCGGCAAAACTGCCATCAAAAAAGTTTAAGTGAAGGTTTGAAGATGAACCGTAAGACCTTGATTGCGGCGGTGATTGGTTTGGCCCTGCTGGCTGCCGCACCGCTGTTTACCAGCAACTCGTACTACATACACATGATCGGCACGATCATGATTTATGCGATTTTGCTATTCGGCCTGGACATTGTGGTGGGCTACACCGGGCAGGTTTCGCTCGGCCATGCCGGCCTGTTCGGTGTGGGCTCTTACACGGCGGGTGTGCTGTTCATGAAGCTGGGCGCGCCGCTATGGGTGATTATTCCGGCCAGCATTGGGGTGACCGCCGGATTTGGCGCTTTGCTGGCATTGCCTGCACTCCGCGTGACGGGCCCTTATCTGGCCATGGTGACGCTGGCTTTCGGCACCATCATCCAGATTCTGATTAACGAGATGACGTTTTTGACCGAAGGCCCTCTGGGCATCACCATTCCAAAGCCTACCGTCGCCGGCTACAAACTCGACGAGCACGGCTTTTACTGGCTGGTGTTTGCTTTGATGGTGCTCTCACTTATTGTGGTTGACCGCATTTTGCGTTCACAGCTCGGACGTGCCTTTGAGGCCTTGCGTGGCAGCCCGGTCGCCTCTGATTGCATGGGCGTTTCAGTTTATCGCTACAAAGTCTACGCGTTTGTCATCAGTGCCGGCTTTGCCGGTTTGGCTGGCTGCCTTTACTCGTACTCAGAACAATATATTTCGCCCAACACCTACAACTTCGAACTGACGGTGCTGTTTTTGCTGGCGGTCATCATGGGCGGGCGCAAGACCCGTTCGGGTGCCTTGCTGGGTGCTGCCATCATCGTCATCCTGCCCAAGCTGCTCGACGATCTTGAAATGTTCCGTATCGTGGCGTCGGCCTTGGCCATGCTCATCGCGGCCGGCGCCGTGGCCGGGATCATGAAGAAAATCACCACGCCCAAAGCTATGGCGATCCCGGTGGTCGGGACGCTGACGCTCGCCGGCTTTTCGTTCTGGCTGCAGTCGATTACCGACTGGCGCCTCAGCATTTTCGGCCTGATGATTCTCTTTGTGGTGTATTACCTGCAAGACGGCATCGTGGGCTTTGTTCGCAGTCTCTTTCACATGCGCAGGGTGACGCGTATTGATGCCGGTGTGCTTGCCGGGCTGGATGCAGGAAAAGACGCCATCATGGTTGCTGCCAAGGCGGGCGCGAGCGAGGCGGGCAGCAATCTCTTGATCGCACAAGGTGTGCTGATGCAGTTTGGTGGCCTCAAGGCCATCAACAACGTGGACCTGCACGTCAAGCGCGGCACCATTCACGGGCTGATTGGCCCCAATGGCTCCGGCAAGAGCACCATGATGAATGTGCTGACCGGCATTTATGTGCCAACAGCCGGCAGCATCGAGTTTGCCGGCCGCTCGGTGGTGGGCCGCACCTCGGCAGACATTGCGCTGTCGGGCATTGCACGCACGTTCCAGAACGTGCAGCTGTTCGGCGAAATGACGGCATTGCAAAACGTGCAGGTGGGTTTGCATCACACCTTTGCCAGCAACATCATTGACGTGTCGCTGCACACGCCGCGCTACCAGCGCGAAGAAAAAGCAGCGACTGAACGCGGACTGGGTTTGCTTCGCTTCGTCGGCCTGGCGGACCTGGCCACCGAGGAGGCGCGCAATCTGCCCTACGGCAAACAGCGTCTGCTCGAAATTGCCCGCGCGCTGGCGCTGGATCCGCAGTTGCTGCTGCTTGACGAGCCGGCGGCTGGCCTGACCGCGCCCGACATCAAGGAGTTGATCACCATCATCCGCAAGATTCGCGACCACGGTATCACGGTGATCCTGATCGAGCATCACATGGATGTAGTGATGAGCATCTGCGACTCGGTATCGGTGCTGGACTTTGGCCAGAAGATCGCCGAAGGCAAGCCCGCTGAAGTGCAGGCTGACGAAAAAGTGATCGAGGCTTACCTCGGTGGCACAGTTGCGTAAGAACACAGGACAGCAATATGTTGAGTATCAAGAACCTTGAGGCCGGTTACGGCAAGGTGCAGGTCCTTCACGGCATCTCCATTGAGGTGCCCAAGGGCAAAGTGGTAACGCTGATTGGCTCCAATGGCGCTGGGAAAACAACCACCATGCGTGCCGTGTCCGGCATGATCAAACCGACGGCGGGTGAGATCACGCTGCACGGCAAACGTGTAGATGGGCTTGAGTCCTACGCCATTGCCAAGCAGGGCCTAGCTCACTCCCCCGAAGGTCGGCGTGTGTTTGCCACCATGACGGTGACCGACAACCTGATTCTGGGGGCGTTTCCGCGTCTTACTGGCAGCCGCCCCAAAGGCGACGTACCGGGCGACCTGGAGCGGGCCATGGAGCTTTTCCCGCGTTTGAAAGAGCGCCGCAATCAGCTGGCCGGCACGCTATCGGGCGGCGAGCAGCAGATGCTGGCCATGGCTAGAGCCGTGATGCTTAACCCTGAAATTGTGCTGCTGGACGAGCCCTCAATGGGCTTGGCTCCCATCCTCGTTGAAGAGGTGTTCCGCATCATTGCCGATTTGAAATCGCGCGGTGTGACGATGTTGCTAGTCGAACAATTTGCCGCCGCAGCCCTGAAGGTAGCCGACTATGGTTATGTGCTGGAAAACGGGCGCATCTCTGTACATGGTGAGGCTAAAAGCCTGCGGGATGACCCCGCTGTGAAAGCGGCCTACCTGGGCGGTGGTGGGCACTGAATTTCCCCTCTGGCTACCCGGTGAGAGGTCAGGCCACGCGGATACCGGCAAGCGCTGGGTCGCCTGGTGGGAATTTCAAATCCATCTGCTGCAAGGTCGCCCGCATAATGGTCGCAATCATTAAATTGCGATGGGTTTTGGAGTCGGACGGCACCACCGTCCACGGCGCCCATGGCGTGCTGGTGGCGTTCAACAGGTCTGCATAGGCGCGCTGGTACTGCTTCCATTGTTTGCGCACTTCAAGGTCGCCAGCGCTGAATTTCCAGTGCTTGGTCGGGTCGTCGATGCGTTCCTGCAGACGCTGGCGCTGCTCTTCGAAGCTGATGTGCAGCATGAACTTGAGCACCACCGTTCCGGTCTCGCTGAGCATGCGTTCGAAGTTGTTGATGTGCTGGTAGCGCTGGGCTGTCTGCAGGGGCGTGATCCAGCCTTTCACCGGCGGCACCAGCACGTCTTCGTAATGGCTTCGGTTGAAGATCACCACTTCTCCGGTTGCGGGCACCTTTTGATGGATGCGCCACAGGTAGTCATGCGCCTGCTCGTCTTCATTGGGCGCTTTCCAGCCCACCGTGTGAACGCCTAGCGGGCTCAACCGTCCGAACACGCCGCGCAGCGTGCCGTCCTTGCCGGAGGTATCCGTACCCTGCAGAATCACCAGCAGTTTGTGGCGCCTGTCGGCATAAAACAGGTTTTGCAAAACATCAAGCTCGGTGGCCAGAGCCTCGACAGCGGCCTTGTCGCGCGTCTTGTTGCCGCTGGAAAACGGCGTCGCAGCAGGGTCGAAGTCTTCCATCGAGCTGGCTGCAGGCTTTTTTCTGGCGTCGGTTTTACCGTCTGCCTCTTCGCTTGAACGCGGTTGCCAGCGTGCCACGGTTTTTGCCAGCGATTTAAACGAAGCCTGGGTAGGAACTCCTGTCGGCGTGAGCTGATCGTCAGGTGGGGTCGAGGGCATGCGCTTCTCCATTTTGGGTGGGGAAATTTACGCGCGGGCCGCGGCCTGGCGCCGCCTTATTTTGCCTGCACGAGGCAAATTTTGCGTTGAATCCGCCACGGCGAAACGGCTACCTGAGTGGGTAGCAAGCGCATAAACTTCAACCGTGGATTCAAACGCCGGCTGCAAGACTGCGATTTTTAGAAATTTCCCCCGGGTCTGCAGCCCGACCTACAACGGAAGAAAGGAAATCCAATGAAATCTGTTCCGCCGCAAAAACCATCGTCGAATCAAGAATCAGCAGAACCGGTTCGGCCTGCATCAGGATATGCCGGCGATATTTCTCCGCAGCTGGCATGGGCCTGGGTACAGTCCGGCGAAGGCGTGCTGGTCGATGTACGCACCGACGCCGAACGCGAGTGGGTGGGCGGTGTGCCGGATGCGGTTGCGCTGGCCTGGAAACAATGGCCAGGTATGGCGCTGAACGCCGATTTCGACGGCGGCGTGAAAGCCGCTGTCGGCCGAGGGAAAAAAGCGCTGATGCTGTGCCGAAGCGGCGTGCGGTCCATCGCCGCAGCCAGGCGCGCAACCGAGCTCGGCATGGAGGCTTACAACATTCTGGAAGGCTTCGAAGGAGACCCCGACACCAACGGGCAACGCGGAAAAACAGGTGGTTGGCGCCACCTCGGGCTGCCGTGGCGGCAGAGCTGACGTGAATCCATACCGCAGACACATTTTGTGACGCTATTTATATTTTCGGCGGTAGGATACGAATATTAGTTAGTTCAATAGTTCGCATTTGAGCTCACACCAATCTCAGTCGTGGTGCCCACCTGTCAGTTCTGACAGGGGTGAGAGCGTTTCAATTTGTTTGCGCGTTTTCAATAAAGGCTCTTTATCAATGGAGCCATTCATGCAAGTTCTAGAACGCAAGCTTTCCAACACGTCTAAAGTTCGAAAAGAGCCTGCTTTATTGCCTCGCCTCCGGCAGCGTCTTGACACCCAGTTCATGCCTCACTGGAATACCCAATGGGGCGGCAAATGCATTCTGCACGGACGGCCATCAGGAGCAGACGCGATCCGGCTGGACGGCAACGACTACCTGAATATTTCAGGCCATCCCGACATCGTCAGTGCGCAAATCACCAATCTGCGCTGTGATGCAGAAAACGTCATTCAGTCAGGCGCTTTTCTGCTGGACGCGCACCCCTCGCGCCAACTGGAGTCTTCATTGGCAGCGTGGATCGGAAAGGAAGATGGTTTTATCTGCCAGTCCGGTTATTCCGCCAACGTGGGCTTACTGCAGGCCATTGCCGACGAGCACACCCCTGTCTATCTCGACACGCTGGCACACACCTCGCTATGGGAAGGCGCACGCGCCGCGCGCGCGCCGGCGTACCCGTTTCGCCACAATGATTCCGCCCATTTATCGCGAATGATTAGCCGAAACGGGCCCGGCATCGTGGTGGTTGATTCGGTTTACAGCACGACTGGTGCCCTGTGCCCGCTGCTCGACATGGTTGAAGTTGCAGAGCAACACGGCTGCACGATTCTGGTCGACGAATCGCATTCTCTGGGCACTCACGGAACCGAGGGGGCCGGCCTTTGCGCCGAGCTTGGACTGGTGGACCGGGTTCACTTCATCACCGCCAGCCTGGCAAAGGCGTTTGCCGGTCGTGCCGGGTTCTTCACTGTGCCCGCCGAGCTGCGCTACTACGTGCTTCACCATAGTTATCCCAATATCTTCAGCTCCTGCCTGTTGCCTCATGAAATTGCTGGTCTGGCCGCCACGCTGGATGTCATTCGGGCCAGCGATGATGCGCGCCAGCGCCTGCACGCCAACACGAATCGTCTGCGCGCGAGTCTGTCGGATATGGGTTACCCGATTCACCAGGGCACCCAACAGATTATTTCGCTGGAGGCCGGTCTGGAGCCAGACACCATGGTGTTGCGAGACCGTCTGGAAGAGCGGAACGTCTTTGGTGCCATCTTTTGCGCGCCAGCTACCAGCCGCAACCGTGCCATGGTGAGGTTGACCCTGAATGCCGGACTGACCGATTCGGAGCTGAACGAGATTGAGAACGTCGCAAGGGAAGTGGCTCCCCTGGTCAGGCCTTGGGATTGGCCGATCGCGCGTCGCGCGCGCGCCGGACGGGTTGATGCGTAGCCGCCTTTCTAATCCTCGATCTTCCGAGGATCACGCCCAGCAATAAAACTGGCATGGTTGCCGCTCGGTCCTGGACTCAGTGAGGCGTCAATTTTGAATAGGGCGGCGAACACCTTGTCGTTTGCGCTGGCTATGCAAAAAGCCACCTGGGATTCGGGTTTGCGGCCCGCGCCCAGAGCCAGTTCCAGCTCCAGATCAAGAAGTTTTCTGCCTGCGCGCACGTCTTCCACCATGGCTGGGTTCCAGCCCTGGGACTCGGCGATTTCAGCGAGCTCCGGCAGGTTTTGCGCCAGCTCCAGTTGCAACCAGCTGGCGAGGCCTTGCGAATCAAGCGCCAATATGCCGAAAGGTGCGCCGATAACGATGTGTTCTATCCAGCCTTCGCTACGGACCAACTCGTCGAGCTGGCTACTTATCGCCGGATCACACAGCAGGGCATATTGCTCACGGGAAAGCGTTGAACGCCAAGCTTGTTCGTGCCGGGCATCGGGCCGGTCAAGGAGCTCCTGAATGGCGCCGGTTAGACGCAGGCGAATGTCTGCGGCCTGCTTGGGTACAAACCGCTCGATCAGTCCCCTGTTAAAGGCCGAAACAGCCAATTGTTCCTCGATGCGGCCGGTCAGCAGTACCCGGTAACCGGTCCAGCCTGCCAGTTCACCCAGAACCTGCAGTCCACTCATGGCCGGCATGGCATAGTCGACCACGCATACTTTGGTGAAGGCGAAGCGTGCGGTCTGGTCGTCGCGCCAATACTGCAGAATTTGCGGTATCAACGGGGTGCCGCCTTGCCAGCGATTGACAATTTCCTGCTGGCGCCAGCTGTCCGCCTCCCATCGGGTGGGCTCCTGCATCAACTGCCCGATGCAATCAACAGGACTCATGAACAGCCGCACATGCCAGTCTGCTGGCATGACTTCAGCCAGCATTTCCAGATAGTCCGGGTCGTCGTCGAGAAATACAACGCTGCCCGGCCGCCGATGAAGTGTGAAGGACATGATGTGGATATCAAGGGTTGACTGAACGAAGGGTGCTCGAAAACTGCCGGGTTGCTACGGGCAATTCGATGGTGAAGGAGGCGCCGACAGCGAAGTCCGACTTCACCGCGATCGAGCCACCCGCGCTGCTGACGACCCGCTGGCAGAAGGCCAGCCCCAGCCCATGGCCGATGCCTCGTTTGTTGGAGTAAAACGGCTTGAAGATCTGGCGCAGTACAGCTGCATCAATCCCCATGCCATCATCCGAAACGACGATTCGTCCACGGTCCCGAAGCAGGCCTACTTCGATGCGCAATGCACCCACCGCGTAGCGCGAGTCGGCTGCCATCAGGGAATGCAGGGCATTTTTGATGAGATTGTCCAGCACCTGCGAGAACTGGCTGCGCGATGAAAAAAAGGCAAAATCATCGCGAATGACGACCTGGACACATTCGCGCTGGCGAGTGGTCGAGAACGGATAGCCCGCGACGACATCCCTGACAAGCTGCCCGGCACGCACCAACTCGCGGTGGCGAGGCAGCTCCAGCAGCTTGGCGTTGGCAATCTCGGTGTCAATCTGGTGGTTCATGTTGCGCACCAGGCCGTGCAGACGCGACGCCAGCTTTTCAAGTTGCGCCGCGCCCGAACGGGCGGTAGCTGGCTGGCGCTGCGCCTCCAGCAGGATCGCGTCGCCGATCAGTGCGGCTGTAGACAATGGCGTGCGCAGCTCGTGCGCCATGATGCCCACTGTGGTCAGTGTGTTTGCCAGGTGCTCGCGTCTGAGATTGGCAGACGACAGGCCCAAGAGCAGGGCGCATCCCCAACTGAATGCAATTACGACGGCATCGAGTGATCGTTCTGTGCTGTTCAGGTAAAAATCATTGGGTGCAAAACCCTTGAAAAGAGCGCACGCCACCACCCCACCAAACACCACTCCGGCTGATGCGATACGCCAGTCTGTCAAATGGTGATAAATCAGGATCATGGCACTCAGGCTGGCGAGCCAAGCGACCCCGCTGCCATTGCAAAAATACATCCAGCTGAAGAAAAGTGGAAGCTCGATCCAGGCAATGGCGGCCACCACGAGGCGTGGCGTAGGGCTGACCAGGTTTCGTGTCAACCACGGCAGCATCAGGACGATTCCCAGCGCGGTCATCAAGCCACGCAGCAAGACGCTTTCGTAACGCTGGGGAATCAACTCGCTCCAGATCCACCCAAACAGCGGGTTGCCTACTGCCAGCGCAAAGCCGAACAGACGCAGCCGCCACGGAGATGGATGCAGAATCGGCACCAGGGGTTCGACCAGCCAGTAGACGAAAGACTGACGCGCGAGCCATAACTGCAGGCGGGCCTTGAACAAGTTGAAAGAACCTCCGTTGAATCTTGCCAGACCGCACCCAAGCGGCAGCCGTGTTTGCTGTATTGTCCCCGTTTTGTTTGTCGCAAATCCATGCCCCTACCTGCTAACTTTGACAGCGTGAATCTCGATGGTGTCATCAGCGACTGGCTGTGTGCGCTGCGTGAATTTTCTGTCGAAGCCTTGCTGGTGCTGGGCCCGGACCCGTTTGGTGGACAGGACGACCGGCTGGTGTTGGCGCTGCATCCGCCGCGCCTGCTGGAGGCAGCCGAGGCGCTGGCGCAGAGCCGTGATTTCGGTACGCCCTGGCGTGACTCCGATGCGCCGTTGGTGGCGTGGCAGGACATTTCAAAATCTGCCTTTGAAAATCCCAGCCGCTGGCGCCGGCTCTGGCTGGCCCATGGCTACCAAAGCGTGGTGCGGATTGCCTTTCCGATGACGGCCGGTCGCGCGTTCGAGTGCTACCTGTTCAGCCCCAAGCATTGGCACGACCGCAGCGAGGCGGCGCTGCTGGCGTGGTCGGCGCTCAATATCTGGCCTTTGCTCAAACGTGCACTGGCCGATGCGCGCAGTCCCTTAAGCCCGCGCGAGCTCGAGTGCCTGAGCCTGGCTTTTCAGGGCTCCACCGCGCGCGAAAGCGGCACGCTGCTGTTGTGCAGCGAGCGCACTGTCAATTTTCACATCGCCAATGCCATGGCCAAGCTGAAGGTCGACAACAAGCTGGCGGCAGTGCAGCGGGCGTGCTGGTTTGGTTTGATCTGACGGGGCAAGCGGCGCAGCGGCCTGGTGAAATCTAGTGGAAAACCGGTAGCAAAACCCGTTCCACCGGGCCTGAAAAACTATTCATAATCGCCTTAACCCAAGTAAGCCCAAGTAAACCCAAGTAAGCCCGAGAAGCCAGCTAGGCTTTGTCAAGCCCCATGTCCTGAACCATGACTGTGCCCCGTTTTCATCCACCTTTTCATCGCCGGGCGAACCATGCCCGGCAAACCGCATGACTTTTCTGGCCCTTGATGTGGGAAACACGCGTCTGAAATGGGCCCGCTACGAAGCAGCCCGCCCAAGGGCGAAACTGCTGGATCAGGGTGCGGTATTTCTGGAAAATATCGACAAACTGGCGGATGACGAGTGGCGCGACATGCCGGCACCGACCGCCATCCTCGGTTGTATCGTGGCCGCAGACGCCGTCAAGCGTCGGGTTGCCGAGCAGATGGAGCAGTGGGACGTGCTGCCGCGATGGGTCGTCTCCAGCCCGCAGGAGGCCGGCCTGATCAACGGCTACGACCATCCGGCCCGTCTGGGCGCCGACCGCTGGGTCGCCATGATTGGCGCGCGCCACCGCACGCTTGCGCGGGGCGGCAACAAGCCCTGCGTCGTCGTGATGGTCGGCACCGCGGTCACGGTCGAAGCCATCGACGCATCGGGCCGGTTTTTGGGCGGCATCATTTTGCCGGGTCACGGCATCATGCTGCGCGCGCTTGAATCAGGCACCGCCGGCCTGCATGTACCCACCGGCGATGTGCGCGACTTTCCCACCAACACCAGCGACGCGCTGACCAGCGGCGGCACCTTCGCGATTGCCGGGGCGGTGCAACGCATGATCGACAACGTCAGACGGCATTGCGGCGAGGTGCCTGAATGCATCATGACCGGCGGCGCCGGCTGGAAGATGGCGCCCAGCATGTCCGTGCGCTTCGAACTGGTGGAAAGCCTGATTTTTGACGGACTGCTGGAAATTGCTTCGCTCCGTTTCGCCGAGACAGTGCAATAGCAGGGCATCGGAAATTGCTATTAAATAAATAGCTGCTTACGCACGTATTACCCGGAAAGACGCGCTAGTCGTCGCCCCAGGGCAGCATCAGCGTGACGATAGACAGCCGCGCAAATTCCGGCAAAAACTCATCAATGATTCGCTGCGGCTCGGGGCACAGCGCGCTGTCGGTGATGACGCCAAATTGCACGCCGCCGCCGTAGCTCAGGATCGACACGCCCAGCCCGACATCACCCGACTGCGGCACCCAGAACATGCTTTGCTCCAGCGTCGCGCCACAGAACTTCAGCTTGTCGCGCGGGCCGGGCACGTTGGTCATCACGGCGGTGGTCTTGCGGGCGAACAGGTTCAGCATCATGTCCTGCGCCGGCTTGATCAGCATGCCCGCCACCGCCAGCAGACTGAAGGCCAGCAGCGGCTGGTAACTGCCCTTGAGCGCACGCATGCGTTTGCGCACTTCATAAACGCGCTCGACTGGATTTTCCAGCCCGATCGGCAGCACCAGCGGCGCCAGGCCGAAGCGGTTTCCCAGCTTTTGTGTCTGGCTACCGTCCGCATCTAGGGGCCGCAGATTCACCGGCACCATCGCGCGAATCTCCTGGCCGGTCACGTCGTCGCCGAATGACTTTAAGTATTCGCTCAGCGCCCCGGCCACGCAGCTCAGCAGCACATCGTTGATGGAGCAATTGAGCGCCCGGCCCACGGCCTTGACATCTTCCAGTGGAACCGGCTGGCACCAGGCAACTTTTTTCTGGCCGCCGGGCTTGCCTTTGAGCCGGGTTTTTGAGTCGTCCGGCATCAGTGCCAGCGCGGCTGAATCGCTGGCCAGCTGGTACAGCACTTTGGCCATGTCGATGGAGCCACCAATTCCCTTTTGAACACCTTTTTGGAAGCCTTTTTCAAGGCCGTCCTTCATGCCTTCCGGGTCGCCCAGCAGGCCCAGCGAGCGCGCCGCGCCTTCGCCCACGGCGCCCAGCGCTTTCACGGACAGGTCAGTGAACGGTTTGAGCAGCGTGTCTGCAATCCAGTCTTCGGCGCTGTGGGCAGCGCTTTTGCTGTTCGCGCTTTTTGCCACCGGCGCAGGCGGCGCCACACCGCCGTCGACCAATGACATCGTCACCGAAATCAGCGCAATGCCGTCGGCAATGCAGTGGTGAATACGCACGATCATCGCGCTGCCGCGCACGCCATCGGGCCCGGTGTAGTCCTCGATCAAATGAATCTGCCACAACGGGCGTTTCGGGTCCAGCCGCTCGGTCGCCAGTGTGGCCACGCGGTCTTGCAGCGCTTCCTGGTGGTGGCCCCTGCTGACCTTCGGCAGCTTTTCAAGCACCACATGGTTGTGCAGGTCGAAGTTGCGGTCTTCGACCCAGGTAGCACCGCCCGCGTCTTCCAGCACGCGCTGGCGAAAGCGGTCGTATCGGAGCAGCGTGTTTTCAATGCGTTCGCATACTGCCGCGTATTTCACGCCGGGCTGAAGCTGCCACACGCCGACGATCATCATCAGGTTGGCATCGCAGTCCATGCGCAGCCAGGCGGTATCGACTTTCGTCATGCGTTCGCCGACAAGACCCAGCGTGCCGGCAACAGCGCGCTTGACGTTTCGCTGCACCGTGCGCGCGACTTTGCCCGCTGCCTGCGTTGCGGCTTCTCCTGCCAATTTGGCTGCCCCGGCCGAAGCCATCACGCGAGTGACCATGTCCATTCCTCGTCAGAATCAGCCCCGAAGGGATAAGGCATCATTTTTGCAGGCAAGTGTGGCTAAGATACCCGGCAGTTACCCCAAGCAAACACTTCAACCGGAGCCGCACCATGTCAGACCTTCAAGCCGCTTTCGCCAAAGCCCAAGCCGATTCCAAGAACCTCAGCGAGCGCCCCGACAACGCCACGCTGCTCAAAATTTACGCACTCTACAAGCAGGGCAGCATCGGTGACAACGCCGAAAAAAAGCCCGGCTTCGGCGACATGGTGGCGCGCGCCAAGTGGGACGCGTGGAACGGGCTGAAAGGTACGCCTGCAGACGAGGCGATGCAGCAGTATGTGGACCTGATTGCCGAGCTGGGCTGATTTGGGTTGGTTGACGTCTTTTTCACAGTCAAATCAGCCTGTAGCTCCCGTATTACGTGCGCAAGAAGCTACTTATTTAATAGCGGCTAATTTTTGTTGGCAGGGGCTTAACCCGCCACGATGCCCTTGTCCTTCAAGCCCTGAATCTGCGCCGGGCTCAAGCCCAGTTCCTGCAGCACCGCATCGGTGTCTTGCCCCAGCGTGGGTGCGTTGCGGCGGTGGCTGCCGGGTGTGGCTGACAGCTTGGGCACGATGCCCGGCACCGCCAGCGTGCTGCCGTCGTCCATCTGCACGCTGGCCAGCATGCCGCGCGCCTGGTAGTGCGGGTCGGCGGCGATGTCTGCCACGGTGTAGATGCGGCCTGCGGGCACGCTGGCGCTGTCAAGTACCTTCATCACTTCATCCACGCTGCGCTGCGCGGTCCAGTGGCCGATGGCCGCGTCGATTTCCGCCACGCGCGCCACGCGGCCGGCGTTATCTAGCAGCCCCGGGTCATTGCCCAAATCGTCACGTCTGATTTCTTTCATCAAGCGTTTGAAGATGCTGTCGCCATTGCCAGCAATGAGCGCATAACCGCCATCGCTGCACAGATACGCGTTGCTCGGCGCAATGCCGGGCAAGGCGCTGCCAGCCGGGCCGCGCACCGCACCAAAAGCGCTGTATTCGGGCAGCAGGCTTTCCATGCAGTTAAAAACCGCTTCGTACAGCGCCACGTCGATCACCTGGCCGGTGCCGTGAGCGCTGCGATGGTGCAGCGCCAGCAAAATGCCGATCACGCCATGCAGCGCGGCCAGCGTGTCGCCGATGCTGACGCCAACGCGCACCGGCACGCGGCCCGGCTCAGCGGTCAGGTGGCGCAGGCCGCTCATGGCCTCGGCCACCACGCCAAAGCCGGGCCGGTCGCGGTAGGGGCCGGTCTGGCCATAGCCGCTGATGCGCAGCATGATGAGGCGCGGATTGAGTGCGAGCAGCTCGCTAGGGCCCAGGCCCCAGCCTTCCATTGCGCCGGGGCGAAAGTTTTCGATCAGCACGTCGGCGTCACGCACGAGTTGGCGCACGATGTCCTGCGCCGCCGCCTGCTTGAGGTCAAGCGCCAGCGAGCGCTTGTTGCGCGACTGCACCTGCCACCAGACCGAGGTGCCGTCTTTAAGGAGCCGCCATTTGCGCAGCGGGTCGCCTGCAATAGGCGACTCGATCTTGATCACCTCGGCGCCAAAATCAGCTAGCGTTTTAGCGGCAAACGGGCCGGCGATCAATTGCCCGAGTTCGATCACCTTCAGCCCGGCCAGCGGGCCAGAGGAAGTCGCTGCGGTCGACGAAGTGGGCGTGAAAGAAGGAGCAGCCATGGTGCGACGGTTCGGCCGCCGTCAGGCTTTAGGTGGGGCTTTTTTGATGGCCGACTTTTTTGCCGCTGGCTTCTTCGCAATCAGCGCATCCAGATTTTTGACGATTTCGCTTTCGATCTTGTCCTTGAACGCGCCGAGCAGAAAACCAAGTTTTGCCTGCAGCTGAAACACATCGTCGGTCACCGTCAAGGTGCCCGACACCCCCGAGCGCGTAAAGCTCACCTCATCGGTCGTGCCGCCTTCTTCGTAGGTGCAGGTCATATCGAATTTTTCTTCGGCCTGCTCAGCCCATTTGAAAGCGGCGGCACGCGCCTGCGTCATGCTCATGCCGTGCTTGCGTTCGATCTGGATGTCTGCCATCAATCTGTCCTTGGGTTTTGGGGTGGGGAGTCGTTATTGTTGGAGCTGCGTAGTGCCAGGTGCCGCTCATTTTTAGACAGGCTGGCCAAACGTTTGACTGCATCATAAAACCGGGGCCAGCTGCGACCCTCGCGCTCGAAAAGCGCTTCAAAACCGGGCACCAGTTCATCGTAGGCGGCCAGCGCGGCGAAGGCCGCGTTGTTGGCCCGCGCCACCCACGGGTCATAGGCTGCGTAGCCGCCCCATTCAGTTTTCAGCTTGGCGTAGCGGTCGCGAAAGCCTTGCATGGTTTGCGCTTTGGCACTGATTGCTGTTCCTGATTTAATAGCTTCTTGCGCACGTTCTTCGCGGGCTACAGGGCTATTTGCCTTATAAACGGCAGCCAGCTCACGGCGCGTGGAAAGCACCAGCGCGTGGAACTGCCGGCGTCGCTGGTCGAACGCGGCGTAGTCCTCTGGCGCGCTGGTGTTGCCACGCGCAGATTCAGCCGCCAGCCAGCGCTGGCCACCCAGGCGCTCGACAGCGGTGGCAAACGATTCGTTGAACACGGTGTCGCCCTGCGCATACACCACCTGATGCGCCAGCTCATGAAAAATTAGCCGCGCCAGCTCGCCTTCGGGGTAGCGGATGAAGGTGTTCAGCAGCGGGTCGCCGCCGGCCCAGTTCATCAGACCCAGCGTGGAATAGGCCGGCACACCGTAGACGCTGGTTTCCAGCATCTGTGCGTCGAGTTGCCTGGCTTCGGCGCGGGCGTCGGCCTCATCAAAATAGCCGCGATAGCCGACGCAGCCGGCGACCGGAAAGCACCAGGTCTTCAGCGTCAGCGACAGCTCGGGCGCCGCCACTACGTTCCACACCACTGCCGTGCGTTTCAGGTCGGCATAGCGCCGGTAGCTGGCGTTGTCGGGCAGCTTCAGCTCATCAACGGCAAAGCTGCGGATGCGCTGGCTTAAGTGCAGCCGCTGCCTGAGCTGCTCGGGCGTTTGCGCATCTGCCAGCCAGTCATCGACCGGCCGTGCGGCCTTCATCATCTGCAGGTGGCCACTGACCGACTGCCAGTAGTAGCCCAGCGAGCCGCAACCGGCCAGCATCAAGGCCGCTACGCCGACGACAATGGCTGCCTTGACGGCTCTGCGTGTCACTTCAGACTTTGCCTTGACGCGGGCGGAGGCGCGGCCAGCGTGACTTCCACCAGACAGTCATAGAACACCGGCCCACGCCCGAGATCCGTCAGATGCTGGCTGGTGAGCTGGTTCACGTTGGTGCCGGCCAGCCCGAGCTTGCGCCACCAGAGTCCCATGCCGTTGACGACGCCGGGCCGTGCGCGCGCGGACACGTCGGCCTTGACGAGGTAGTCGCCGCGCGGGTTGAACACTTTCACGATGTCGCCGCTGACGATGCCGCGTGCCGCCGCATCGAGTGCATGCATTTCCAGCATCGGCTCGCCTTCAATGCCGCGCAGGCTTTTGACGTTGACGAAAGTCGAGTTGAGGAAGTTGCGCGCTGGCGGTGAAATCATCGCCAGCGGGAAATCCGCCGACGTGCTGGCGGCTTCAAAGTTCGGCACATGGTCGGGCAGGCCATCCATGCCTTGCGCTGCCAGCCGTGCGCTGAAAAATTCGCATTGGCCAGACGGCGTGGGAAAGCCGCCTTCAGC
>JANLYY010000180.1:0-1955 GCA_031365885.1 Polaromonas sp. | reverse complement strand
CTGCGCCAGCGCCTGCCAGTGGCGCGTGGTGATTTCGTGCAGATGGTAGTGCGTGTTTTTGCTACGCAAAGCCATCGCCAGCTTGGCCCGACGCGGGCTGACCTGATTCGCGCCGTTGCCAATGATGGGCCAGGCCGACAGCACGTCATAGAGCGGCGTCATGTGAAAACCGCCGCCACGCTCTAAAAAGATGGAGAAATTTTTGGCGTGCCCGTCTGTCGCGGCCATGAGCCAGAATGCGAGCTGGGCCTTGACGAACACCAGCTTGTCAATGTCGGCGCGGCTGCTGGTGTCGAGCTGACGCAAGATGGCGCGAATTCCGGGGCCACCATCAGATTCGTACTTGCGTTCACCAGCAACGCCCAGTGCCTGGAAAAAATCCTCTTGCGGCAGACGCGCGAGCCATGGCCGCTTGCCGTGCGGCAGCTGCAGCGCACGGTCGAAGCGCTCAACTACCAGCACTTTGCGCTGGCCAAAGCTGGCTATTTCGCAGCCAGCCACGGGTAGTCCGAGCAGCTCCAGCAGCCGCGCGCACAGCCACTCGTTTTCAACCGATTCGCTCATGTCAGCCCGCATGTTGCCCACCAGGCCCAGCGGCAGTTTGAAGATATGCGTGGTCGGCGTCGCACCCAGGGGCCGATTCCATTGGCCCGCATGCCAGAGCAGGGCGGTCTTTTCCTGCGCGCCGGCGATCGAGATACGGAAGTCGTCCGGCTCCATCTGCCCCAGCACGCGGCCACCCGTCAGCGCTGTATTGATGGCACCCTCCACGCCCGCGTCGTCGAGCGGCACGGATTCGATGCGGTCATAGCCATCAGGAGACAGGTCGACGGGCAGCAGCTGCACTGCGCCCACGCACTCGCGCCCCACAGCGGCTAGCAGGTCAAACGTATTGGTGCTGACGGTTGAGAACTTGCTCTGCATGCGGCGGCGAATCGCGTCGCTGTCGGGCAGCAAGTTATCAAAAAAGTTTCTGACCGTGTCACCGCGATGCGCAATGTTGTCGGGGGTGAACGGCAGCGAAAGCGACAGCGCGCGCCCGGCATGAGACGCAGGCCAGCTGGCCGCATATTGAAAGCTGTGTTCGCCGTCGGAGATGCGCCAGATGCCCACGCGTTCGCCGTTGGTCCAGACGCCCAGCATGCTGTTTTTCGGGTCTGTGCGCGGGCGGCGAAAAGTCACCATGTGTCTGGTCCGGATTCGGCAACCTGATGCTGCGGCGCCGGCTTTTCAATCAGCAAGCGGTAGCCCATGGCCGTCACCATGCGGGCGATCTGGTCGTATGCGGTGACTTCCGGAGCTGCCTCGATACGCGCAATGCGCTTTTGCGTCACGCCCAGCTTCTCGCCCAGTTGCGCCTGCGTCAAGCCACTGGCCTGGCGCAGCGAGCGCAGGATGGTACGCAGCTGCTGGGGAGTGTTGACGGCATAGGTATCGGTGTGTGTGTATTTCATTTAATTACGCCCTAAACGTAGTTATTTTAAATTACCTCTCTTAGATAGTTAAGTTAATTTAAACCTTAAAAGTAGTTAAGTCAATTTACGCCTTTAAAATAGTTTATTGGCTAGTTGTTGGCTAGTTGTTGGCTAGTTGTTGACTCGTTGTATTTAGTGGTGTTTGAACGCTGCACGTTTAATGCTCAACCCGCCAGCGTTACCATCCATGCCAGCGCCCAAGAAGGAAACCCTAACCATGCCCCTGCAATTTGCCGACCGCCTGAGCAACGTCGAAACCTCCGCCATCCGCGAGCTGTTCAAGCTGCTGGGCAAGCCCGGCATCATCAGCTTTGCCGGCGGCTTTCCAGACCCGGCCATGTTTGATGTCGAAGGCCTGAAAGAAGCCAGCGCCAACGTCTTGAGAGAAGAGCCCGGCCCCGCGCTGCAATACGGCGCCACTGAGGGCTACCAGCCGCTGCGCGAGCAGCTCAGCACCTACATGGCGACCAAGGGCGCCAC
>JANLYY010000106.1:0-27571 GCA_031365885.1 Polaromonas sp. | reverse complement strand
GACCAGATGGCGTTGTTCCAGAGTTTCGTCATCATGCCGATGACCTTTTTAAGTGGCGTGTTTTATTCCATTCACTCGCTGCCGCCGGTCTGGCAAACCGCCAGCCGCTTTAATCCATTTTTCTACATGATTGACGGGTTTCGTTACGGCTTTTTCGGCGTCAGTGATGTCTCGCCGTGGCTGAGCCTTTTCATTGTCAGCGTGGCACTGCTAATCGTCAGCGCAATTGCTGTAAACATGCTCCGTACCGGCTACAAAATAAGACACTAATGCCCCCAACGTTCACTCACCTCGTGTAGTTCTCTGCCCCCCGAGGGGGCGCTGCGCCTACGGCCTGGCAAAGCCAGTTCCGTGGCCCCTGCTTGAATGAATATGGTACCAACGTAATGAATAAACTATGACAGGCGAAGAACTCCAAACCATCATTGCGGCAGGCCTTGCCTGCGAACACGTTGAACTGTCTGGCGATGGCCGCCACTGGTATGCGACCGTCGTGTCCAGCGCGTTCGAGGGCCAGCGGCTGATTCAGCGCCACCAGCGGGTTTACGCCACGCTGGGCGGGCGGCTGCAGACCGACGAGGTGCATGCGCTGTCGATGAAAACCTACACGCCCGCCGAGTGGGCAGCTGTTCCCAAATAACCGGGCCTTGGCGCAATCATGGATAAATTACTCATCAAGGGCGGCAACGCGCTTGCAGGCACAGTCGAAATTTCCGGTGCGAAAAATGCGGCGCTGCCCGAGCTGTGCGCTGCCTTGCTGACAGCCGACACCGTGGTGCTGGAAAACGTGCCGCGCCTGCAGGACGTGTCGACCATGCTCAAGCTGATCCGCAACATGGGCGTGCAGGCCGAGCGCAGCACCGACATGCCAGGCCGGGTCACCATCAACGCGGGCGCATTGAGTTCGCCCGAGGCACCCTACGAGCTGGTGAAAACCATGCGCGCTTCGGTGCTGGCGCTAGGCCCGCTGCTGGCGCGTTTTGGTGAAGCCACGGTGTCGCTGCCGGGCGGCTGCGCGATTGGCTCGCGTCCGGTGGACCAGCACATAAAGGGTCTGCAGGCGATGGGTGCCGAGATCATCGTCGAGCATGGCTACATGCTGGCCAAAGTTCTGGCCGGCCCCGATGGCCGGCGCGGACGACTCAAAGGCTGCCACATCACGACCGACATGGTCACCGTGACCGGCACTGAAAACTTCATGATGGCGGCCAGTCTGGCTGAAGGCGAAACCATTTTGGAAAACGCGGCGCAAGAGCCAGAAATCGGCGACCTTGCCGAGATGCTGATCAAGATGGGTGCACAGATCGAAGGCCACGGCACGCGGCGTATCCGCATTCAGGGCGTGGAACGCCTGCACGGCTGCACGCACCAGGTGGTGGCCGACCGCATCGAGACCGGCACGTTTTTGTGTGCGGTAGCTGCGGCCGGCGGCGACGTGACTCTTTTGCATGGCCGGGCCGATCACCTTGATGCCGTCATCGACAAGCTGCGCGAGGCCGGCGCCGCCATTACGGCGGGTGACGGCTTCATTCGGGTGCAAGCGCAAGGCCGCCTGAAAGCGCAATCGTTTCGCACCACCGAATACCCCGGTTTCCCGACCGACATGCAGGCTCAGTTCATGGCGCTCAATGCCATCTCCGACGGCGGCAGCACCGTCACCGAAACGATTTTCGAAAACCGCTTCATGCACGTTAACGAGATGGTGCGACTGGGTGCAAAGATTCAGATCGAGGGCAAGATCGCGGTGATGGAAGGCGTGGCCAAACTGTCGGGCGCGACCGTCATGGCGACTGACCTGCGTGCATCGGCCAGTCTGGTGATTGCCGGCCTGGTAGCCGACGGCGAAACATTGATCGAGCGGATTTATCACCTTGACCGCGGCTATGACCAGATGGAAATCAAATTGCGAAAGATCGGTGCCGACATCCAGAGGCTCAAGGAATGATCACCATCGCGCTTTCAAAGGGCCGCATTTTTGACGACATCCAGCCGCTGCTGAAAGCGGCCGGCATCGAGGTGCTGGACGACCCCGAAAAAACCCGCAAACTGATTCTGGCGACCAACCAGCCCGACGTGCGCGTGCTGCTGGTGCGCGCCACCGACGTGCCGACGTATGTGCAGTACGGCGGCGCTGACATTGGCGTGGTCGGCAAAGACACGCTGATAGAGTCCGGTAGCCAGGGATTGTATCAACCGCTCGATCTTCAGATTGCGAAGTGCCGCATCAGTGTGGCCGTGCGTGAAGGCTTCGACTACGCAGACGCCATCAAGCAAGGATCGCGCTTGAAAGTAGCGACCAAATACGTCGCCATCGCGCGAGAATTTTTTGCGTCCAAAGGCGTACATGTGGACCTGATCAAGCTCTATGGCAGCATGGAGCTGGCGCCGTTGACAGGTCTGGCCGACGCGATTGTGGATCTGGTGTCGACCGGCAGCACGCTCAAGGCCAATCATTTGATCGAAGTCGAGCGCATCATGGACATCAGCTCGCACCTGGTGGTGAACCAGACCGCGCTCAAACTCAAGCAGGCGCCGGTGCGCAAGATCATCGACGCGTTTGCGGCTGCTGTTCAGAGTCGATAAAAACCGTTTTAACAAGGAGATCAAGGAGATCAAGGAGAACTGCAAGGAGGAAGAAAATAATTTGATTTTTTTCTCCTTGACCTCAGGATTGCCTTGTGAAAATTCTCCTGAACCTACTATGAATTTTATAGCTTCTCCCGCACGTATTTCAACGGCTTCAAGCACTTTTGATGCTCAATTGAAGGCGCGCCTGCATTGGTCAGCCGCAGCGGATGCGGCCATTGAGCAGCGCGTCGCTGGCATCCTGGCCGACGTGCAGACGCGTGGCGACGCGGCGGTGCTGGACTACACCGAGCGCTTCGATGGTTTAAAGGCCGCCTCGATGGCGGCCCTGGAGCTGACGCAGGCTGAATTGAAAGCCGCCTTCGACACCATTCCTGCCGCCCAGCGCGACGCGCTGCAGGCGGCGGCCCGCCGCGTGCGTACTTATCACGAAGCGCAAAAAAAGGCCAACGGCGAAAGCTGGAGTTACCGCGACGAGGAGGGCAGCCTGCTGGGGCAAAAAGTCACGCCACTCGACCGCGTCGGTATTTACGTGCCTGGTGGCAAGGCGGCGTATCCGTCGTCGGTGCTGATGAACGCGATTCCCGCGCATGTCGCTGGCGTCGGCGAAATCATCATGGTGGTGCCCACGCCGCAAGGTGCAAAGAACGCATTGGTGCTGGCGGCGGCGTATGTCGCTGGCGTCACGCGCGCCTTCACGATAGGCGGTGCGCAGGCCGTGGCCGCGTTGGCCTATGGCACGCAGACCGTACCCAATGTCGACAAGATCACCGGCCCCGGCAATGCCTATGTTGCCAGCGCCAAAAAACACGTTTTTGGCACCGTCGGCATCGACATGATCGCCGGGCCGTCAGAGATTTTGGTGCTGGCCGACGGCAGCACGCCCGCTGACTGGGTGGCGATGGATTTGTTCAGCCAGGCCGAGCACGACGAGCTGGCACAAAGCATTTTGCTGTGCCCCGACCTGGCCTACATCGACGCCGTGCAGGCCGCGATTGATCGCCTGCTGCCCACCATGCCACGCGCGAAAATCATCGCCAAATCGCTCAACGGGCGCGGCGCGCTGATTCACACGCGCAGCATGGAAGAGGCTTGCGCCATCAGCAATCGCATCGCGCCCGAACACCTGGAAGTCTCCAGCCGCGACCCGCACCGCTGGGAGCCGCTGCTCAAACATGCAGGGGCGATTTTTCTCGGCGCCTACACCAGCGAATCGCTGGGCGACTACTGCGCCGGCCCGAATCACGTGCTGCCGACCAGCGGCACCGCGCGCTTTTCAAGTCCGCTAGGCGTGTACGATTTTCAAAAACGCAGCAGCATCATTGAAGTCAGCGAGCAGGGGGCGCGGACGCTGGGGAAAATTGCTGCCGAATTGGCCTACGGCGAGGGTTTGCAGGCGCATGCACGGGCTGCAGAGATGCGCCTGCTCAGTCGCTCTTAAAGTCAAAATTTGCTATCTCAATGGTTTATACCCCTGCTCTTAGTAGGCGCTCCTGACCCAAGCAAGATTTGATCGGGTGAAACTGTCCGGTGCCGCGTCGGCGTCTGAAACCAACGTCAACACCGTGGACTTCAATTAGGCAGCGTAGCGTGACCGAAGAGGGTGACCATAGATGATTAGGGCGTCATCTTTCAATACAGCCGTGTCGCCGCATCCTGGTCGACGATCGCCTGCATCTCTTCCACCGAATGACTCAGTTTGCCAGCGGAAATCATCGTCTCCGCCAGCGATGGCAGACCGGACAAGGACGGCCAGGCCTCCGGCTTCCACAGATTCGACCGAATGATGCACTTGGCACAGTGGAAGAACATCTGATGGACTTCCATGATGATGGCGAAATCTGGAAGCTTGTCCTTAACCGCCATTTGCTCGCGAATTTTCAGGTCGCGAACAATGATGGCGCGCCCGCTGATGCGCAATGTCTCCTGCTTTCCGGGCACGAAAAAGATCAGACCAATTTGGTCGTTGACAACAAGATTCAAAAACGTATCTGCCCGGCGGTTCCCGAGTCGATCCGGAATTGCCAGAGTCTTGTCGTCAAGCACAAGTACAAAGCCCGGCGGGTCACCCTTGGGGGACATGTCCATTCGTCCGTCAGCGCCGCTCGTTCCAATGAGCAAAAACGGACATCTTCCGATAAATTCTTTTGCATGAGAGTCGAGTTCGTTCAGCTCTTTCCGAAGCACCAGTGCCGGGGGACTGCCCATGACGGATCTGAATTGCGCTTCGGTGGTAACGACTTCGAGAAATCTGGTTTGCAGATCCATTGCGAACTCCTTGTTGTGTGCATGGCCGGTGCTCATGAAAGCAGTATGGTCGGCGGGTCTCGGAATGTCATTCACCGAAGCACCGTAAACCTTGTCCCTGACGCGCAGTTTTAACGTGGACGAACCGGGCCAATCCGCCGTACCGATTTGTTGTCCGACGCTCCGACACGAGTCGACATCGCCGGTGAAGGGGCAGACAATGGAACCCTGTCCATGACCATCCGGAGCCTCATCGTGACAACAAACTCGTACCTTGAGGCGTGCCTTTCGCGGGCTTGCGACACCTTCGAGCGACGACTTTCGGTCGCGGTTAAGGAACAATTGCGCGCCGTTGCGGTGTGGGCCGGCGCGCTCGGTACGAAATTGATGCATCCTGCGTTCAATAACCGCGTGCAAGCAGCGCACTCCGCTGCGCCGCTGTGGGGCGCATGGCGGTCACCGACCCACGTCGCGCCCGATCCTCGGCTCGCGGCAACCGCCTGCGCCTGAAATGGATGCATTGTCCGAGGTGCTTCGCGTTGTCCACCTGAACAGCGCGGTGTTCTTCAATGCGAGGTTCAGTGCCCCGTGGTGCTTTTCTTCCCCCGAGGCGAGCAGCGTGATGCAGATTTTGCATCCGGGGGCTGAGCGGCTGGTGATCTTTCACCTCTTGACCGAGGGCGAGTGCAGGATAGAGGTGGAGGGCTCGCCGCCCGGCCTCCTTCGTGCGGGCGAAATCATCGTGTTTCCTCACGGTGACGCCCATGTCATGGCGTCCGCGCCGGACGTCCAGTCCGGGCCGCCCGCAGACCTGCCGTCGCTCCTGCGCCGGGGACCGCGCGAGCTGCGGTTCGGCGGAGGTGGAGACGTGACGAAATTCATCTGCGGCTATTTCTCCTGCGACCCGCGCTTGTCTCGCCCGATCCTGAACTCGCTTCCGCATGTGCTCACCGTGAGCCTGCGTGGGCAAGGCGAGCCCGACTGGCTTGAAAGATCGATCCATTACGCAGTGGCCGAGGCCGCTGCCTTGCGCCCCGGAGGCGCTGGCGTCCTCGCAAAACTGTCCGAAGTCCTATTCATCGAGACGTTGCGCCGGCACATGGAGCGACTACCGCCGGAGCATACGGGCTGGCTCGCTGGTGTCCGCGACCGGGTTGTAGGCCGGGCGTTGGAGTTGATGCACGCGCGACCTGCGCATCCCTGGACGGTGGAAACATTGGCCGGTGAATGCAACATCTCCAGGTCGGTGCTTGCCAAGCGGTTTACGCACTACGTCGGGCAGTCGCCCATACACTACCTTACCCGGTGGCGGATGGCTCTCGCCGCAGGAATGTTGCAGACCAGCTCGCTGAGCATCACGCATGTGGCACAGGATGTGGGCTACGAGACGGACCCAGCATTCAGCCGCGCTTTCCGGCGCGAGTTCGGTATGCCGCCTGCTGCATGGCGCAAGGGCCTGGGGAGGGCTGAACAATGAGGCGGCGAATGAACTGGCGAAACGGAGGTGCACCGGAAGAGCAGCAGCCACGCCTGTTCCTGCTTAACTGATCAACGGTGCCGGCGCCATTCAAAGCCACACCAATGGGAGCGGCTGTTTAAGCACGAAGGCGCGATTTTTCTGGGCGCCTACACCAGCGAAAGCCTGGGCGACTACTGCGCTGGCCCGAATCATGTACTGCCCACCAGCGGCACGGCGCGCTTCAGTTCGCCGCTTGGGGTCTACGATTTCCAGAAGCGCTCCAGCATCATTGACGTGAGCGAAGCCGGCGCGCAGGTGCTGGGCAAGATAGCTGCCGAGCTGGCATATGGCGAAGGTTTGCAGGCGCATGCACGAGCTGCGGAGATGCGGATTCGCGGTGTACCTGCGATGCGTTTGGAGCCCAGTTGATTGATCATGGATGGTTAACCTTGATGCGGTTATCTCAACGCGTCATAAACTACCAACCATGACAGGCCAGGACATCCGCTGGATTCAGCGTTTTAGCAATTACAGAAAAGCGATGCTGACGCTCTTGAACGCCGCTGATCTGGTTGGTACCCGGGCGCTTTCGACCCTTGAGCAGCAAGGCCTGATTCAAGGTTTTGAGTTCACCCACGAACTGGCCTGGGACGTATTGAAAGACTCTGACAGCCGAGACCCGCTCAAATGCCATAGGTACGGCTGAATAAAAAGTGAATCAAAACCGTTGCCAGTTCAGGGTTGCGCTTTGCGCGCTGGCTTTTTGCGCACGGTTTTGGGCTTGGCCAACCGCGCCCGCAAGGCGCATTCCAGCGCCATCGCCGCCCACGGCCGCATCGCATCGGCTGAATCCATGGCTTCTTCCGGGCTGCTGAAGTAATTCATTGACCGAAGCACACCTTTAGCGGCATAGGTGAACATCTGGCAGCCGGCTGCCTCGTAGTTGCTACGCGTCGCCTCATCACCTTTGAGCCAAAGTTTTTCGCCGTCGCCCAGGTCCGTCAAGATCGCAATCGTCAAACCGTCGGTGCTGATGCCGTAACCGCCGAACATGCGCTTGGCCACGCACGGGCCGGCAGAGCGCAGCAAGTCGCAGCAGTAGTTTGCAAAATCGGCGTTGGTGGGCATCGGCACGAGACAGTTATCCTTGTTAGATTCTGCTGGTTCAGGCACACTAGATTCGTGCAGCACGAGTTTAGTGTAATATTGAATAGATGAAAAACGTCACCATCACGGTTGAAGAGTCAGCGCTGGAGTGGGCTCGTATCGAGGCTGCCAAGCGCAATTCCAGTGTTTCGCGTCTTGTCGGCGAGATTCTGGCTGAAAAGATGCGCCAGGAAGACGCCTACGCGCAGGCCATGCGCAAGGCCATCAAGTTTGAGTCCTGGGGCCACAGCGACGGCAACTTCCTGACGCGGGACGAGATGTATGAGCGTGCTGATTTTCGTTGACACCAACGTGCATCTCTACACCAAGGATGCGCGCGATACAGGCAAGCAAATCCGTGCCAATGAGTGGCTGACATGGTGCTGGACGCAGCGCGCGGGGCGCATCAGCACGCAGGTGCTCAATGAGTTTTACAACAACGCCATCACCAAATTTCGAGCCGTGGACACGGTCGAAAAAGCCAGAGAGCAGGTGCGCATGCTGCGCTTGTGGCAGCCGCCCCATCTGGATACTTACACCGTTGATGGCGCGTGGGTGATGCAAGACCGATACAAGCTCAGCTATTGGGACGCGCTCATCATGTCGTCTGCGCAGCAGCAGGGTTGCCGTTATTTGCTGAGTGAGGATTTGCAGCACCTGCAGCAATACGACACGGTGCAGGTGATCAATCCGTTTGTCATGACGCCTGCTGAATTTGAGATTTTGAAATGAACAGTGAACAAATCTCCCGGCTTGGCCAATCCCGCATCCGCCAGGACGTGCAGTCGATGCACGCCTACGCCGTACAAGACTCCACCGGCATGGTCAAGCTGGACGCGATGGAGAATCCGCACCGGCTGCCCGCCGATCTGCAAGTTGAGCTGGGCCGCCGCCTGGGTGCGCTGGCGCTGAACCGCTACCCCGATGGCCGGGTCAACGATTTGCGCGACGCACTGGCCAGCTATGCGCAGATGCCCGACGGCTTTGACATCATGCTGGGCAACGGCTCGGACGAGCTGATTTCGCTGCTGGCGATGGCCTGCGATGTGCCGGGCGCGACGATTGTGTCACCCGTGCCAGGCTTTGTGATGTACGCAGTGAGCGCACAGCTGCAAGGCCTGAAATTCGTCGGCGTGCCGCTGACTGCCGACTTCGAACTCGACGAAGCTGCCATGCTGGCCGCCATCGCCGAACACAAGCCGGCGATCACCTATCTCGCGTACCCGAACAATCCCACGGCCAAGCTCTGGAATGACGCGGTGATTGAAAATATCATTGTCGCCGTCGGGGAGCAGGGCGGGCTGGTCGTGATGGACGAGGCCTACCAGCCGTTTGCCAGCAAAAGCTATGCGGGCCGCATCGCCCACCACAGCCATGTACTGCTGCTGCGCACGCTGAGCAAATTCGGTCTTGCGGGCGTCCGGCTGGGTTACCTGATGGGGCCGAAAGCGCTGATCGCGGAAATTGACAAGGTGCGCCCGCCCTACAACATCAGCGTGCTGAATTACGAATGCGCGCTGTTCGCGCTTGAGAATAAAAAAGTGTTTACGGCGCAAGCCCAGGAAATACGTGCGCAACGCGCTATGCTTTTGGAAGCATTGGACGCGATGAAAAATGTCAAAACCTGGCCAAGTGACGCCAACATGATACTGATTCGTGTCCCCGATGCGGCCAAAACTTTCGACGGCCTGAAGGCGCGCGGCGTGCTGGTCAAAAACGTTTCTAAAATGCATGCCTTGCTGGCCAATTGTTTGCGCCTCACCGTTGGCACCGTCGGCGAGAACGCCAAAATGTTGGCAGCCCTTCAAGAATCCTTATGACCACCCCCATTTCAATGCCACTGGCAGCTCTTTCGCCACGAACCGCAGAGGTTTCGCGCAACACCGCCGAAACGCAGATCACCGTCAAGGTCAACCTCGACGGCACCGGCAAAGCCAGCCTGTCCACGGGCATCGGGTTTTTTGACCACATGCTCGACCAGATTGCCCGGCACGGGCTGATTGACCTCGATATTCAGGCCAAGGGCGACCTGCACATCGACGGCCACCACACGGTTGAGGACGTGGGCATCACGCTCGGGCAGGCGGTGGCGCAGGCCGTGGGCGACAAAAAGGGCCTGCGCCGCTACGGCTACGCCTATGTGCCACTCGACGAGGCATTGAGCCGCGTCGTGGTTGATTTTTCGGGCCGTCCGGGGCTGGAAATGCATGTGCCGTTCAAGAGCGGCATGATTGGCAGCTTCGACAGCCAGCTGGCCTATGAATTTTTCCAGGGCTTTTGCAACCACGCCTTCGTCACGCTGCACATCGACAACCTGCGCGGCGACAACGCCCACCATCAGGCCGAAACGGTGTTCAAGGCGTTCGCCCGCGCCCTTCGCATGGCGCTGGAGATTGATCCGCGTTCGGTGGGCGTGATTCCGTCGACCAAAGGCTCGCTGTAGGTCGTGGCGCGGTGTAGGCTGCCTGGCTGTGAATGCAAGCGTTTTAGGCCTCTAGCCCCCGTAATACATGCGTAACCAGCTATAAAAATAATAGCGACTAACCTGTGAAAAAGATCTCTTGAAAACAGTTGCCGTGGTTGACTACGGTTCGGGCAATCTTCGCTCGGTGTCGCAGGCGGCCCTGCATGTGGCCCGGGGCAGTGGCTACAACGTGGTCGTCACGTCACGGCCAGAGGACGTGATGAACGCCGAGCGCGTTGTGCTGCCGGGTCAGGGCGCCATGCATGATTGCATGCGCGCATTGGCAGAGTCGGGTTTGCAAAACGCCGTGCGCCATGCCGCTGCCCACAAGCCGCTGTTCGGCGTCTGCGTCGGCATGCAGATGCTGCTGGACCGCAGCCACGAAGGCTTGTTCGGTGTGCCGACACCGGGGCTGGGGCTGATTGGCGGCGAGGTAGTCCGCTTCGATCTGGCTGGCCAGACGCAGCCTGACGGCAGCCGGTACAAGGTGCCGCAAATGGGCTGGAACCAGGTTTACCAGGGTAAAAAATCACATGCATTGTGGGCCGGCATACCCGATGGCGCGTATTTTTACTTCGTCCACAGCTTTTATGCTCGCCCGGCAAGCGTCAGCGACATTGCCGGAGAGGCCGACTACGGCGCCCGCTTTGCCGCCGCCATCGCACGCGATAATATTTTCGCGACGCAGTTTCATCCCGAAAAAAGCGCCGATCACGGCCTGGCGCTGTACCGCAACTTTCTGCAATGGCAGCCTTAAAAGCGCGCCCCGCCTGAAGGTTTAAACGACTGCTGCGCAAAGATTTTTCTGCAATTCCTCCCGTCCCGTCCTATCATCCGTCTTTTTCACCACCTAACATGCTGCTTATTCCCGCGATTGACCTGAAAGACGGTCACTGCGTTCGCCTCAAACAGGGCGACATGGACCAATCCACCATCTTCAGCGAAGACCCGGCCGCGATGGCGCGCAACTGGGTCAACAAAGGCGCCCGCCGCCTGCACTTGGTGGACTTGAACGGCGCCTTCGCCGGCAAGCCGAAAAACGAGCTGGCAATCCGGAAAATCCTTCTTGAGGTCGGTAGCGAAATCGACGTACAGCTGGGCGGCGGCATTCGCGACCTGGACACCATCGAACGCTACCTCGATGCCGGGCTGCGCTACGTCATCATCGGCACCGCAGCGGTAAAAAACCCGGGCTTTCTGCAAGACGCCTGCACCGCTTTCAGCGGCCACATCATCGTCGGGCTGGATGCCAAGGATGGCAAGGTCGCCACCGACGGCTGGAGCAAGATGACCGGCCATGAGGTCATCGACCTGGGCAAAAAGTTTCAGGACTACGGCGTCGAAGGCATCATCTACACCGACATCGGGCGCGACGGCATGCTCAGCGGCATCAACATCGAAGCCACCGTCAAACTCGCGCAGGCGCTCACCATCCCAGTGATCGCCTCCGGCGGCCTGTCGAATATGGCTGATATCGAGGCGCTGTGCGCTGTCGAGCAAGAGGGCGTTGAAGGCGTGATCTGCGGCCGATCCATCTACAGCGGCGACCTGGACTTCGAGGCCGCACAGGCCAGGGCTGATGAGCTGTCAGCATGAGCAATGCCCCCGCTGCGGCTAACTGCGTTTTCCAGCAGCAGCCCTGCGTTGAAATCTCGCTGCCCGGCGGTGACCGGGTTCTGGTGTCGCTGTTCGGCGCGCAGCTACTGTCATGGATGACAGCCGACGGCGTCGATCGCATTTACCTCAGCCCGGGCGCCCGCTTTGATAACGCCCACCCAATCCGAGGCGGTGTGCCGCTGTGCTTCCCGCAATTTAACCAGCAGGCACTCGGCCCCGTGCCCTTGCCCAAGCATGGGTTCGCCCGCACGCAGGCCTGGCGCGTCACTGCGGTGCAATCGCATGTCAGGTGGGCTGAAATCGCACTCGAGCTGACCGACACCCCCCAGACCCGGGCGATATGGCCGCATGCATTCACAGCGACTTGCACCATCACGCTGGAGCCGGACAATCTCAAAATCGCATTCGAGGTGGTCAACACGGATGCGCTGCCTTTTTCTTTCGCCTTCGCGCTGCATACCTACCTGCAGGTTGACGACTTAAGCCGCGTCGAGCTGCTGGGTCTGCAAGGCCTGGATTATTGGGACGCGGTGCAGCATCGCAACCAGCCGGGTGTGCGCACGACAGAGTCCGGGCGCGCGCTACATTTCAGCAGTGAAACCGACCGCGTCTATGCCAAGGCCAAAGTACCGCTGCTGATGCGCGATGGCAGCGGCTCGCTTCGGCTGGAGCAGTCACCCAGCCTGCCCGAAGTGGTGGTCTGGAACCCCGGCGCGGCGCTGTGTGGCGCACCGGACGATATGCCCTTGCATGGCTTCAATCACATGCTCTGCGTTGAGGCGGCACGCATCAACACGCCGCAGCTGCTGATGCCGGACGAGTCCTGGCGCGGCTGGCAAAGCCTTCGCGTCATGCCAGCAGCTTTTGGCCCGTCTGGTTTTTCACCGCTCTGATTTCTGACCACTTCCCATGCTCGCCAAACGCATCAGTCCCTGCCTTGACGTCACTGGTGGCCGCGTCGTCAAGGGTGTCAACTTCCTTGAACTGCGCGACGCCGGTGACCCGGTTGAAATTGCCGCCCGCTACAACGAGCAGGGCGCCGACGAACTCACGTTTTTAGACATCACCGCCACCAGCGACGGCCGTGATCTGATCCTGCACATCATCGAAGCCGTCGCCAGCCAGGTGTTTATTCCGCTGACGGTGGGCGGCGGTGTGCGTACGGTTGACGACGTGCGGCGCCTGCTCAATGCCGGTGCCGACAAAACCAGTTTCAACTCCGCCGCGCTGGCCAATCCGCAGGTGATTGAAGACGCATCAGAAAAATTTGGCGCGCAGTGCATCGTCGTCGCCATCGACGCCAAACGCCGCAGCGCCGAAGACGCCCTGGCACGCGGCGCCGGCTGGGACGTTTACAGCCACGGCGGGCGAAAAAACACCGGGCTCGATGCCGTAGCCTGGGCGACCGAGATGGCGCGACGCGGCGCCGGTGAAATCTTGCTCACCAGCATGGACCGCGACGGCACCAAATCAGGCTTTGACCTGGAACTGACCCGCGCTGTCAGCGACGCCGTCGGCGTGCCCGTGATTGCCTCGGGCGGCGTCGGCAACCTCGACCATCTGACCGACGGCATCAAGCTGGGCCACGCCGACGCCGTGCTGGCGGCAAGCATTTTTCACTACGGTGAATACACCGTGCAACAGGCCAAGCAGCACATGGCCGCGCGCGGGATTCCGGTAAGGTTGTAACCCCCGTCGGACGCGCTGCCCCTCGTTTAAGAGCTTCCGTGACCGCGCCCAAATCCCGGACAATACCGCCATGAATTGGCTTGACGAAATCAAATGGGACGACAAGGGCTTGATCCCGGTGATCGCGCAGGAAATTGGCACCGGCGACGTGCTGATGTTTGCGTGGATGAATCGTGAGGCGCTTGAAAAAACGGCTGAATCGCGGCAAGCGGTGTATTTCAGCCGCTCGCGCGGGCGGCTGTGGCACAAGGGCGAAGAATCCGGCAACTGGCAGACGGTGCATGAAATTCGCCTTGATTGCGACAACGACGTGATTTTGCTTAAGGTGACGCAGCCTGGCAGTGACGGCGCTCCCTCGAACGCGATTGCCTGCCACACCGGCCGTCACAGCTGTTTTTTCCATCTTTTCAAGGATGGGCAGTGGCTGATTACCGAGCCGGTCTTGAAAGACCCGACCAGCATCTACAAATAGGCTCTGACCAAACACATGCGCTCCAACGATTCCCTTCAGCGCCTGGCGCAAATCATCGAAACCCGCAAGGTGGTCAATGGCGGCGACCCGGACACGAGCTATGTGGCGCGGCTGCTGCACAAAGGCCCGGACGCGTTCCTGAAAAAAATCGGCGAAGAAGCGACCGAGACCGTGATGGCCGCGAAAGATATTGACTGCGGCGGCACGACGCCGGAGCTGAAAGCCAAACTGGTCGGTGAAGTGGCGGACCTGTGGTTTCACAGCCTGATTGCGCTCGCGCACTATGGCTTGAGCCCGGCGGACGTGATTGCCGAGCTGGAACGCCGCGAAGGCACCAGTGGCATCGAGGAAAAGGCGCTTCGCAAGGCAGTGCAGCGCGAAGCATCCAAAGATTGACAATCGACCATCGACGACTGAAAAAGGACTGACTGTGAACGAAAACATCGCAACAATTGAGCCGGACGAGGGCCTGAAAACCTGGGGCTGGGTGAGTTACGTGCTGCATCTGGTCGTGGCCGTAGCCGCCGTGCTGCCGGGTGCGCAGGTGTCGGTTGCGCTGCTGTTGATTGCGCTGGTCATCGATCTGGTCAAGCGCAGCGATGCCGCCAACACCTGGCAGGCTTCGCATTTCAGCTGGCGCATTCGAACTGTGCTGTGGGCGGGGGTTTGGTATTTGCTGACTTCCTGGCTTTGGCTGCTATTTGTCATTCCCGGCTTTATTGCCTGGGGCTTGATCTCGCTCTGGTTCCTTTACCGCATCGTCAAGGGCATGGTGCGCATGAACGCCGGGCGCGCGGTGGATGTTGGTTAGGGCGGACTGAACATGTCAGAGACCAACTGCATTTTTTGCAAAATCGCGGCCGGCGCGATTCCCAGCCGCAAGGTTTATGAGGACGACGAACTGTTTGTCTTTCACGACATTGCGCCGTGGGCGCCGATCCATTTTTTGATGGTGCCAAAAAAGCACATTCCGTCAATGGCGCAGGTGCATGACGAACATGCCGCGCTTTTGGGCCGCATGATGACGCTGGCGCCGCGGCTGGCGCTGGAGCAGGGCTGCAAGCCTTATCCCGGGGGCGGTTTTCGAATCGTGGTCAACACGGGTGCCGAAGGCGGTCAGGAAGTGCATCATCTGCACATGCATGTGATGGGCGGGCCGCGTCCCTGGTTAAGAGGTTAGCTCCCACGTTCGCGCACTTCGTGTCGCTCTCTGCCCCCCAAGGGGGCGGGCCTTGCTTGGGGCGGCCCGGCGAGGCGGCCGGTTTTTCCGCTGCTGTCATTTATTCTGATCGCCCTCAAAGTGGTCACGCTTGCCACTAACCCACACGCAAAAGGGTTGTAATCGGTGCGGCTTCATACGGGGCATTTAGAATCAATACAGTTGTGTCATGGAGCGCCCACGCGGCGCGAGCAGTAACTTCCCCACAGGAGTAAATCATGGGTTCATTTTCTATCTGGCACTGGTTGATCGTGCTGTTGATCGTGGTGATGGTTTTCGGCACTAAAAAGCTGAAAAACATCGGCGGTGACCTGGGCGGTGCGGTCAAGGGTTTCAAAGACGGCATGAAGGAAGGCGGCGCGGCTGCTGACGACAAGACGGCCCCGCCTGCGGGCCAGGTCACGAACGCGCAAAGCGCTGACAAGCAAGCCGACAAGACGACGATTGACGTCGAAGCACGGCAAAAGTCCTGAGCTGGTGCTTGCTGCCCCCGGTTTTCTGCTGGTCTGCCTTGATAACCTATCACTTGAGCTTTTGCAGACGTGATTGACATTGGCATCTCCAAAATTGCCCTGATCGGTGCCGTGGCACTGATTGTGATCGGCCCGGAAAAGCTTCCGCGACTGGCGCGCACCATTGGTACGCTGCTGGGCAAGGCGCAGCGTTACGTGGCGGATGTCAAGCAGGAAGTGAGCCGTTCGATGGAACTCGACGAGCTGAAAAAGATGAAGGAAGACGTCGAAGGCGCGGCTCGCGACGTTGAAAACTCCATCCACACCGGCGCCACTGAATTTGAAAAATCATGGTCCGAGGCCACCGGCGACTCGTCGGCTTCGTCGACATCTGCTGCCGACCTGCCGGGCATGGTCATCTTTCCCGAATACCGGCATCCGAAGAAGAAATGGCGCCTGAAAACCGGCGCCACGCCGCAGTGGTTCAAGGCGCGCTCGGGCGTGCGAACCCGCGCGCAGTCGGGCGCCGCACGGGTGGCGCGCTTTCGTCCGCCGCCGGTGCGCTCTGCCTGACCGTTGATACTTCTCGAACTGCTCACTTCTCAGTTTTTGCGCGCATGCCGGCGCCCCCCTCCCTTTTTTCAGCGCACACTTCTCCATGAGCGACCCCAGCACGAAAAACTCTGACAAACCCGACGAACTGGCGGGCAGTGAGCAGCCGTTCGTCCAGCACCTGATGGAGCTGCGCGACCGCATGATCAAGGCGGTGATTGCGATTGGCGTTGCCGCTGCCGTGCTGGCGTTTTTCCCCGGTCCGGGCGCGCTTTACGACATCATGGCCGCGCCGCTGGTGGCTACGCTGCCCAAGGGCGCCACGTTGATCGCCACCAACGTCATCTCGCCGTTCGTCGTGCCGATCAAGATTCTCTTCATGGCAGCCTTCATGCTCGCGTTGCCGGTCGTGCTCTACCAGGTCTGGGCTTTTGTCGCGCCGGGCCTGTACACGCATGAGAAAAAACTGGTGATGCCGCTGGTGATTTCCAGCACGCTGCTGTTTTTTGTCGGCGTGGCGTTTTCTTATTTCGTCGTGTTCGGGCAGGTGTTTACTTTCATCCAGAGCTTCGCGCCCAAGTCAATCACCGCCGCGCCTGACATTGAGGAATACCTCAATTTTGTGATCGGCATGTTCCTGGCTTTCGGGCTGGCGTTTGAAGTGCCGATTGCAGTGATCCTGCTGGTGCGCATGGGCGTGCTGACGGTGGCGCAGCTGCGTCAGTACCGGGGCTATTTCTGGGTAGTTGCGGCGGTGGGCACCGCGCTCGTCACGCCGCCGGACGCGGGCTCGATGTTGATGCTGCTGGCGGTGGTGGGCAGCCTGTATGAAGTCGGCATCATCGCTGCGCAGTTGTTTTTGAAGGCCACCAAGGCGCCTGAAGAGACGGACACCGAAGTCGCCAAGTCTTGAACTTCAAAACCTCCAGTTCAGTCCAGCGGCGCCCGTTTATTGGAAAAAATCGCCGCTAGCCCAATAACTACGTGCGCAAGCAGCTATTAATTCAGTAGCAAAAATAATTCTCGGACAGCTCACTGCTGCGGTGGCTGCTGCGCCTTTGGCCGCTGGCGCTGCCCCGGCGTCACCGGAATTTCACTCTGGCTGCCCGCACGAATCACGGTCAGCGGCGCGGGCGATCCGGGCTTCAGTGCCGCCACTGCCGTCAGCAGCTGGCTCACATTGCCCACAGACTTGCCTTTCACGGCTGTGATCACATCGCCGGGTTGCACGCCAGCCTGCGCCGCTGGGCCGTTTTGCAGCACGCCGGTGATGATGACGCCGCCGTTTTTAACCGCCTCCGGCTTGATGTTGAAGGTTTGGGCCAGTTCCGGGTTCAGGTCTTGCGGCTCCACACCAATCCAGCCGCGCGTCACCTGGCCGTCTTTCACGATGCCGTCAAGCACCTGTTTGGCCGTCGACACCGGAATGGCAAAGCCGATGCCCATTGAGCCACCCGAGCGCGAATAAATCGCGGTGTTGATGCCCATCAGATTGCCGTTCACATCGACCAGCGCGCCGCCCGAGTTGCCGGGGTTGATGGCGGCATCGGTCTGGATGAAATTCTCGAACGTGTTGATGCCGAGCTGGTTGCGGCCCAGCGCGCTGACGATGCCGCCAGTCACGGTCTGGCCGACGCCGAACGGGTTGCCGATGGCCAGCACCGGGTCGCCGACCTGCAGCGTGTCCGAGTCGCCCAGCACGATGGCCGGCAGCTTGTCCAGATCGATTTTCAGAATCGCCAGATCGGTGTCCGGGTCGGTGCCGATCACCTTGGCCTTGGCCTTGCGCGTGTCGTTGAGGATGACCTCGATCTCGTCAGCGCCTTCGACGACGTGGTTATTGGTCAGGATGTAGCCGGTGGTGCTGATGATGACGCCGCTGCCCAGCCCGCCCTGCGGTTCGGCCTTGCCCTGGTCGCCGAAGAAGAACTTGAACCACGGGTCATTGCCGTGAGGATTGTTGGCGGCAGCCTTGCTGGTGTTGATGCTGACCACCGCCGCCGAGGCGATTTTCGCTGCCGAGCTGAAGCCTGCACCTTTCGCGCCCGCCACGCCCGGCAAGGCGCTGGCTGGCGCCTGGGTGACCGACACACCCGCAATCGAGGTGCTGCCCTTGCCCAGCCACTGCGGCTGCAGTGTGGCCACCACAAACCAGGCCGCCACCAGCAGGGTGACGGCTTGTGAAAACAACAGCCAGGTGCGTTTCATGATGAGGTTTACCAGTCAAATAAAGGTAGTTTGAAGTCTTTGAGTCACTCAACGCCGGACCGGGAGGTGGCGTGAACCAGATTGTCCATCAAGCCCGCCGGTTGTGGGACTGCAGGCGATAAAACACGCCGGGAACTAGCTGACACAATGCCTTCCATGCCCCGTACCTCCCGACAACACCTGCTCGCTGCGTTCGATACATTGCTGCAGCCGGCTTGTTTTCAAGACTACGGCCCGAACGGCCTGCAAGTGGAAGGCCGCGCCGACATCACGAAAATCGTTTCGGGGGTGACGGCCAGCCGCGCGCTGATCGAAGCCGCCATTGCCGCGCAGGCCGGCGCAATTTTTGTCCACCACGGCCTGTTCTGGCGCGGGCAAAGCAGTTGTGTGACTGGCTGGATGAAGCAGCGCCTGGCTTTACTGCTGCAGCACGACATCAACCTTTTCGCCTACCACCTGCCGCTGGACGCGCATGCCGAACTGGGCAACAACGCGCAACTGGGGCTGAAACTAGGCCTGAAAGCGACTGCGCGCTTTGGCGAGCAGGATCTTGGTTTTATCGGCGCCCGCGTTGATGGCGGCAGCTTCGCCCATGCCGCAGAACTGGCAAAACACCTGGAAAATGTATTAAATCGGCCTGTAGCCCACGTAGAACGTGCGCAAACAGCTATTAAAAAGATAGCTTGGTGTACCGGCGGCGCGCAGGGTTATTTTGAGGCGGCGATTGCTGCGGGCGCCGACGCGTTCATCACCGGCGAAATTTCCGAGCCCCAGGCGCACTACGCCCGCGAAATGGGCGTGGCTTATTTCGCGTGCGGCCACCATGCGTCGGAGCGCTACGGCGCGCCAGCTGTGGCCAGCCATGTGGCGGCGCAGCTGGGTCTGGCGCATGAATTCATCGAGATTGACAACCCGGCCTGATTCGGGAGCCTTGCCGTGAACATCCCCCCGCTACTCATCACTCAGGGCGACGCCGCCGGCATCGGCCCCGAGATCATCGCCAAAGCCTTTCGCGACTTGCCGCTGGAGATGGCCGGCTGCGTGGTGGTCGGTGATGTGGCGACGATGCGCCGCGCCTCGCAGCTGACCGCCGCGCCCGTGGCTCTGCCGGTCGTGCTGCTGAGCAGCCTGCTCGACGCGCCCGGCCTGCCGCCGCGCTGCATCGGCGTGCTACAAAAATGTGAGCTGTCAGCGCACGTTTCGTATGGGCTGGTGAGCGGTTTGAATGGAAAAGCAGCGGCAGATTGCATCGTCTGGGCGGCACGCGCCGTGCTCAGCGGCGAGGCCGCCGGCATGGTCACGGCGCCGATTCATAAGGAAGCGCTGGCCGCTGCCGGGGCGGAGTTTTCCCGCTACCCCGGCCACACCGAATTGCTTCAGGCAGAAGCGGCGGCGTTTTTGAACAAGGGCATTGCCGACCTGCCGGTCCGCATGATGCTGGCGAACGATGAGCTTAAAACGGTTCTGGTCAGCATCCATTTGTCCTTGAGAGACGCGATTGAGGCGGTGACCTTTGACAGCGTGCTGCAAACCCTGCGCATCACGCACAGCGCCTTGAGCAGGACGCTGGGCCGCGCACCGCGCATCGGCGTGGCGGGGCTTAACCCGCATGCCGGCGAGGGCGGCTTGTTCGGCACCGAAGAGCAAGCCATCATCGCCCCGGCGATAGCGGCAGCCCGGGCCGAAGGCATAGACGCCAGCGGCCCGTTTGCGCCCGACACGGTCTTCATGCGGGCGCGCCACAGCGCCGGCAAGGCGGGCGAATTTGATGTGGTGGTGGCGATGCACCACGACCAGGGGCTGATTCCGGTCAAGTACCTGGGGGTAGAGCAGGGTGTGAACGTGACGCTTGGCTTGCCGCTGCTGCGCACCAGCCCTGACCACGGCACCGCCTTTGATATTGCCGGCACGGGGCGGGCCGATGCATCGAGTCTGATCGCTGCCGTGCGCATGGCGCGTCGGCTGATGACAGCTGCCCGAGCTTGAGTTTGTGAGTCAAATAGGGCTGTATCCCAACAAATACGTACGTAAGCAGCTATTAATTTTATAGCTTCTTACACACGATCGTGCGCACGAACTGCGGCGCATGATGCCGCCGCGCGACACAGCCGCCTTACTTTTTCAGGTTGTCGCGAATTTCGCGCAGCAGCAGCACCTCTTCAGCGGTCACCACCGGCACCGCTTCGGCGGGCGGGGTGTTGCGCTTCAGGCGGTTGACCTGCCTGATCATCATGAAAATAATGAAGGCCAGAATCGCAAAGTTGACCGCGACGGTGATGAAGTTGCCATAGGCAAACACCGGAACGCCGGCTTTCTTCAGCGCATCAAGGGTGTTGACGGTGCCCGCCGGAATCGCCCCCAGCACGATGAACATGTTCGAAAAGTCAATCTTGCCGATCACCACGCTGACCAGCGGCAAGATCAGGTCGCCGACCATCGAATCGACGATCTTGCCGAACGCTGCGCCGATGATCACGCCCACGGCCAGATCGATCACATTGCCCTTGACGGCAAATTCCTTGAATTCCTGCATCATTCCCATGGTGTTCTCCTGTGTTGTAGTAACTTTGCGCCGGTCCCACCCTCGCGTTCCTGGCCCCGCGATTATGCGAGTTCGGGCCTGATCGAGGATAAGGGCTCCGCCCTTGAAAAGTCTTATCACGCTCCGCTACAATTGAAGGTTGACCCGAGTGTGCCATTCGGGGCTGACACCGACATTGATGCCCTGACGCCATTCAAGCCAGATCTTGAAAGACCCCATGACCCCAGCAGCTAAGCCTGCGCCAACCGGCGCACCGATGGACAAAGAAAAACGCAACTGGATGGTTGCCACGGCCGTTGTCGGCGGTGCCGGCGTTGCTGCTGTTGCCGTGCCTTTTGTCAGTACGTTTCAGCCGTCTGAAAAAGCCAAGGCCGCAGGCGCCGCCGTCGAAGTCGATATTTCGTCCATTCGGCCGGGTGAAAAAATCACCGTCGAATGGCGCGGAAAGCCGGTCTGGATTGTCAAGCGCACGCCTGAGCAACTGGCCGCCCTGCCCAAGAACGATCCCTTGCTGGCTGACCCGAAATCGCAGCGCAAACCCGACGAGCTCACGCCCGAGTATGCGCGCAACGAAAACCGTTCCATCAAGCCCGAAATGCTGGTGGTGGTCGGCATTTGTCCGCACCTGGGTTGCTCGCCGTCTGACAAGTTCCAGTCCGGTGCACAGCCCTCGCTGCCCGACAGCTGGGACGGCGGCTGGCTTTGCCCTTGCCACGGTTCCACTTTTGACATGGCCGGCCGGGTTTATAAAAACAAGCCTGCGCCAGACAACCTGGAAGTGCCTCCTCATATGTACCTGTCAGACAACCGGCTGCTGATTGGTGAAGATAAAAAGGCCTGAAGGTGAAAAATCCGCAAGGAAAAATTCCCGAAGAAAATTCCCGAAGATTTCACCTGACAATGCCCGCCGACAGTGCTTGAAAATTTGCTGAACCCCTGCCGAACTTCGTGCCGCAGGCCGTCCCAGACCTGATTCAAGAATGCGCCAAAAAACCCAACCGATACAGGATCAGTGATGGCTGAATTCAAAGAGATCTCTCCCGATGCCCCGTTTTCAGCCAAAGCGCTGAACTGGGTTGACAACCGCTTTCCCGCCAGCAAGCTCTACAACGAGCATCTCGGGCAGTACTACGCGCCGAAGAACTTCAACTTTTTCTACATCTTCGGCTCGCTGGCGTTGCTGGTGCTGGTGATTCAGATCGTCACCGGCATTTTCCTGACGATGAACTACAAGCCCGATGCGGCGCAAGCCTTTGCGTCGGTCGAATACATCATGCGCGACGTGCCTTGGGGCTGGCTGATCCGCTACATGCATTCCACCGGAGCGTCGGCATTTTTCATCGTCGTGTACCTGCACATGTTCCGCGGGCTGATCTACGGCAGCTACCGCAAGCCGCGTGAGCTGATCTGGGTGTTCGGCTGCGCGATTTTTCTCTGCCTGATGGCCGAAGCCTTCATGGGCTACCTGCTGCCGTGGGGCCAGATGAGCTACTGGGGCGCTCAGGTCATCGTGAACCTGTTTGCCGCCATTCCTGTCATCGGTCCTGATCTGGCGCTGCTGATTCGCGGCGACTATGTGATTGGCGACGCCACGCTAAACCGCTTTTTCGCCTTTCACGTGATTGCGGTGCCGCTGGTGCTGATTGGTTTGGTCGTCGCTCACATCATTGCGCTGCATGAAGTCGGCTCGAACAATCCTGACGGGGTTGAAATCAAGGGACCGAATGCACCCAAAGATGCACAGGGCCATCCACTCGACGGCATTCCGTTCCATCCCTACTACACGGTACATGACATTTTTGCCGTCAGCATGTTCCTGATGATTTTTACCGCCATCATTTTCCTGGCACCAGAGTTCGGCGGTTACTTCCTCGAATACAACAACTTTATCCCGGCCGACCCCCTAAAAACGCCGCTGCATATTGCGCCGGTCTGGTACTTCACGCCGTATTACTCGATGTTGCGCGCCATCACCAGCGAGATGGTTTACGCGCTGATCGCCTGCGTGCTGGCTGCTGCTGCGCTGGCCGCTTTCAAGGCCAAAATCAGCGTGCTGTTCAAGCTCGTCATCGTCGCCGTGGGTGTTGGTGCATCGGTCGCCATGTTGATGATCGACGCCAAATTCTGGGGCGTGATGGTAATGGGCGGTGCTGTCGTGATTCTGTTCTTCCTGCCCTGGCTTGACAACAGCGAAGTCAAATCCATTCGCTACCGCCCGAGCTGGAACAAATACCTCTACGGCGTCTTTGTCATCAACTTTCTAGTGCTAGGCTACCTTGGTGTGCAACCTCCGTCGGCCATCGGCGAGCGTGTGTCCCAGCTGGGTACGCTGTTTTACTTCGGCTTCTTTTTGCTGATGCCCTGGTGGAGCCGTCTGGGCACCTTCAAGCCGGTTCCTTCCCGCATCAATTTCGCCCCGCACTGAGCCGGACGCCAATCACCATGAAAAAACTCATCTCCACGGCGCTGGTTGCCTTGTTTGTCTTGTTTGGCTCCGGCGCCTATGCCAGCGAAGGTGGTCTGGTTTGGGACAAGGCGCCCAACAAAACCAACGACATGGCGGCGCTGCAAAACGGCGCCAAGCTGTTTGTCAACTATTGCCTCAATTGCCATTCTGCTGCCTATATGCGCTTCAACCGTCTGCAGGACATCGGCCTGACGGAAGCACAAATCAAGGAAAACCTGCTTTTCTCGACAGAAAAGGTTGGCGACACGATGAAAGTGTCCATGGACCCGAAGCAGGCCAAAGACTGGTTCGGCGGCAACCCGCCTGACCTGACCGTGATCGCGCGTTCGCGTGCCGGCAGTGGCGGCTCGGGCGCCGACTACCTCTACACCTATCTGCGCACTTATTACCGTGACGACACCAAGGCGACGGGCTGGAACAATCTGGCCTATCCGAATGTTGCGATGCCGCATGTGTTGTGGGAATTACAAGGCGAGCGCAAACCGGTGTATGTCAGCCATGAGGAGGGCGGCCACAAGGTGCAGGCGTTCAAAGGCTGGCAACAGGTCACACCCGGCAGCATGACGCCGCTGCAATACGATCAGGCCATGGGCGACCTGGTGGGCTATCTGCAGTGGATGGGCGAGCCGGCGCAAAACGCCCGCTTGCGTGTCGGCGTCTGGGTGCTTATTTTTCTTCTCATCCTGACTTTTGCCGCATGGCGCCTGAACGCAGCATTCTGGAAGAACGTCAAATAACTTTCTCGCCAGCTGGTGCGCTTTTAGGCGCATCAGCGTCTTTGAGTGGCAGGTTTCGGGCCTTCGGCCTGGACCTCCACTTTTTCGTTTTCAGGAGTTCCGAATCATGATGGTCCTTTATTCAGGCACGACCTGCCCCTTTTCTCACCGTTGCCGTTTTGTGCTGTTTGAGAAAGGCATGGACTTCGAAATTCGCGATGTCGATCTGTACAACAAGCCCGAAGACATCAATGTGATGAATCCGTATGGTCAAGTGCCGATTCTGGTCGAGCGCGACCTGATTTTGTACGAGTCGAACATCATCAACGAATACATCGACGAGCGCTTCCCGCATCCGCAATTGATGCCCGGCGACCCGGTGGACCGCGCACGCGTTCGTCTTTTTTTGCTGAACTTCGAAAAAGAGCTGTTTGTGCATGTCAGCATGCTGGAATCCCGCGCGTCGAAGGGCAATGAAAAAGCGCTGGAAAAAGCCCGCTCGCACATTCGTGACCGCCTGACGCAGCTCGCACCGATCTTTTTGAAAAACAAGTTCATGCTGGGCGACAACTTTTCGATGCTGGATGTAGCGATTGCGCCGCTGTTGTGGCGTCTTGACTACTACGACATCGACCTGTCGAAGAATGCCGCGCCCCTGCTTAAGTATGCCGAGCGCATTTTTTCCCGCCCCGCCTATATTGAGGCGCTCACACCTTCGGAAAAGGTCATGAGGAAGTAATGACCCCCACGCTTGCCATTGCGTGTGCTTTTGGCGCGCTGCAACTTTCACCAATAGCAGGGTCTGTGCGTGCTTTGGGCGGCCCGGCGCTGCATTCGGCGGCTAAATTTAATTGACCTCATTCATGAACGCGCCCGACTCTTCGTCTACCCGCCCGTACCTGATTCGGGCGCTGTACGAGTGGTGCACCGACAACGGGCTCACGCCTTATGTGGCGGTGTCGGTGGACGAGACTGTTCAGGTGCCGCGCGAGTATGTGAAAAACAATGAAATCGTGCTCAACATCAGCTTTGATGCGACATCGTCACTCAAGCTCGGCAATGACTTCATTGAGTTCAAGGCCCGATTTGCCGGCAGTGCGCGTGAAATTCTGGTTCCCATCTCGCATGTAATTGCCATTTACGCCCGCGAAAATGGTCAGGGCATGGCTTTTCCAATGACCTCACCGGCCAGCCTGGTCGGGCCAACTCCGGTTGCAGGTGCATCGCTGGTCGAAAAGCCGGAAACCCTCCCTTTGGGTCTGCCTGCTCCCAGCGTTGCGCCAACCGTTCAGCGACACGCTGAGGCCACGGACAGCAAGATCATGCAACTGGTGCCTGACAGTCCGGCTGCGGAAGGCGAGGATCGCACCGATCCTCCCGATCCACCGTCCTCGCCACCGCGCTCGCGGCCGGCATTGAAACGGGTGAAATGAGCAAGCTCCTGCATCGGATCACGTAAAATAGCATTTGTGCCGCTTTAGCTCAGTTGGTAGAGCAACCGCCTTGTAAGCGGTAGGTCGTCAGTTCGATTCCGACAAGCGGCACCATCGTCAAATCATTCTCTGGCCCTTGAATTACCTGCGTGAGTAGCTATGAATCTAATAGCACTCCTGTGGCAGGTCGTCAACGTTTGATTCGTGCGTGCCCTTGCCACACGTGCCGGCAGATTGTCAATGCTAGTACTTTTTATCTATTAGTATCTTCAGTCGAATTGAGTTAACCTTCCAGCCGTCAGCCAGTAGCTGGCCCTCCAAAGCGGGAAGTAACTGTCTTATTTTCGCGGCGGCTGCGTTGCTGCTGACCAGCAGGCACCAGTTTTTTTCGTCAATCGGGCCTGCCTTGACGGCTGACCGAAGCGCCTCGGGAATCAAGGTCTCGATCGCCTTGAGTCTGTCGCGGGATTCCTGGCCCAGTCGGGCCAGATGGGCCAGGGTTGGTGCGTTTTGCGCCGCGTCGTGCGCTGATACGACGCCTTTTGGGGGTTTGTGAGTGCTCACAATAAGATTTGGTCAGGGTAGAAAAGTACAGATCTTTTTTGAACCAATGGCGCAGTCGATATCTGCGCATAGAGAAAGCAGATACCAATGCACCTGATTATCACGGACGCCTGGATGGCCAACAGCCGCGCCATCTATTTGAGCGGAACCCGGCTGGTCTGTGCCGGTTTGGCCCTGGCCCTGGCCCTGATGCTGGTGGCCGCAGGGTTGTACCACTGGGTGTTTCTGAAGGGTGCCCGCGAAGGCTGGCCCGTTTTTGGTGCGCTGGTCAAACTGGTCGTCAAGGACGAATCAGCCCAGCGCGAGCGCTACATGCGCGAAAACCTCGACATGATGGCCAAGCGCCTGGGCGAGATGCAGGCCAAGCTGATGCAGCTGGAGTCATTGGGCGAGCGGGTGTCAGGTCTGGCAGGTGTCAATCCGGCTGATATCAAGGTGGCCCCCGGCCGTGGCGGCGTGCTGGTTTCTGGTCACTCATTGAGCATGGAAGAGCTTCAATCCACCCTTTCAGATCTCGACAAATTGACCGATCAGCGGGTTGACCTGATGACCGTCATGGAGTCGCGGCTGTTCGATCAGAAAATCAAAAGCATGATGGTGCCGACGCAGGAGCCCGTGTTGGGCGGCAACCTGGGTTCGGCCTTTGGTTGGCGCATTGACCCCCTGAACGGCCGCTCGGCATTGCACACTGGCCTTGATTTCGCGTCAGAGACAGGAACACCCATCCATGCTGCCGCAGGCGGCGTTGTCGTCACCCAGGAATTTCATCCTGGCTATGGCAATCTGGTGGAGGTCGATCACGGAAACGATCTGGTGACACGCTACGCGCATGCGTCCAAAGTGATGGTGAAAAAAGGCGATCTCGTGCGGCGCGGCCAGGTCATCGCCGAAGTGGGAAGCACCGGCCGTTCCACCGGCCCGCACCTGCATTTCGAGGTGCTGGTGCAAGGTGTCTACCAGGATCCGAAAAAGTTCCTCGATGCCGGCAAGCATCTGCCCAAGCTGGCAGCCGCAACACCCGCCCGGTCATCCACCCGCGCCCGGTAGTCACTCCGGCAGCGTTAAACTCAGGGGTTTGGCACAGTTGAACTAACAGTCTGTGCCCACACCTAAGTCACGACTCAAATTTAAGGATTCCGGCCGCGTTGCCTGCTCATGAGAGCCGGCACGCGGCCTCGCATTTATGGCTTCCAACATCCTGACCAAACTTTTCGGCAGCCGCAACGACAGGCTTCTCAAAACCTACCGCAAAACCATTGAGCGGATCAATGGACTGGAAAAGCAGTACGAGTCGCTGAGTGACGACGAATTGCGCGCCAAGACTCAGGCCTTCAAAGATCGGGTCGCTGGCGGTGAAGCCCTTGATGACGTGCTGGCAGAGGCTTTCGCCGTGGTTCGCGAAGGCAGCAAGCGGGTGATGAAGATGCGCCATTTCGACGTGCAGTTGCTGGGCGGCATGTCGCTGCACAACGGCAAGATTTCCGAGATGGGCACCGGTGAGGGCAAGACGCTGACGGCCACGCTGCCGGTCTACCTTAATGCGCTGACCGGCAAAGGCGTGCATGTGGTGACGGTCAATGACTATCTGGCCAGTCGCGACGCGCGCTGGATGGGCAAGCTGTATAACTTTCTCGGCCTCAGCGTCGGCATCAACCTGCCGAATATGTCGCGTGAGGAAAAGCAGGAGGCCTACCGCTCCGACATCACCTACGGCACCAACAACGAATACGGCTTTGAC
>JANLYY010000089.1:0-7764 GCA_031365885.1 Polaromonas sp. | reverse complement strand
GGTCTGGGCTACACCATCACGCCGACACTGAACTTCAACGGTGCGGTCAGCCTCGCCTACAGCGTCACCGATGGCAACGGCGGCACCATTGCGGCCAGCCAGAGCTACAGCCTCAAGGCCGTCAACGATGTGCCCGACATGGACTTCGACAATGACGGCAAGACCGACATCTTGTGGCGCAACACCGCCACCGGCACCAACGCGATCTGGAAAAGCGGGAACGTCGCTACTCCTCAAGCCATCTCCGCCGTGACCGACCAGAACTGGAAGATCATGGGTACGGGCGACTTCGACGGCGATGGCAAGAGCGACATCCTGTGGCGCAACACCACCACCGGCACCAACGCGATCTGGAAAAGCGGTAACAGCGCCACCCCTCAGGCCATATCAGCCGTGACAGACCAGAACTGGAAGATCGTGGGCACGGGCGACTTCGATGGCGACAGCAAGAGCGACATCTTGTGGCGCAACACTACCACCGGCGCCAACGCGATCTGGAAAAGCGGTAGCAGCGCCACCCTACAGACCGTATCGGGCGTGACCGACCAGAACTGGCAGATTGCTGGCACGGGCGACTTCAACGGCGACGGCAACACCGACATCTTGTGGCGCAACAGCGCCACTGGCAACAACGCGATCTGGAAAAGCGGTAACAGCGCCACCGTGCAGGCCATCTCAGCCGTGACCGACCAGAACTGGAAGATCGCTGGCACGGGCGATTTCGATGGCGACGGCAACACCGACATCTTGTGGCGCAACAGTGCCACCGGCACCAACGCGATCTGGAAAAGTGGTAACAGCGCCACCCCTCAAGCCATCTCAGCCGTAGCCGACCAGAACTGGCAGATCATGAGCACCGGCGACTTCGATGGTGACGGCAAGGCCGACATCCTGTGGCGCAACAGTGCCACCGGCGCTGGCACCATCTGGAAGAGCGGCAACAGCGCGACACAGCAAACGGTGACGACCGTGGCCACGCAGGACTGGGCCATGATTGACGGGCTGGAAACCGGTGATCTGTTGACGGGCGGGGCTGGTGCCAACACCTTGCAGGGCACGGTCAGGGCCGATGTGCTGCTCGGCAGCACGGGCCGCGACACCCTGACCGGCGGCGCCGGGGCTGACACCTTTGTCTTTACCGCGCTGAACCATTCGGGCATCACGGCGGCCAGCCGTGACGTCATCACCGACTTCGTCAATGGCACCGACCGCATTGACCTGTCGGGCATTGATGCCAACTCGGCCCTCATCGGCAACAACGCGTTCACCTTCATCGGCACCGGGGCCTTCTCGGGCGGCGGGGCGGCTGGCGCGGGCCAGCTGCGCTACAGCTTTGCGGGTGCCAACACCATTGTGGAAGGTGACGTCGATGGCAACGGCACGGCTGACTTCCAGATTCAGCTGACGGGCCATCACACCATGACTATTGCGGACCTGATGGTTTAAGCCCTCAGGTGGGGGTCGGCAGAACCGCTGGCCCTTGTTACAAAACAAACCCTCGCCCTCAAGCGGGGGTTTCGTGTATTTGTCACGTGAACTTCGTGCTTCATGGCTGGAATATGCAAAACCAATGACTTACGATATGAAACATATTGTGAAATGCCCGCAAAATTAGCAACATGAAGCTCACTCCATGATCTCTCCCCTCAAGCTTCCAAATAATGAAATCGCAGCCGCGTTGGCAGATTTCAAGGGCGCGTTTCGCACGGTGGGCATTTTCAGCGCCATCATCAACATGATGCTGTTGGTGCCATCGTTGTACATGCTGCAGGTGTACGACAGGGTGCTCGCCAGCCAGAACGTCACAACCCTCTTGATGTTGACGCTGATGGTTTTGGGCGCCTTCATGCTCACCAGCGCGCTGGAGTTCGTGCGCAGCTTTGTACTCATCCGGGTCGGTGCACAGCTCGACATGAAGTTGAACAAACGGATTTATACCGCTGCGTTTGAACAAAATCTGAAAAAAGCCGGCGGCAACGCGGGCCAGGCTTTGCAAGACCTCACCAACATCCGGCAATTTGTGACCGGCAACGGACTGTTTGCATTTTTCGATGCGCCGTGGTTCCCGGTTTACCTGATCGTCATTTTTCTGTTCAGCCCGTCGCTCGGGGTGTTTGCGCTTTGCGGAATTACGGTCTTGATCATTCTGGCGTTCGTGAACGAGATGATTTCGAAAAAGCCGCTCGCCGAAGCCAGCACCATGGCAATTTCCGCGGGCAACCTCGCGACCAACAATCTTAGAAACGCCGAAGTCATCGACGCCATGGGCATGCTGCCCAACCTGATGCAGCGCTGGTTCAAACTTCACGGCCGGTTTCTAAGTCTGCAGGCCGAGGCCAGCGAAAAAGCCGGGATCATCGGAGCGGTCACGAAGTTTTTCCGCACCTCCCTTCAATCCCTCATTCTGGGCTTCGGTGCACTGCTGGTACTGGACGGAAAAATAACTGCAGGCATGATGATTGTGTCTTCCATCCTCATGGGAAGAACACTTAGCCCCGTCGAGCAATTGATCGGGGTCTGGAAGACCTGGAGCAGTACCCGCAGCGCCTATAACCGGCTCAATGAACTGCTGACTGCAAACCCGCCACGTGTCACCGGCATGCCTTTGCCCAAACCCAAAGGTCAGATAGCGCTTGAATCTGTGACCGCTGCGCCGCCGGGCTGCCAGGTGGCGATTCTCAAAAATCTGAATTTCACGCTGGTGCCCGGCGACGTGCTCGGCATCATTGGGGCCAGCGGATCAGGCAAGTCCACACTGGCGCGACTTTTGGTGGGTGTCTGGCCGGCAGCGGTTGGCAAGGTTCGGCTTGACGGTGCCGACATCTATCAGTGGAACAAAGATGAGCTCGGTCCATCCATCGGTTATTTGCCTCAAGACATTGAACTCTTCGCAGGAACTGTCAATGAGAACATCGGCCGGTTCGGCGAAGTTGATCCTGAGAAGGTGATTGAAGCGGCCACACGCGCGGGCGTCCATGAAATGATTCTTCAGTTCCCAAAGGGCTATGACACTCCGCTGGGTGATGGCGGGGCGGGTTTATCCGGCGGCCAGAAACAGCGCATTGGTCTGGCCAGGGCGATGTATGGCGACCCGTCGCTGCTGGTGCTCGACGAACCCAATTCAAACCTGGACGAAACCGGCGAACAGGCGCTGACCGCGGCGGTCACCGATTTCCGCAAGCGTGGCAAAACCGTTGTGCTGATTACCCACCGAAGCAGCGCCATCAACGTCACCAGTAAGTTGCTGCTGCTTCGTGACGGCGTGGCACAGATGTTCGGCCCCACAGCGCAGGTGCTGGCTGACTTGACCAAAGCGGCGCAGCAACAGCCACAGCCCGGCAAACCAGCGGTGCTGTCGGCAGTGTCCACCAACGAATCCTCCGACGTCCGCGCAGCTGCGGCGAGCTGACGCTCCGCGCACCCCGCCAGGCACACAGGTAATGACCACCATGAAACCCTTATCCGGCACCCAACCCGTAGCCACCGATGTTCGGTCCCGTGATGTGGCCATCGCTGAGGTCAGCACCGACATGGCGCCGCACACCCGGCTCGGCTGGTGGATCGTAATTGCCGGCTTCGGCAGCTTTGTGCTGTGGGCCTCATTGGCGCCGCTGGACAAAGGCGTGCCGCTCAGTGGCACGGTGACGGTGGCGACCAACAAAAAGGCCGTTCAGCACCTGACCGGTGGCACGATTGAAGCCATTTTGGTCAAGGAGGGGGACAAGGTCAAAGCCGGCGACGTGCTGGTCCGCATGAATGCGGTGCAGTCGCGTGCCAACGCAGAAAGCAGTCGCGTGCAGTATTTCGCCGCCCGAACTACCGAGGCACGCCTGATTGCAGAACGTGACGGCCAGCGGAACATTGTTTTTCCGCCGGAGCTAGAAGGCGTCAAAGCCGATCCGCGCGTGGCGGTCAACATCAGCCTGCAGCAGCAATTGTTCAGCTCACGCCAGTCAGCCATTCATAGCGAACTTTCGGCATTCGACGAAAACATGGCCGGACTGGTGCTGCAAAACCAGGGGCTGGAAGAATCCCGTGACGGAAAAAAAATACAGCTTCAATTTTTAAAAGAGCAGCTTGACGGCATGCGCGACCTGGCCAAGGAAGGCTACGTGGCGCGCAACCGCCTGTTGGAGCTGGAGCGAACTTACGCCCAGCTGGTTACCGCCATATCCGAGGATGCAACCAATATCGGGCGCGGCAAACGGCAGATTTCAGAATTCAAGCTCAAGCGCCTGCAACGCCAGCAGGAATACCAGAAGGAAGTGCGCACGCAGCTGTCAGACACCCAGAAAGAAGCCGAGGCTCTGGCCAATCGTCTGAACGGCCTCGACTACGACCTGGACAATGTGATGGTCAAGGCGCCGGTGGACGGCACCGTGGTGGCCATGAATGTTTTTACCCACGGCGGCGTGGTGGCCCCGGGCTTCCGGCTGATGGACATTGTTCCAAGCGAGGATGCGCTGGTGATCGACGGGCAGCTACCGGTGCATCTTGTCGACAAGGTTCACCCCAATCTGCCAGTCGAGCTGATTTTTTCGGCTTTCAACCAGAACCATACGCCGCACATTCCCGGCCTCGTTATCCAGGTTTCGGCAGACCGTCTGGTGGACGAAAAAACCGGCCAGCCCTTCTATAACCTCAAGGTCAAGGTGGCGCCGGAAGGCATGAAGTTACTCGCCAACCTGCAGGTGCGCCCCGGCATGCCGGTTGACCTGTTCGTCAAGACCGGCGAGCGCACCATGATGAACTATCTCTTCAGGCCCCTCATTGACAAATTCAAAATGTCAATGACGGAGGAATGAGGATGATGATGCGGATGTTGTGTCGGCCATGGGCCCTGATGTTGTGCGGGGCGGCGCTGGTCCAGACACACAACGTCGCCGCGCTGGGTTTGCTGCCTGCCTATGAAGCGGCACTGGCGAATGACCCGGTGTATCGCGCGGCGCAGCGCGAAAACGAAGCGGGTCAACAATTCAGGGAATTGGGACGCTCCAATTTGCTGCCCAACGTGTCGGCAAGTTATTCCAGAAACCGGAATCAGGCCGACATTACCAATGCATCGGCGCGCGGCGAGGTAACGGAACGCCGAAACTACACCGGGCTGGCCGCAGCGCTGCAGGTGCGCCAGCCGCTGTACCACCCCGAGGGAAACGCCCGCTACCGCCAGGGAATTGCGCAGACAAGCGCCAGTGACGCCCAGTTTGCCGCCCGCAGCCAGGACGTGATCGTGCGTCTGGTGGGCCTATACACGCCCGCCAAATACGCTGAAGACCAGCTGGCCCAGGCCATCGCCCAGCGTGACGTCTATGCCGAGCAGCGTCAATCCAATACACGCCTGTTCCAGCTCGGCGAAGGCACGCTCACCGATGTGCTGGAAACGCAGGCCAAGTTCGATCTGGCCGAAGCCCAGGTGCTGGAGGCCAGAGACAACCTGGTCAATTCCCGCAATGCGTTGGCCGCCATGGTGGGTCAGGACATCGACAAACTCGACCCCCTGGCCGACGATTTTCGCGTCAGGCCCATGCTGCCCGAAACCTTTGAGGCCTGGAGACAAAACACGCTTGCCAACAACCCCGAACTACTGGCGCAGCGCTATGCCGTCGAAATCGCCCGCGAAGAGATCAACAAAAACCAGGCCGGCCACTTGCCCCGCCTTGACCTGATTGCAAGCACCAGCAAGAACAGCTCGGACACCACCAACACCTTCAATCAAAACGCAAAGGTCCACACGATAGGCGTGCAGTTGAATGTGCCGCTGTATGCCGGCGGTGCTGTCACCGCAGCCACCCGCCAGGCGGTCTCCAACTACGGCAAGGCGCAGGCAGATCTGGACGCAAAAACAAACATGGTGATGCTGGAGCTCCTCAAACAATACAACCTCACCTTGAGCAGCGCCGTCAGAATCGATGCGGCAGCCAAAGCCCTCAGCTCATCCACCTTGCTGGTGGAGGCCACGCGAAAAAGCGTCAAGGGCGGCCAGCGAACCAACCTCGACGTGCTCAATGCGCAGCAGCAACTGTTTGAAGCCCGGCGCGACCTGGCACTGGCTCGCTACAACTACCTGCTCGGCTACCTGCGCCTGCGCTATGCCGCTGGCACCCTCAGCGTTGCCGACCTCGCGGACATCGCCGGCTATTTTGTCGCCGGTCAATAAAAAAGCTGCCCGACCGCCTTGAGTCGAACGCGTCTGCCCCGGCATTTCGATAGCTGTCGGGGAAGACAGACGCTATTATGTTTATAGCTGCTTGCGCACGTAATACCTGGGCTGGAGGCACTTTTTATCACTAAATATCCACGACCAGGTTGGGCCCGCATCACGCGCTTCAGACTGGTGATCAGGCCTGCGGCGGCGCAGCGTTCGGGTCCATCCACATCACTTCCCCGGGGTGACCGACGAGGTCTTCAAAACCGTGGACATACCTATTGCCGTGGTCCTGCAGTGCGTTGGGCGACTTGCCACCAGCGGCAATCGCCTTATCCACCATCTCATCGACTTGCGCGCGGCCGTCGCAGGAAATGCAAACCAGCACCTCGGCCGTCATGCTGGCATCGGCAATCGATTTTCTGACGAAGGTTTTGAAAAACAGCTCGACCAGCAGCATCACCTAGTTAGGGTCCTCGCTAGCCACCACGCAGGAATCGGCTGACCTGCTCGTTCGGAGTGAAGTCGCCCAGCTCTTATAACTGACACACTTCGACGATAGCGCAATCGCATGGAATGACTCCAGGGTGAAGATGAAGCAAGGCGTTTGGCCGAGCAGCGGCCTGCGATTCTTTTCTTGCCAATGCTATTATTTTAATAGCTGTTTACGCACGTATTATGCTTGTTTAAGGCACTTTTCATACCAATGGAAGCGCGTCATCGGCCCTGCATTGGAAATGCCTCGAGCGCGTAGTCGACCCACTGCATCCGCCACCACGAATCCACTGTGAAACATACGCGCGCTGCAGGCCGGCCCCCCTCAACACACCAACAACCAGCCCGACCCCACTCGCCGGACATGTCTCCGCGCACCCCTAGCGCGTGGCAAAGGATGTAAGAATCCTCGTGACGCGCCGACAAACTTCAATCCACCTGGAGTTCCAGCTTTCATGACCCATCGCCGCCCCCTTCCAATTCGTCTTTCACGCCGCCAAAGCCTCGCGCTGATCGGCATCGGCCTCGTCGGCCCCGCATTCGGCCAAACCGGCGCGGCATGGCCCGCCATCGAAGCGAAGGCCCGCGGACAAAAAGTGTTCTTCAATGCCTGGGGCGGTAGCGAGCAGACCAATGCCTACCTGCAGTGGGCCGCGTCTGAAGCGAAGAAGCGCTTTGGCCTGCAGGTCGAGCATGTGAAATTGACAGACACCGCAGAGGCTGTGAAGCGCGTGCGCAGTGAAAAAGCGGCGGGCAAGCAAACCGGCGGCAGTGTTGATCTAGTCTGGATCAATGGCGAAAACTTTTTGACCATGAAACGCGAGGCGCTGCTGTTCGGCCCGTTTTCAGAAAGCCTGCCGAACTACCAATGGGTCGATGTGACGGGCAAGCCCACCACGCGCAGCGATTTTTCAGAGCCCGTGGACGGCCTGGAAGCGCCCTGGGGCATGGCGCAGTTCACTTTTTTCGCAGACCGAAAACGGGTGCCGAAACCGCCGCTCAGCATGGCCGAGCTCGCCGCATTTGCGCGCGCCAATCCGGGCCGCGTCAGCTATCCACGCCCGCCGGACTTCACTGGCACGACGTTTTTGAAGCAGGCCCTGCTGGAGCTGAACACCGATCGC
>JANLYY010000082.1:0-12303 GCA_031365885.1 Polaromonas sp. | reverse complement strand
AGCTTTCGTGCTGCATGTGAAAACAAGGGCCGTGGTTGATGGGGTTAGGTAGGTCAGTGCCAATTTATTTTAGGGCCTGACAAGGTATTGACTGCTTCCATCAGGCATTAGGCCCCGTGCCGTGCTGTCCGCAGGCGGTGCCGTCAGCCTGATGCCCGGTATCTTCCCGGCGTTTCAGGCCGCCAGCCCGGCAAAATCGTGCGCATGCAGCTATTAAAAGCATAGCGTCGTTCAGCGGTCGTTCTCACCGTGCCTTGGCCCAAGCTGCCGACGGCGTCATCGCTGTCAAAAGCCCTTACGACGCCAAAGAAACCATGAACCGTTTCGAGGGCATTGCCAAAAAGGGCAGCCTGACAGTTTTTGCCCGCATAGACCACGCCGCCGGCGCCGCCAAAGTCGGCAAGACCTTGCGGCCCACTGAAGTGCTGATCTTCGGCAGCCCGCAAGGCGGCACGCCGCTGATGGAATGCGCCCAGTCGGCCGCTATCGATCTGCCCCTGAAGGCGCTGGCGTGGGAAGACGAGGCCAAACAGGTCTGGCTGGGCTACAACGATGCGGCGTATCTGGCGAAGCGACACGGCGCGGCGTCATGCCCGGCGGCGGAGGCGATTGGCAAAGCTTTGTCGGGGTTGAGTGCAGCTACGGTAGCGCGTTGAAGCGCGCGGTTTGCGTCTGCGAGTAGCTATGAGTTTAATAGCTGCTTGCGCACGTTTTACGGGGATGGGGTCTGATTTGGCTTGCAGAATCCGCTACAGATTTGAACGCCTGGTCCGAACCATCGCTTTCAATTGATTGGGTGTGAGCGGCTGGGCGTCCGGATGCCCTTGGCCCGCGCGATGTCGCCGATCGCACGGGCTATACCGGCGGCATCATCGGGCGCCTCTTCAAGCCAGGCGTCAAGGTACGCGGCTATTTCTTCCGGGGTGCGAAGTTGTTCCGCCACGTCGTAGGGCGTGGTTTTGGTCTTCATGGATTTTTTCTCTACCTGCTTGGGCATGGCGTCAGCTTTCAGGCAGCTTGAAGCAAGAATTCGATCTTGACCGCCTCGAACGGAAAGACGATGCCGCCGCCTTCGGCGCGATCAACAACCCCTGCATTGAGCAGCGCGGTGATATCGGCATGAACCGCTTTGACATCACGCTCAACACGGCGGGCGGCTTCGCGAATTGAGATAGGCCCGGCGCCGCAAAGCGCTTTCAGAAGTTTCCATCGCTTTGCCGTCAGTACTTGCCACAGCAGCTCGGGTGTCGCGAATCCGATACGAACGGCGCGCTCGGGCTTTCCGGTTTTCCATGACTGGGCAAAGTTCGCCATCGATGCTTCGGGTGAGCGAACTTCAAGAATGACTGTTTTCATTGTTCTACCTCGCTATGTCTTTTTGAAAATCGACCATCAGCCGCTCGGGTGTGGTGAATCGGTTCGGGTTCTCGGCAGCGCCAAAATTCACGTTAAAGCGACTAACCGTCACTTTCGAACCGCTTTAATAAGCTCCAATGCAAAATCCTTAATATCTTTTATGTTGACCGGCTGCTCTGTGGTGTGTTCGCTGACCTGATTTCCGAAGTAGCGCTTAGTAAGCTCCTCGCGAATTTGATGCTTCTTTTCGTCGGGCATTAACTCAATGAATGGCCCTAAGGACGCAAGTTCTAGCTCTGTTTGTCTTGCGCGGTCCGAATTTGTACGATGACGGGCCGATTCGTGAGCCGTGTACCAGGCGGGCAGTGTGATCCCAACTGCGTACATGAGCCGAATGAAAACTGACCACGCATTTTCTGGAGAGAAAGGCTGGTTCCAGAACCGCCAAAACGTCGCTATGGCAACAATGAGGCCAGCCGCGAAAAACCCGATAGTCACATAACGCCATAGATTGGCTTGACTACCTTCAATAGTCGCGATCTTCTGATAATTTCCCGTTACCCCGATATTTCCAACGACTTGCACAATCTTTGCTGCCTGCTCTTGGCTTGAGGCGAGCGAAGCCAGGCGTTCAGCCTGCAACCTCTCAGACTTGCTTTGCATTGCTCCGAAGTCGTCACGCTGTTGTTTGAGCATCACATCAAAAGCTGTGACTCGTTCCGTTTCCTTTTCTGCGTACATCTGTTGCACGACGGCTATGACTGATGCCGCCTCAACTTTCTGTTTGGCAACTGCCTCTGACAGTCTTTCCAGGCTATCGTCGGCATTTTTCAGTTGCTGAGTTACTTCTGCAATGCGAATAGAGTAATTGTCGCGCTGCTTTATAAGTTGCTGTATTGATTCGGACGAGGCCTTTGTGAGTTGACTTATAACCTCAGAAAGAGGTTTTAGGTCGGACTCGGCACCGATTGGACCAAATGTCCAGAGCTGGGGCATCACACTTTGTTCGACCTGCGCTCTTGCGTTTTGAAGATGTCCGATATTGTTGTTCGATTGAAAAGCGGATAGCTCATTAAAGACTGCTTGGAATGCATTTTGCAGTTGAGACAACCCGTGTGAGCTTACCAACTGAGGCGGCGTGCGCTCCATCAGTGCTCGCACCGCCCCCAGAATTGCCGTCACAGACTGAAGGGCGGCAGCAGGGATGTCGGACGCTAGTGCAACTGGATCAGTGAGCCTGGTCGAGTGCATGACGCCGTCGAGACGTTCCAACAGCTCGCGGATAGGGTGAATTGCGTAGTCCGATGGGCTCAATGAGGATCTCCTAAATACAAAAAATATTTTTGTTGTGATTACGGCAGGTCATACCGAAAAAGCCGCGAGACATAACCACGCTCAGTTTCTTTCGAGAATACCTGTCAAAGCGCTTCAGCCCAGTAGATAACAAAAATCGCAGCCGATCTTGATGGATCATTAAATCAGACAGCCAGTTAACAGAGCGTACCTTTTGGGCGCTACCGCCCCACCCGCCCAAACACCACCTTCATCCCCAATATAGCCACAGCCAACCCCAGCGTAATCACATTCGCCACCACAATCGGCCACGCCCGCAACAGCAAGCCATACACCAGCCACAGCGCTACGCCGACCGTGAACACGCTGTACATGCCGAGTGACACGCCGCTGACGTCTCGGGTTTTGAAGCTGTGCCAGGCTTGTGGAAAAAAGCTCACCGTGGTGAGGATGGCGGCGAGCGAGCCGACGATGTCGGCCCACGAGGTGATAAAAATTAAATCGGTCATCATCGGCTGCCTTCTTTCACGGCCCAGTCCACCAGCGCGTCCAGCGCGGGCCGCGCGGCGGATGCATTCGGATGGTTGACGACGGCGACGACGACCAGGCGGCGTCCACTGGGCGCATGCACGTAGCCCGCCAGCGCGGTGGCTTCATTCAGCGAGCCGGACTTCAAATGCGCCCAGCCCTGCGACACGCGCGACTTGTTATTGCGCAGCGTGCCGTCAACGCCGGTGATCGGCAATGACGCCATCAGCTCGGGCATGGCGCCCGACACATAGGCGGTTTGCAGCATGCGGGCCAGGCCTTGCGGCGTGATGCGTTCGGCGCGCGACAGGCCAGAGCCGTTGTCGAACACCGGCATGTCTTGCGCGCCGAAGCGCTGCTGCCACCAGCTGCGCAGCACCTCGCGTGATGCTTCCTTGCTGGCCGGCGACTGCGTAGCTGTGTTGGTATTAGCGAGGCGTGCGCCGCCGGCTTGCGGCAGGCTGAAGGTAAAAAACAGTTGCTGCGCCATCACGTTGTTGCTGAATTTGTTGATGTCGCGAATCACTTCGGCCAGGGTCGGTGATGCGGCTTCAAACACCGGGCGCAAGCCGGTGGGCGCGCGGCCTTCGCGAACGCGGCCAACCAGTTTGCCGCCCATGTCTTGCCACAGGCCTTGTACCGCGCGTTCGGCGTAGCTGGCCGGGTCGGCGTACGCCACAGCCCAGACTTTTTCGCCGCAGCCGGCCGGGTAGGTGCCGGCGAAGCTCATGCGAAACGCATCCGAAAAATCGGCCTTCAGCACGCTGCGGTAGTCGCCGCATTCCGACAACGACGCGCCCGTGCCGGCCGACAGCGGCACGATGGGCTGCATGTTGACGTTGGCCAGCGGCGGGTCGTAGTTGATGTGGGCCACGCCCGCGCCGGGGTTGGGCGCAAACGTCATGACGACTGATTTGTAGTTGATCAGCAGCGCGTCGGGCGCGGCGTTGTAGGGGCGAAAGGGTTCGTTGTCAAAGTCGGCTGGATTGTGCGGCGCGGCGGCAAAGGCGCTGCGGTCCAGAAAAATATCGCCGCTGATGGTCTTGATGCCCAGACCCTGCACGCGGCGCAGCAGCAGCCACAGCCGCTCGATGACCAGCTTCGGGTCACCCCGACCCTGAATGATCAGGTTGCCCTGCAGCACGCCGTCTTTGATGGTGCCATCAACATAGACTGGCGTGTTCCAGGTGTAGGCCGGCCCTAGCAGCTCGATGCCAGCATAAGTGGTGACCAGCTTCATGACCGACGCGGGGTTAACCGGCGCGTTGGCGCGGTACGCCAGCAGCGGCGCGGTTTTGCCGTTGAGGGCCGGTGCGGCGTCGATCACGATGGCGGCCAGGGCTTCGCGCGGCACCCTGGCGCGGGCCAGCGCGGCATCGACTTCGGGCGGCAGGTTTTGGGCGCTGGTTTGGGCTGCGGCACCGGTACACGTCAGACTGGTGAGGACAACACAAACGGTGAAAGCTGCCAGCAGCCCGGCGGCGAAGCGGGTCTTTGTTGGCGGCCGTTGGGGTGAATTCGGAGCGGGAAGAGGCGTGGCAGGCATGCGCGGATTATCGGTTGCCAACAGGCGCCAGGGCAGGGCGGGATAATGGCGCAACGCCCGTCACGGGCGGGCTGCACGCGCGCTACCGACCTGCAGCAGCTTTCTAGTCACTATGATTTTAATAGCTGCCTGCGCACGTAATACGGGGGCTTCAGCCTGATTTGATCCCTAAAAAACTTTAGCAATGTCTGAAACCCTGAAAACAGCCACCCGATTCCTGGCCTTCGACACCAGCACCGACCGCCTGTCGATTGCGCTGACCAACGGCGAGCGCGTGTGGCAGCACAGTGGCGTGGGCGGCGCGCAGGCGTCCAGCACGCTGATTCCGGCGATCCTGGGCCTGCTGACCGAGGCCGGTCTGCAACTCGGCGAGCTGGACGCGATTGCGTTTGGCCGCGGCCCGGGTTCGTTCACCGGCCTGCGCACGGCGTGCGCGGTGGCGCAGGGGCTGGCCTTTGGCGCGCGCAATGGGGCTGGCATGCCGGTGCTGCCGATTGACACGCTGATGGCGGTGGCGGAGGAGGCGCGGTTTCAAATGCGGGGAGGCCCTCACCCCTGCCCTCTCCCAGAGGGAGAGGGAGAAAGAGGGGCGAACAACGCACCAAGCGCCAGTACCCTGCGCGTCACCGCCTTGCTCGACGCCCGCATGGACGAAATGTATGTTCAGAGCTATGAATTCAATAGCGGCTTGTGGTCGAAAACCGGGGGCCGCGAGCTGATTCGACCGGAAAATCTGGCGGACTACCGGCTGCGCGTGCCGGGCCCGCAGCTGCTGGCCGGCAATGTGTTTGAGGTCTATGCGCAGCGCCTGGCCGCCGCGCTGGTCGGCGTTCCGCACATTTCTGCGCTGCCGACGGCCACGGCCTTGCTGCGACTGGCCCCGGCAATGGCTGCCGCCGGGCAGTGTGTTGATGCATCGCTTGCGCTGCCTTTGTATGTTCGCGATAAAGTAGCGTTCACCACCGACGAACGGGCCGCAGCCAAAGCGCTGGCGGCTACCCACACTGGCATTTAAGTTGCAATCCCTCTTCGTATGAGCGCCGTTTTAAAACCACCTGACGCGCTGCCTCATCTGGAGGCGCAGTTCCAACCCATGACCAGCGCCTGGCTGGACGTGGTCACGCGCATCGAACAAAGCGCTTATACGCACCCGTGGTCGTCGGGTAATTTTCTGGACTCGATCAAGGCCGGCTACCAGGCGCAGATGCTCACTGGCGGCGCGCCGCCGTCGGCGGAATTGATCGGCTATTTCGTCGCGATGCGGGGTTTTGAAGAAGTGCATCTGCTCAACATCACGGTGGCACCCATGCACCAGCGCCAGGGCTGGGCACATGTGATGCTCGACGCCGTGGTGCTGTGGGCGCGCGGGCAAGGCGCGTTGTGGGTGTGGCTGGAAGTGCGGCCCAGCAATGCGCGCGCCCGAGCCATTTACGCCCGCTACGGTTTCCGTGAAGTCGGCCTGCGCAAGCTCTATTACCCGGCTGGCGATGGCGAGCGTGAAGACGCCGTCGTGATGAGTCTGGCGTTGTGATGAGCCTGGCCCTGGACAATCGCCGGCTGGCGATGCTGCGCGAGATGGGCGTGCGCCTGTGGTTGCCACCGGCGGCTGTGCAGCCTGCCCCCGCAGCAGCATCTGGCGCATCAGTAACTGCTATTGATTCAATAGCTTCTTACTCACGTAATACGGGGGCTAGCGGCATAAATGACGTAAATGTCGCGGTGAAAACGGCGTTCTCGACTGCCAATCCGACGGCAACCAGACCGACACCGCCACCCGCACGGCAAAGCGCACCATCTGCGCCCGACCGTGTCGCTGCCAGCACCCCAGCGCCAGGCTGGCAGCTTGGCGCGGCCCAGCGGCTGTATGCCAACGCCGCAGCGCCAGCCGAAGGCGCTGCGGCAGGCCCGCGCTGGCTGCTGCTGGGCGAGACCCCGGCGTCTAGCCTGCGAAAACCGGTGTTTGATCCTTTTGAAGGCGAGGTCGGCAGGCTGCTGGGCAACATGCTGCGCGCCGCCAGACTGCACAAGTCAGGTCAGCCCGGTGAAGCCGGCACGGTTCTGCTGGCGCCGCTGGCGCGGCTGGCGGCTGGTGGCGTCAGTCCGGCTGCCTTACCCAATGAACTGGCGGCCGAAGTGGCAGCGCTGATCGCGCAGACGCGCCCTGATGTGATGGTGGTGATGGGCCGTCTTGCCGCGCAGGCCGTGCTGCAAAGTGGTGAGCCGCTAGGCAAGCTGCGCGGGCAGGTACACCTGCTCCATGGTGTAAAAACCGTGGTCACCTATGACGCCGCCGTGTTGCTGCGCAGCCCGCAGGACAAAGCCAAGGCCTGGGAAGACCTGTGCCTGGCGATGGAACTTGTCAAGCCGGCGCTTTAGTCATTTCGGCCTGACTGCAGACACTGGCCCGCGCCCGAAAATAATTCCGCAGTCAGAAAGCGTCGATCAAATTTGTAGGTGATGTCTGACAATCGTGTCACTCGACTCTGTCGTTTTTCGGCGAAACGATATCAGCGGCGGTTAAATCATCCTGGCGAAGCTCGATTGACCCGCGCCGTTCAGACTGCATTGACGGCGATAAATTTCAATTTGTACTTTAGCGTAACTGATTGAAAGTACCCGCTGTCTGGGCACGCCGATTGCGCACTGTCTGACAAATCAGTGATGACTTGCTTACAGGATGGAGCTCGCGAATGCATGTTGATGAGACGATTGACGTGTCGGCGGATGACCGGGGTGCTGTCGCTGGATCAGAGCGGTCAGTCGCCCAAAACCCGACAGCGGCAGCCTCAAAAACGGCTCAAACTGCTTTTTCCAGCGCGTCTTCATTGGCTGCAGCCCTGCTGGCGGCCTGCGGTGGCGGCGGAAGCGGAACGGGAAGCGTCGTGGCGGGCAGCACCAGCGAGCCTCAGGCTGCACCGGGCTTCAACAACCACCCGAAAGCGCAATCCGACGAAGAAGCCGCCCGCTTTTTGATGCAGAGCCAGTTTGCTGTGACCGACGCTGGTTTGAGCGCAGTGCGCAGTGCCAGCTTTGCGACCCAACTGCAGCAGGAATTCGCCACCCCGCAAGGCCAGACCGGCTGGGACTGGCTGGAGCAGCGCGGCTACGGGGCGGCTGATACGAATCGTTATTTTTTCGCTGATTACCCGGCCGACTTCATGGTCTGGCATCAGCTATTCACCGCGCCCGACCCGACGCGAAAGCGCATCGCGCTGGCGCTGTCCGAATTTTTTGTCGTGTCGTTGCAAACGGCCGAATTCAACTGGCGAAGCCACGCCATCACCCATTACTGGGACACGCTGGTCAAAAACGCGTTTGGCAATTACCGCCAGCTGCTTGAAGACATCACCTTGAACCCGGCGATGGGTTACTTCCTCAACACCAAAGGCAACCAGAAGGAAAACAGCTCGGGCCGCGTGCCCGACGAAAACTATGGCCGCGAGGTGATGCAGCTTTTTTCCATCGGCCTGGTACAGCTGAACGCCGACGGCACGGAGAAAACCGGCGCCAATGGCGCCCGGCTGGAGAGCTACACGCAAGACGACGTCAGCAACATCGCCCGCGTATTCACCGGTTATGACTTCGATACATCGGACGGCATTCGCATTACCCCTGTAAACGACACCGGCACGCCAGAGACCTACACCATCGAAAGCCGCGACTACGCCAGCAAGCCAATGAAGTTCGACGCCGCGCGGCATTCCATGCTGGCAGCGACATTTCTGGGTACGACGATTCCTGCCAACACACCCGGCCCGGTAGCGCTGAAGATCGCGCTGGACACGCTGTTCAATCACCCGAACACCGCGCCGTTTTTCGCCCGGCAGATGATTCAGCGCCTGGTGACCAGCAACCCAAGTCCGGCCTATGTAGGTCGTGTGTCTGCTGCTTTCGCTAACAACGGCGCTGGTGTGCGCGGCGATTTGAAGGCCGTGTGGACCGCGATTTTGCTGGATGACGATGCCCGCAATCCGGCGAAAGTGACCGAGCCCGCCTACGGCAAACTGCGCGAACCGATGCTGCGCCTGGTGCAGTGGGGCCGCAGTTTCGGCATCGGTTCGGCAGCCGGTTCGTGGAAGATGTTTGACACCAACGGCGCTGCCGACAAGCTGGGGCAAAGCCCGCTGCGTTCGCCTTCGGTGTTCAACTTTTTTCGCCCCGGTTTTGTGCCGCCCAACACTGCGCTGGCCAGGGCCAAGGCGCCTGCGCCCGAGTTCCAGCTGGTCAATGAAACCACGGTCGGCGGCTACCTCAATTTCATGCAGGGCGTGATCCGCGACGGAATCCGGTGCCCGGAGCCCAGTGTGCCGCAGGCGGCCTATCGCAACTACATCATCGACATCACAGCCAGCTATACCAGCGAACTCGCGCTGGTGAGCGACGCTGCCGCGCTGGTGCGGCGCTTGAACCTGATCTTGTGCGCCGGCCAGATGTCGGCCGCCAACCAGAATCTGATCATTGCCGCACTCAATGGTACGCCCGTGACCGCGTCCAGCAGCGCCGCACAAAAGCTCGATCGCGTCGCCGCCGGCGTGCTGCTGGTCATGGCTTCTGCCGACTACCTGGTTCAGCGCTGAGCCCCGCCACCATCAGGAATAAGCACATGTTTTTAATCGATCCCCAAGCGAATTCACGGCGCGCGTTTTTGCGCCGTTCGATGCAGCTGGCGCTGGCCGGCACCGCGCTGCCAACTGCCTTGAATCTGGCCGCCATCGGCGAGGCCGCCGCTTTCAACGCACCTGGCGACTACAAGGCGCTGGTCTGCGTGTTCCTGTACGGCGGCAACGACTACGCCAACACCGTGGTGGCGTATGACGACCCGACCTACAACAAATACAGCACTATTCGCGGCGGTGGCGCAGGCCAGACAGCTGGCGGGATCGCGCTGGCCAAGGCATCGCTGACACCCACCGTGCTCAACTCCGCCGCCGTGCTGGCCGATGGCCGGCAGTACGCACTGCATCCGTCGATGACCGGGCTGGCCGGTTTGTTCAATGCCGGTCAGGCAGCGGTGCAGCTCAATGTCGGCCCACTCGTCGCGCCGCTCACCAAAGCGCAGTATCAGGGCAGCAACCGCACGCTGTATCCGCTTCCGCCCAAGCTGTTTTCGCACAACGATCAGCAATCGGTGTGGCAGTCGTCCTCACCCGAAGGCTCGACCATCGGCTGGGGCGGCAATGTCGGCGACCTGGCTATGGCGTCAAACAGCAATTCGCTTTTCACCTGCATCTCTGTCACCGGCAACGCCGTTTTCCTGGCCGGTGATTCGGCGCTGGCCTACCAGGTCAGCACCGGCGGTGCGGTAAAGATTCGCAGCGCGTCGGACGCCCGCACCTACGGCTCCAGCCTGGTCAAGGACGCCATGCTGACGCTGACGCAGCAGGCGCGCGGCAATGTGCTGGAGAACGAATACAACACGGTGACCCGACGCGCGATTGCGTCGGAAGTTGCTGTCAGCGCTGGCATTGGTTCAGGCGCGGCGCTGGCAACCGGAACCGAGTTCGCCGAGATCAACGCGCTGACCAGTCCGCCGGCCAACAACCCGCTGGCCTTGCAGCTAAAAATGGTGGCGCGGCTGATCGCGGCGCGCAGCAGCCTGGGCGCAAAGCGGCAGGTGTTTTTTGTCTCGATGGGTGGCTTTGATCTGCACGACAACCTGCTGACCAACCATGTCACCAACATGACCCGCGTGAGCGACGCGCTGACAGCGTTTCATAAAACCACCGTCAATTTGGGCGTCGATCAAAGCGTGACGGCCTTCACGGCCTCGGACTTCGGCCGCACGCTGTCGTCCAACGGCGACGGCTCCGACCATGGCTGGGGCAACCACCATTTCATCGTCGGCGGCGCCGTCAAAGGCAAGACTTTTTATGGCAAGGCGCCCGGCATGGGCGTGGGCAACACCGGCGCACCGGAAGACCAGGACCACGTCGGTCAGGGCCGCTTGTTGCCTACCACCTCGGTGGACCAGTACGCCGCTACGCTGGCGAAATGGTTTGGCGTGGCCGACAGCGAGATGGGCAGCGTTTTGCCGAACCTGAACCGCTTCGGCGGCGTGGACTATCCGACCAACCTGGGCTTCATGGCCTGAAAATTGCTGCAGAGATAAGCATCAACACGGCTCCCGGCGCTGCCGCAAAGCGCCGGCCAGTTTTTTTCAACCGTTCACTCCAAGGGGCTATCGACAGAGATTTGAAAAGCGTGATCCACAGGCACTTTGACCGAGGGCAGACCAACCTCGGCTCCAACGGCCTGTCCATGACGCTGGGGGCTCTGTCGAAGACGGCTTTTATCATGGTGCTCCCCGTAAAATAGGTGCCATGACTTTTCTTGAGATGCTGAGCGCCTCTGCCGCGCAAAACCAGTCCATGCTCTGCGTGGGCCTGGACCCGGAGCCCAGCCGCTTCCCCGAAAAATTCAACGGTGATGCCAGCAAGATCTATGATTTTTGCGCCGCCATGGTGGATGCCACGGCCGATCTGGTCGTCGCTTTCAAGCCGCAAATCGCCTACTTCGCCGCGCACCGCGCCGAGGGCCAGTTAGAGCGCCTGATGGCCCACATGCGCAGCACCGCACCGCACGTCCCCGTCATCCTCGACGCCAAGCGCGGCGACATCGGCAGCACCGCCAGCCAGTACGCCATCGAGGCCTTCGAGCGCTACGGCGCCGACGCGGTCACGCTGTCGCCCTTCATGGGCTTCGATTCCATCGAGCCGTATCTCAAGTACCCCGGCAAGGGCGCGTTCTTGCTGTGCCGCACTTCGAATCCCGGCGGCGACGATTTGCAGAACCAGCGGCGGGCCTCGGTCGATGGCCAGCCGCTGCTGTATGAACATGTGGCTCGGCTGGCGCAAGGCCCGTGGAACCTCAACGGCCAGCTCGGCCTGGTGGTCGGTGCCACCTACCCGGCAGAAATCGAGCGCGTGCGCAGCGTGGCGCCGACCTTGCCGCTGCTGATTCCCGGCGTCGGCGCGCAGGGCGGCGATGCGGTGGCGACGGTCAAGGCCGGCTGGCGGCCGGACGCGCCCATCATCGTGAACTCCTCGCGCGCGATTCTGTATGCCTCCTCGGGCGACGATTACACCGAAGCGGCCCGCCGCGAAGCGATCAAGACGCGCGATGTGCTGCAGGCGGCCCGGGGCGTATAGCTATCTTTTTGATAGCTGCATGCGACCATTGTGTATCGGCTGGAGGCCTGTTTCTCTTTGATCTTCCCTAATTCGCCACGGTAAAGCGGCGCTGCAGGTGCTTCGGCTGCTCGATCTCATCGACAATGGCCACGGCCAGGTCCGGCACCGAAATACCGGCCGGCTGCTCGCCCTGGCCGGGTAGCAGCTCGTCGGCGCCGAGCCGGTATTGACCCGTGCGCACGCCCGGTGCCAGGCCAATCGGGGGCGAGACAAAGCTCCAGTCCAGCGTGGTTTCCCCTTTGATACGGTTGAGGGCTTCGCGTGCCGCCAGCGCGCCCTGCTTGTACTCGGCCGGAAACTGCGGCGTGTCCACCAGTTGCAGGTCGGGCGCCACCAACAGGCTGCCGGCGCCGCCCACCAGCAGCAGGCGCCTGACGCCGGCCGCTTTCA